>DAHVTI010000460.1 GCA_027324255.1 Bryobacterales bacterium | reverse complement strand
CCAGTCGCCGCCAAATGCGATGTGCGGAATCACTGTGTCGGAAGCCGACGCTTTCCTGGGCTTTGATTCGGCCGCGAACAGGGCCGAGCCGAGCAGCAGGGCGATCACCAGTCTGTTTGACGTCTCTTTCATCCTTCTCTGTGCATACATGACCCTTTCGGATCTTATTCGCTGGTTATTATGCAAAAGACATCTCTAAGGCGGCATCCTCCTTCCGCCGCGCCTGGCCATCCCCCGGGTATGGTCCCCGGCCCGTCCAGCGTAGAATTATGGCGGCATCCGCCTTCCGCCGCGCCTCCCGCCGCCCCTGGCCATCCCCCGGGTACGGTCCCCGGCCCGTCCAGCGTAGAATGGAAAGGAAGAGTGTGGGACCGTAGCTCAGGTGGATAGAGCATCTGCCTTCTAAGCAGAGGGTCGCAGGTTCGAGTCCTGCCGGTCCTACCAACAAGAATCAGTCAGTTAGAGGCCGCCGAAAGGTGGCCTCTTCATCATTTGTGGGGGAATCTGTGGGGAGGGAACAGCAAGTGGCCCGGTTTGCAGTTGCCCAGATTGGGTCCCGATTGAGCGGGCCAATCAGATCCGCCGAATGCGGGACTGTGCCCGCTGCACGACAAACCTGCAGCCAAGCCCCGACACGGAACCCACCTCGTGATGCGATGCCCGCAACATCAGAACGACCCTTGCGCCCGAGCTCTTCGAAATCGTCACCGATCTTCTTTCCCGAGAGCCGCAGGCCCCTGTGGTCGTCGCCGAATCAACGCCCCAGGGTCCACCGGACCAGTCAAAGAGCCGACAAGGAGCAAGTTCACCGACGTGGTTGAAAGCGCGGGGCCATAGAGCCAGGAGAAAAACGTAGCGGACTGTGGGCGTGGGCGGCGTGGGCTGCCGCGGATCTCAATCCAGCGCTATCGAATTCGTCATTGTACATGATGAGGTCAAAGTAGGTACCGCCCGTCGGGTTTTGCCCAAGCTCGACGGCTGTTCCTTCGACTTTGAAACCTGCTGCGATGCCAGTCGTGAGCGGGATTCTACCGTCCCACTCGTAGAGGCACTGTTGACGCCCTTGCAGCGACCGGATTTTCAGAGTGATGTGATGACTTGATCTAAGCGAGATTCCGGCAGCGACCTCAAACTCTACTGTCTTTCCACTCAGTTGGCTTGGGATGCGCCGACCACTATCGTCCACACCGGGTATGTACGCCCCTCCCCTGTCTGATGATCTGGCCGCACCAACAAGTACTGACTGTCCGTCCCCACTTCCAAATACTTTGTAGGCCCTCATTTGGGGCATCAACGCGATGTAGACGATTGAGATGTTCGCCGCTGACACGCCGGCGGAGAGTGCCACAAATCCAAAATAGGCCATGTTGGTCGAGGCTCCTTCCCAACTTGACGGTACTCTCCAGCTTAGGCTCAGTTGCCCCTCAGTATATGCCGGGGGGCCCAGCAATTCAACTAAATTCCTACAATGTTATCGTGTTTTCTTTGGACCGACTGGGCTCATCATTTTCTCTACTCGCGACGTACGATTCTCATCCCCCGGCTCAGGCACCGGATTCCCCTGCTCTCAATTTCAAGCTCAGGGCGCAGAGCTTATGCGTGGCGCGAGGGAACACCGGAGCGCCGGCTCGCCGGTCTGTTTCGTTCAGCCCGGGCCATACCGCGTGAATCAGCGCGTAGACCGGCAGCGAGCAGATCGCACATTTCTCGCCGCGCTTCAGCCAGCCTGCCTCGATCGCCTCCGGCGGGATCCCGCAACGCGGGCAGCGTGTGAGCTGGAATGGCGGCCCCGAATGCAGCGCGCGGAGGTCCAGTTCCCCGCCGCATACCGGGCAGCGCAGCACCGTGAAGGACTCCCGCACCTCTGTTCTCAGCCTGTCGACGCACCCGCCGTGGACCGGCCAGCTCCGGTAGCATGCGTGCTCTTTTTCAAAACCGTTGGCCACCGACGCGTCGATCGCTCCACGGGCGCCGCTGGTTCCGCATAGGGCACACGTCGCCTTTCCGGGACGCCGCGTTCCGCACTGCGCGCAAGCCTCCCGGTTTGACCCCACCGGGGCGCCGCAATGTTCACAGACCTCTGAGAATCTGTGCGCCGGCACCGGTTCGCGGGCCTCGGTATCTGCCGGCTGCCCCTTTGTCCCTGCGACAAACTCAATGCTGAGCCGGAATCGCGAATCGTCGGCTTCACAGTGCCGGACCATCGCCACCCCCGACTGGCGGAGCCAGGGACTTTCAAGCTGAACGGTTGTTCCCGGTTTGATCGGCCGCCTGAGGTGGATTCCTCCGCCCTGCATGGACAGGTCGCACCACGTTCCCGGCAGGTTGAAGAAATTCCCGACGTCGTCGTTCCAGTGAATCCTGACATCGCCTGTCACTCGTTTGCGGCGTGCCCGGCGTTTCTCCGTCATGGCGTTCGCCTCCTTTTGCCTGGTGCGATACCGGTCCGGCCGGCGGGCCGCTGAAAGGCACATCACCGTGCAATGTGCCCGGATGAGATTGTCCGTCTCTCCCCGGCAGCAATATCATCGGCCGTTCTCTGCCTTTCGAGTAGGCCCGGGGACTTACTGCCAGCATCGCCGCCGCCTCTTCAGGCGTCGCTTTCGCGGTTCATGATCCGGCCAGGGGTTGCCGCGCGCACCTTCCGTGTTTTCGTTCCGGAGCCCGGCTCCGCGCGGCCTGCCCGGTGCAGCGGGCCGCGCCTGCGGTGCCCTCCAGCACCCGTGCAAAACTTCAACAGCCGTGTACGACAATGAGAGCACTCCCCTCGTGGGGCATCCCTCTTCGAAAGGAATCACCCCCAACGTGATCCGCGTCAAGCTCTCCAGCATCATGGTGGACGACCAGCAGAAGGCCCTCGATTTTTACACTCGCATCCTCGGCTTCCAGGTGAAGCACGACATCCCCATGGGCGGCCCCCGCTGGCTCACCCTCACTTCCCCGGACGACCCCAACGGCGTCGAGCTCGTCCTCGAGCCCCTCGGCTTCGAGCCCGCCCGCGCCTGGCAGAAGGCTCTCTTCGACGCCGGCATCCCCATCACCGCCCTCCTTGCCGAAGACATCCACAACGAGCACCGCCGCATGGCCGCCCTCGGCGTCGTTTTCCGCCAGCCGCCCGCCCCGGCCGGCCCCGTCACCCTCGCCCTGTTTGAAGACACCTGCGGCAACCTCGTCCAGCTCTTCCAGCCGCAGCAGTAGCACGATTGCGATAAGGAGCCGCCATGACGCGCAGGGAATTCCCTCTCACCGCCCTCGCCGCCGCCGTCCGCGCGCCCGGCCCGCTCGGCGTCGACATCGGCTCCCGCCGCGAGCTCTTCGTCGATCACGCCATCCTGGCCTCCCTCCAGGGCGCCGAACTCCGTGCTGCCAGCCCTCTGGACGCCGGCCAGGCGCTTGTCCTCGACCGCCCGTGGGAAGGCGCCTTCAGCGCCTACACCAGCGTCGTCGCCGCCGGCGGACGCTTCCGCTTCTACTACCGCGGCAACCCCCGCTCCGGCAACGACGGCAACGACAACGAGGTCACCTGCTGCGCCGAATCCGCCGACGGCGTTCATTGGTCCCGCCCCGAACTGCGCCTCTTCCCCCTGCCCACGGCGCCCGTCAACAACATCGTCCTCGCCGGCCAGGCGCCCTTCTCCCACAATTTCTCGCCTTTCCTCGACACCCGCCCCGGCGTCCCCGAAGGCGAGCGATTCAAGGCCCTGGCCGGCATCCACAAGTCCGGCCTCTGGGCCTTCACTTCCGCCGACGGCCTGCGCTGGAAGAAGGTCGGCGCCGCCCCCGCCGTGCCCTCGCCCAAGGAGTTCGCCTTCGACTCCCAGAACGTCTCCTTCTGGTCGCGGCACGAAGGCCGCTACGTCCTCTACTTCCGCACCTGGAAGAAGATCGGCGCGGTGGACTACCGCTGGATCTCCCGCGCCACCAGCGACGACTTCCTCCACTGGCGCACCGAGGGCGAGATCGATTTCGCCGGCGCGCCCCCCGAGCACCTTTACACCAATCAGGCCTCCCCCTACTTCCGCGCGCCCCACATCATCACCGCCATCTGCGCCCGCTTCCTGCCCGGCCGCCAGGTGCTCAGCGCCCAGCAGGCCGCCTCCGTCGGCGTCGATCCCAAGTACTACAAGGATTGCTCCGACGCCGTCTTCCTCTCCTCCCGCGGCGGCCTGCGCTTCGACCGCACTTTTCTCGAAGCCTTCCTCCGCCCCGGCCACGGCTGGCAGAACTGGGTCTCCCGCTCCAACTACCCCGCGCTCAACCTCATCGCCACCGGCCCCTCGACCATGTCGTTCTTCGTCAACCGCAACTACGGCCAGCCCACCGCCCACCTCCGCCGCTACGAGCTCCGCCTCGACGGCTTCGCCTCCCTCCACGCCGGCTACGCGGGCGGCCAAGCCGTCACCCACCCGCTGCGCTTCCGCGGCGCGCGCCTCGAGCTGAACTACGCCACCTCGTCCGCCGGCTCTGTGCGCGTCGAAATTCAGGACGCCACGGGCCGCCCGCTCGACGGCTTCCGCCTCGAAGACTCGAAGGAGTTGATCGGCGATGAAACCGCCCGCGCCTATGCCTGGCAGGGCGGCGAGGACCTCACGCCGCTCTCCGGCCGACCCGTCCGCCTCCGCTTCCTATTGAAGGACGCCGACATCTACTCCTTCCGCTTCCTCCCCGCCGTGTAACAAAGTTCGCGAGGCGCCCCCGCCGGGAACCCGATTCCGAGGTCCGCCATGCGGCAGGCAGAGGGGCTCGAAGTCCGCGGGCTCACCAAGGAGTACAACCGCCAGCCCGCGGTCCGCGACGTGAGCTTCCATCTCGCCCCCGGCGAGGTCCTCGGCTACGTCCCCGAGGCGCCGTTCGTCTATCTGTACCTCACCGGCCGCCTGCGCGGCATGGACGAACGCCTGCTCAACGCGAAGATCGATTCCATGCTCGACCTTCTGTCGCTCTACGAGCACCGCTACTCCCCCATCGCTGCCTACTCGAAGGGCGTGAAGCAGAAGGTGCTCATCACCGCCGCCCTCCTCCGCGATACGCTCATCGGCCTCGATGTCACCACCGCCCTCGTCTTCCGCAACCTCGTGCGCACCCTCGCCGCACGGCAAGGCCATCCTCTACGTGCTCGAGGTCGTCGAGAAGGTCTGCATGCGCGTTCTCATCCTGCGCCGCGGCGAAGTCGTCGCCCACGACTCGGTCCAACACCTTCGCGGCCTCCTTTCCTCGCCGTCGCTCGAGGACGTCTTCGCTCAGCTCGCCGTCCGGGAGGACACGGAAAAGATCGCCGCCGGCATCGCGGCCGTCATGAGGGGGTGAACATGAAACGCCAGTTCCGCGAATTGTTCCGGCTCTTCTTCGGCCGCTTTCTCGAAAACGACCTCATCTGCCTCGACCGCGACACCACCGGCCGCCCAGTTCAACTGGAAGCGGATGTCCGCGGCGGAATCCGGCGGTGACGATGTCAGAGGCGGGCTGGACGGTGAGGCTCACCTCCGCGGGAGTTTGAGCGAGGACCGGTTGAGGATCCCCAGATAGGGGTGGAGGAGGAGTCCGAAAAGAACAACGCACACGCGGGCGCCTGCCCAGGCCGGGCGGAGATCGGGGGCGGCGTGGACTGAGCGGGCTCAGGCCTTGTCGGGCGCGGCGAGCTTGTTGAGCATGCGGTCGATGGAGGTGAAGATGTCCACCGGCAACGGGAACACCACCGTCGTGTTTTTCTCCGAGCCGATTTCGACGAGGGTCTGCAGGTAGCGGAGCTGGATGGCGACGGGCTCTTTCTGAATGGTGGCGGCGGCCATAGCGAGTTTTTCGGCGGCGAGGTATTCGCCTTCGGCGTGAATGATTTTGGCGCGGCGCTCGCGTTCGGCCTCGGCCTGGCGGGCGATGGCGCGGACCATCATGTCGGGGAGGTCCACCTGTTTGACTTCGACCTTGACGACCTTGATGCCCCAGGGCCCGGTGTCCTGGTCGAGCACGCCCTGGAGGCGGACGTTCAGCTTTTCGCGCTGGCTGAGGAGCTCATCGAGCTCGACTTCGCCGAGGATGCTGCGGAGAGTAGTTTGGGCGAGCTGCGAGGTGGTGTAGAGGAAGTTGGCGACCTCGAGGATGGCGCGCTGCGGATCGAGGACGCGGAAGAAGACGACGGCGTTGACCTTGACGGTGACGTTGTCGCGGGTGACGACATCCTGGGCGGGCACCTCCATGGTCTCGAGGCGGAGCGAGACGCGGACCATGCGGTCGATGGGCTGGAAGACGAGGATGATGCCGGGGCCCTTGGGCTGGGGCAGGACGCGGCCGAGGCGGAAGATGACGCCGCGTTCGTACTCAGCCAGGATCTTGATGGAAGACAGGAGGTAGAGGATCAGGATCAGGAAGGCGATGGCGGGGATGGGGAGCATGGTACGACCTTTCTTGCGCTAGGGCGCTGGTTCAACTTTGAGCAGGAGGCCCTCGACGGCGGTGACGCGCACGCGGGAGCCCTTGGGAATGGGTGAATCGGCGACGGCGTTCCAGTACTCGCCGTGGACGAAGATGGTGCCGCCGGGGCTGAGATCGGTCCAGGCGACGCCGGTTTCCCGGAGCAGCCCGGACTGGCCGGTGACGGCGGGGCGGAGGCGGGCGCGGACGACGAGGGAAAGAAGAAAGACGGTGATGATGGTGAAGGGCAGGGTGACGGCGAGGGCGGTGGTGAGGTGGATGCGGAGGACGGGCGGCCCTTCGACGAGCAGGACGGCGCCGAGGACCATGGCGACGGCGCCTCCGGCGGCGAGAATGCCGTGGGAGGCGAGCTTGGCTTCGAAGGCGAAGAGGGCGACGGCGAGGACAAGCAGGGCCGCGGCGGCGCCGTTGATGGGCAGGACGGAAAGGGCGAGCAGACCGAGGAGGACGAGGATGGCGCCGGCGACGCCGGGCAGGATCATGCCGGGCTGGGTGAATTCGACGTAGAGCAGGAGGCCGCCGAGGATGAGGATGAGGAAGGCGAGGTTGGGGTCGGCGAGTTGGAGGACAACCCTTTCGCGGAGGGTGGGCTGATAGGGGACGACAACGATGCCGGCGGTGTGCAGGAGGAGTTTGGCGCCGCCGGGGCGGGTGATTTCGCGGCCGTCGAGCCGGGTCCAGAGCTGGGCTTCGTCGCGCACGACGAGGTCGATGAGCTTCTCCTTGAGGGCCTCCTCGCTGGTGAAGGATTTGGCCTCGAGGACGGCTTTTTCGGCGGCTTCGCCGTTGCGCTGGTGGCGGGCCGCGAGGCTGCGGAGGGAGGCGGAGGCGTCGCTCTCGATCTTCTTGCGCATGACGGGATCGATGGGTCCGCCGAGGGAGACGGGGGAAGCGGCGCCGGTGTGGGTGCCTTCGGCCATGACGGCGACATCGCCGGCCAGGAGGAGGAAGAAGCCGGCGGAGGCGGCGCGGCCGCCGGAAGGGGTGACGAAGGTGACGACGGGGACGGGGGAGGCGACGATGGCCTCGATGGTTTCGCGGGTGGCATCGAGGAGTCCGCCGGGGGTGTTGAGGCGGATTAAAACAAGAGACGCATTTTGTGTTTTGGCCTGATCGATGGCGTGGGTGACGATTTCGACGGTGACGGGGTGGATGACGGAGTCGATGTCGACGGAGACGACCCTGGGCTGGCCGGGGCAGGGCAGGGCGAGCAGGGCGAGCAAGAACAGGCCAGAGCGCATGTCCATCCCTCCGGACTCAAGATACGCCGGGCGGAGGCCGGAGTAAACGCTGTTGTTGGTAGGATTTTCTCCCCCGGGCGGCAAATCTTACCGGGGGCGCCGTGGGAAGCGCATTTGTTTTCATGAGGAAGGGTTTGGCATGGGAGATGCAGTACCAGGGGCATGCAGACCAAAAGACGGCAAACGGCATTGCTTTGCCTGGCGGCGACAGCAGCGCTGAGCGGCGTGGGCTGCGACTGGGGCAGCACGGCGCAGGCGGCGGGAGCCGTGTCAGGAAGGAAGGCGGAAAAGGCCAAGGCGGTTGCGCCGCTGAGCGTGCCGGCAGGAACGGCGCTGGCGGTGCGGCTGGATCACGCGGTGGGCACGGACAGGAACCGTCCGGGAGACCGGTTCAGCGGCGTGCTGGCGGCGGCGGTGAAGGCGGGCGAAGGGGTAGCGGTGCCGAAGGGAGCGCTGATCTACGGCGTGGTGCGGGATGCCAGACCTTCGGGGCGGCTGAAAGGCAGGGCGGTGCTGAGCCTGGCGGTGGAGCGGGTGGAGTGGAGCGGGCTCAGCTACCGGGTGGAGACCGGGCCAGTGGCGCGGGCGAGCGGGGGCCACAAGAAGCGCAACTGGACGCTGATCGGCGGCGGATCGGGGGTGGGCGCTTTGATCGGAGGAGTAGCCAGCGGGGGCGCCGGCGCCTTAATCGGCGCGGGCGCCGGGGCTGCGGCGGGGACGGTGGGCGCGGCATTCACGGGGCGGAAGCAAGTGCGGATCCCGGCCGAGACTGTGTTGACCTTCCGGCTGAAGGAACCGCTGACGGTGCCGCGCAGATTGCCTGAAATAACCAAGGAGAGAACATGAGACTGACCTATTACTGCCTGCTGTTTGGCATCCTGACTCCGTTGTTGACGCAGCCCGCGAGGGCGCGGGCCTTCGATGACGAAGAGGACGACGACCTGGGCCGCAAGCTGGCTGAGATGCAGTTGATCCGCACGGCCGACATGGTCGCCGACCCGCTGTCGCTGATTCCGTTTCCGTGGGGCAACGACGAACTGGAAGAGGGCAGCATCGAGGTGCGGGCGCGGCGGTTGCTGAGCGTGATGATGCAGGGCGTGCCGCCGAGTGCGACCTTCAGCGTGCAGTTCTGCACGCTGGTGAACGCGCCCACCCGGTGCGCGGAGCTGGGGCAGGTGCAGAGCGACGACGAGGGTCTGGTGCGCGGGGTGATCCCGTTTCCGGAGGAGGGCAACCCGTGGGTGGGGTTCTTCGCCGTGCAGCGGGACGCGAAGACGATGTATGTCTCCGGCTTTGGTTTCCCGCCGCCGCCTCCGCCGGCAGGCAGCGCGACGGTGAGCTTGACGGGGCGAATTCTGAGCTTGAGCGTGCCGGACCACAGCTTCACGGTGGAAGGGTTCCTGCCTGTGGTGCGCATCGATGCGGGCACGCGATTCCTGGGCAAGCTGAAGCTGGCCGACCTGCAGATGGGGATGAACGTGGGGGTGGAAGGCGCGACGCAGGCGGACGGTACGCTGCTGGCGGCGCGCGTCAAGGCGAAACGCGAGAAGGATTGAGCAGGGAGGATGAGGAGGAGAGAGGGGCCCTCACCGGCCCCTCTCTGCGTTCGGGCTCGCGGGGCCGGCCTGGAGGACGGCCCCACGGGTCGGCTAGCCGGCCGTGACCTCTTGCAGCAGGCGGCCCTCGGGAGAGAGAAGGCGGAGCTGCATGGGGACACGGCCGAAGGCGTGGGTGGAGCAACTCAGACAGGGGTCGTAGGCGCGGACGACGGCGGAGACGCGGTTGACGGCGCCTTCCTTGAGTGCGTTGCCGTCGACGAAGCGCTCGGCCACCTGCTGGATGCTGCGATTCATGGCGAGGTTGTGGTGGCCGGTGGCGACGATGAGGTTGGCCCACTGCATGGCGCCGCGGTCGTCCACCTTGTAGTGATGGATGAGGACGCCGCGGGGGGCTTCGACGATGCCGACACCCTCGCGGGCGTTGACGGAGGCCTCGGCGCGGACGTGGGTGTCGAGGAGCTCGGGCATGTGGAGGAGATCCTCCATGCGCTCGCTGGCGTAGAGGGCCTCGATGAGGCGGGCGTAGTGATAGAAGAACGAGCTGTGGACCATGCGGCCGAGCCTCTGGCGGTACTCGATGAGTTCGAGGTCGGCTTCGGGCGTGCCGCAGGTCTCGGCCACGTTGAGGCGGGCGAGCGGGCCGACGCGGTAGGCGCCATCGGGGTAGCCGAGGGGCTTGAAGTAGGGCGCCTTGAGGTAAGAGTCCGGCATGGACGCCTCGCCGATGTAGCGGGAATATTCGACGGGGCGGGCGATGGTGGCGACGCTCTGGCCTTCGGCGTCGCGGAAGCGGACGATGCCGTCGTAGATCTGGAGGCGGTTGTCGAAGTCCGTCAGGCCGGCATGCATGGTGGGCATGTTGCCGAAGGACTCGCTTTCGGCGGGGAAGCCGTCGAGCATCGCCTTAAAGGTTTTGAGAGTGCGGCGGATGATGCTGCGGGCGAGGGGGAGGCCGGAGAGGATGAAGTCGCGGTTTTCGGCGGAGAGGGGCTTGTTGACGCCGCCGGGGACGGTCCAGGAGGGGTGGATGCGCTCGCCGGCGAGGCGTTCGATGGCCTGCTGGCCGAACTTGCGGAGGGCGATGCCATCGCGGGCGGCCTCGGGGTGCTTTTCGATGAGGCCGACGACGTTGCGGAGCTTGGGGTCGGAGTCGAAGCCGAGAAGGAGATCCGGGGCGGAGAGGTGGAAGAAGCTGAGGGCGTGGCTCTGGACGAACTGGGCGCAGTGGAGCAGTTCGCGGAGGAGGCGGCCGGCTTCGGGGATGGTGACGGCCATGATGGCGTCGCAGGCCTTGACGGAAGCCAGGAGGTGGGAGACGGGGCAGATGCCGCAGATGCGGGCGGTGATGGCCGGCATTTCATAATAGGGCCGGCCCTCGACAAATTTTTCGAAGCCGCGGAACTGGGTGACGTGGAACTGGGTGGAGGCCACCTTGCCCTGATCGTTGAGGTGGATCTCGATTTTGGCGTGGCCCTCGATGCGGGTGACGTGATCGATGGTGATGGTGCGGGACATGGGTGTGCTCCTCTCAGCCGAACTTCACTTTGCCGGCCAGGTCGGGCTTGCGGCTTTCGAGCAGTTCGGTGACGACGAAGGCGATGGCGTCGGCCTTGGGCGGGCAGCCGGGGACGTGGAGGTCCACCTTGACGACTTCGTGGACGGGGACGGCGTGGCGCAGGAGGGCGGGGACGCCGTCGGTGGGGGGGCGGTGGTTGACGTCGGCGCCTTCGACGTAGGCGCGCTGGAGGAGCACCTTGGGCTGGAGGGGATTGCGCATGGAGGGGACGTTGCTGGTGACGGCGCAGTCGCCGAGCGAGACGAGGAGTTTGGTGCGCTGGCGGATCTTCTGGACGAGGCGGAGGTCGTCCTGGCTGCTGACGGCGCCCTCGACGAGGGTGACGTCGACGTTGTCGGGGAACTCCTGGGCGTCGACGAGGGGGCCGTAGACGATGTCGGCCTTGCGGAGGACATCGATCAAGAGCTCGTCGATGTCGAGCAGGGACATATGGCAGCCGGAGCAGCCGTCGAGCCAGACGGTGGCGACCTTGGCTTTACTCATGAGCGGACTCCTCTCAGGTCAGCGAGGCGGCTGATGGGTTCGGGCCGCTTGGTCATCTCTTCGACGGCGAAGCCCTTTTCGGCGAGAGCGCCGGTGGGGCAGCTCTGGACGCACTTGCCGCAACTGGTTCAGTAGCGGCTGTCGGCCCAGGCGCGGTTGAGCTCGCAGACGAGGCGGGAGCCGACGCCGCGGCTACTGACGGCCCAGACGTGGGCGCCTTCGACCTCGGCGCAGACGCGGACGCAGCGGGTGCAGAGGATGCAGCGGTTCTGGTCGAGGGCGAACTTTTTGTGGGTGAGGTCGACGGGGACCTTGGGGAAGGTGTAGGGGTAGCGGACGCTGGTGACGCCGAGGCGCTGGGCGAGGGACTGGAGGTCGCAGTGGCTGTTGGAGACGCAGACGGCGCAGACATGGTTGCGCTCAGCGAAGAGGAGCTCGAGGGTGATTTTGCGGTAGCGGCGGAGCTTGTCGCTTTGGGTGGTGACGCTCATGCCGTCCTGGACGGGGGTGGTGCAGGCGGGCAGGAGGCGGTTGACGCCGGCGACCTCGACGAGGCAGAGGCGGCAGGCGCCGACGGAGGAGAGCCCTTTCATGTGGCAGAGGGAGGGGATGAACTTGCCGTGGGCGAGGGCGGTTTCGAGGAGGGAGGCCCCCGGGGTGGCGGGGATGAGCTCGCCGTCGATGCGGATGGAGATTTTATTGTTCATGGCGGGGGATGCTCCTTAGTGGTCGCCGGTGCGGACGTCGCAGCGGAGGCAGCGGCAGGACTCCTCCATGGCCTCGACGCTGGTGAGGCCGACGGTGGCTTCCGAGAAGGTGCGGGCGCGGTCTTCGGCTTCGAGCTCGCGGACGTGGTGGCGGCGGGAGTCGCTGGGGTGAGCGGGGGCGGCCTGGTCGTATTCGAACTTAGGGAAGAGGTCGCGCCAGCGTTTGAGGCCGGTGAGGCGTTTGTCGATATTGCGGGCAGCCTTTTTGCCGAGGCCCATGGCGCCGGAGACGTTGGAGGCGCCGGTGATGAGGTCGCCGCCGGCGTAGAACTTGGAGCGCGAGGTTTCGAGGGAGTAGCGGTCGACTTCGATGAGGCCGCGGTCGCTGATTTTGAGGCCGGAGGCCTTGGCGAAGTCGATGTCGACGGTTTCGCCGACGGCGAGGATGACGGTATCGCAGTTGAAGCGGACGATTTCGTCGGTGGGGATGGGGCGGCGGCGGCCGGAGGAGTCGTATTCACCCAGGCGCGTCTTGACGGCTTCGATGGCGGTGACGCGGCCGTCGGGCGAGCCGACGATGCGGTGGGGGGAGGCGAGGAAGGCGATTTTGGCGCCTTCGGCCTCGGCGGCCTCGGTTTCCTCGGGGATGGCGGGCATGTCCTTGCGCTCGCGGCGGTAGAGGATGGTGACGCCGGAGCCGAGGCGGAGGGCGGTTCGGGCGGAGTCGATGGCGGCATTGCCGCCGCCGATGACGATGACGCGCTTGCCGAGGGGGACGGTTTCGCGCTTGGAGACGGATTCGAGGAAGGGCAGGGCGGGGATGACGCCGGTGAGTTCGGTGCCGGGGAGGTAGACCCAGTTTTCCTTCCAGGTGCCGATGGCGAGGAAGACGGCGTTGTAGCGCTGGTCGAGTTCGTTGAGGGAGATGTCGGCGGGGACGCGCGTATTGAAAGTGAAGTCGACCCCGATGAGCTTGATGAGCTCGACTTCGCGGTCGAGCACCTCTTTCGGGAGGCGGTAGTCGGGCAGGGCGTAGCGGAGCATGCCGCCGGCGTTGGGGTTGGAGTCGTAGACCATGACGTCGTGGCCGAGCATGCGGAGGTAGAAGGCGCAGGCGAGGCCGGTGGGTCCGGCGCCGACGACGGCGCAGCGCAGGCCGGTGGAGGGCTTGCGGAGGGCGGAGAGGCGGGCGACGAGGTCGGGGAAGCGGGGGGAGGGGTAGATGGAGTCGGCGATGTGGCGGTGGACTTCGCGCATATTGACGGCGGAGTCGATGCCGGAGCGGCGGCAGCGGTCGTCGCAGGGGTGCTGGCAGACGCGGCCGGTGGAGGCCGGGAGGGGGTTGTCCATGACGACGGAGACGAAGGCATCCTCGAGGCGGTCCTCCTTGAGGAGCTGGAGGAAGCGGGGGATGTTCATGTGGAGGGGGCAGGAGTTCTCGCAGGGGGAGAGGGCGAGGTCCTCGCAGACGCCGGCGCGGCAGCGGGAGGCGCGGATGTGGTCCTCGAACTCATGGCGGAAGTGGCGCATGGTGGTGAGGACGGGGTTCGGAGCCGTCTGGCCGAGGCCGCAGAGGGAGGTATCGCGGATCATGCGGCCGAGCTCGTCGAGGGTGGCGAGGTCGGCTTCAGTGCCCTTGCCCTGGGTGATGCGGTTGAGGTAATGGAGGGACTTGTCGAGGCCGACGCGGCAGGGAATGCACTTGCCGCAGGATTCGGAGTGGGTGAACTCGATGAAGTAGCGTGCGACGTCCACCATGCAATTGTCTTCGTCCATGACGACCATGCCGCCGGAGCCCATGATGGAGCCGAGCTGGGCGAGGGTTTCGTAGTCGACGGGGGTGTCGAACATCTCCTGGGGGATGCAGCCGCCGGAGGGACCGCCGGTCTGGACGGCTTTGACGGCGCGGTCGTTGGCGGTGCCGCCGCCGACGTCGTAGACGAAAGTCTTGAGGGGGGTGCCGAGGGGCATTTCGACGAGGCCGGTATTGACGACCTTGCCGACGAGGGAGAAGACCTTGGTGCCGGGGCTCTTGGGGCTGCCGGTTTCCGTGAACCAGGCGGGGCCTTTGACGACGATGGGGGCGACGTTGTACCAGGTTTCGACGTTGTTGATGTTGGTGGGCTGGCCGAAGAGGCCGGAGTCAGCGGGGTAGGGCGGACGGGGGGTGGGGCGGCCGGCCTTGCCTTCGAGGGAGCGAATGAGGGCGGTTTCCTCGCCGCAGACAAAAGCGCCTGCGCCTTCAATGAGCTGGAGACGAAAGTTAAAGCCGCGGCCGAGGATGTTGTCGCCGAGGAGGCCCCACTCTTCGGCCTGGTGGATGGCAGTTTCGAGGCGATGGACGGCGAGGGGGTATTCGGCGCGGACGTAGACGATGCCGTGTGAGGCGCCGGTGACGTAGCCGCCGATGATCATGCCTTCGATGAGTGAGTGGGGGTCGGACTCGATCTCATTGCGGTTCATGTAGGCGCCGGGGTCGCCTTCGTCGGCGTTGCAGATGAGGTACTTCCGATCGGCCTTGGCCTTGGAGAGGAACTCCCACTTGGAACCGGTCTGGAAGCCGGCGCCGCCGCGGCCGCGGAGCTTGGCGGCCTTGATGGATTCGACGATGGAGGCGGGGTTGGCATCGATGAGGGCCTTATAGAGGGCCTGGTAGCCGCCGACGGCGAGGAACTCCTCGATGTCGGTGGGATCGATGAGGCCGCAGTTGCGGAGGACGATTTTCTTCTGGCCCTTGAAGAAGGGGATTTCGTTCCAGAGGGGGATTTCGGGGAAGCCGGAGCCGTACTTGACGTGGCCGGTGATGTGGTCCCACTCGTCAATGCGGCACAGGGCGAGGCCGGCGGGGATGCGGCCGGCGGTGAGGTCGTCGAGGATGGCGGCGGTGTCGTTGGGCTGGACGCGCTGGAGGATGACGAGGGGCTTGCCGGGGAGCCAGACGTTGACGAGGGGCTCAGCGGCGCAGAAGCCGAAGCAACCGGTGCGGGCGAGGGCGATGGAGAGGCCGCGCTGGTTGATGGCGTCGGAGAAAGATTGGAGGACGGCCTCGGCGCCGTTGCCGGTACCGCAGGTGCCCATGCCGATGGCGATGCGGGGCGTGGGGGGGAGGAGTTTGGCGAGGCCGGCCTCGCGGGCTTCGTTAAAGGAGGAGAGATCGGTAATGCGGGGCATCAGGCGCCGCCTTTCCGGAGGGCGTCGACCTCGCGGTCGAGGGCGCGCTCGTTGACGTGGCCGTGGATGGCGTGATCGACTTCGACGACGGGGGCGAGGGCGCACTGGCCGAAGCAGGCGACGGTGCGGAGGGTGAAGCGGCGGTCTGGGGTGGTCATGGAGAGTTTGTCGGCGGAGCCGTCGTCTTCCTCGGGGACGAGGCCGAGCTGGAGCTTCATGCGCTCGAGGAGGTCGCGGGAGCCGCGGGTGTGGCAGGCGGTGCCGCGGCAGATGCAGATGGTGTGGTCGCCCTGGGGCTTGAGATTGAAGAGGGCGTAGAAGGTGGCGACGCTGTAGATCTGGGCGCCGGGGATGCCGGTGCGGGCGGCGAGGTATTCGAGGTAATCGGCGGGCAGATACTTGTGGGGCTGGCGTTCCTGGATCTCCTCGAGCAGAGAGAGGAGCATTCCGGGCTGGCCCTGGTGGCTGGCGATCAGGCGATCGATGAAATCCTGCTCTTCAAAAGAAAGGGCGCCGCGTTGCGGCGCATCACCGGGTAAGAATTCAGCGGGCATAAGAGCGAGAAGTCGCCTCCTTAGATCAAGATAAACACATCTGAATATCGGTGGCAAGCGTGTTGCCGCCGTTTGTTCGCCAAAAGCGTAGAAAAAATCAGCAATCCTCGGGTGGAGCCGGGGAGGGGGCCGATTTTGAGGGTTGGCGGAGGAGGGCCACCCACTGGAGCATGCTGTCGTGGTGGGAGCCAGGCCAGTAGACCTGGGCGCAGGAGGGGCATTGGAGGAACTCCTCGCACCAGAGGCGGGTTTTAGGTGGGATGCGGTGGAGGACTTGGGACTTGGGGACGGGGGCGAGGAGGGCGTTGCAACGGAGGCAGCGGCGGAGGGGGCGGAAGTGGGGCTGGAGGCGGAAGCGGTGGATGGTTTCGGCGAGCTGGAGGCGGGGGGTGGCGGAGCGGACGAGGGCGCCGTGCTCGACGAGGGAGCGCATGAGGAGGCCGCGGTCCATGGTGAGGAGCATGCGGCGCTGGTCGTGGGAGGTGGAGGCGAGCCAATCGTCGGGGGCGTGCTTTTCGTAGAGAGTATCGAAGCCGAGGATGCGGAGGTACTTGGCGAGGCGGCCGAGGTGGCAGTCGAGGAGGAAGCGCCATTCGCCGCCGGGGGGGGCGAAGGAGAGGCGCGGGAAGATGTGGAGGTCCTCGCCGTCGCGCACGGGGCGGTGGAGGTCAGAGGGTGCGCCGATTTCGGGGTGGGGGACGCCGAAGGTTTCGAGGGCGTGCTTGAGGGAGGGGGCGCCGCGGAAGTCGTAGACGAGCCAGGTGCCGCGCTGATGGGCGGGCAGGAGGTCTTCGAGGACGCCATGGAAGTGGAACCGCGCGCGCCCCATGCTTTGAAGGTAGCGCGCCGGGGGACGGGGCGGCGGTGGGTTTGTTCCTGCAAAGAAGCGGAGTGGCGGAGGCGGCGGGGGCGGACGGGCGAGTGGGTTCGTTCCGTTGTATTTCGTTCGGTGCGGGCCTCGGTAGAGTTTTTTCGTCAAAAAGCGGAGTGGCGGAGGCGGCGGGGGGTGGACGGACGAATGGGTTCGTTCCGTTGTATTTGTCGAGGAGGGGGGCGCGGTGGCTTCGTTTCGACAAAAACGTGAGGGTGCGGGGCGGAGAGTCCCCCTTTGGCCCAGCCGGGTGGCGGGTCCGGCTGGGCGGGCTACGGCGAGAGCATGCGGTTGTCAAGGATCCGGACGGGCGCAAGAGTCCCGCTGACTTCATTGTCCCACCGGGCTCCAAGGGAATTGCCGCAAGCTATTGAGCGGATGCCGCTTATCGGTTGAACTGGGTCCGGCGGGGCTGGCGGTTCGGCGGTTGGGGGGGAGCGGCTGGTTCGACAGAATTCGACAGTGTTTTCAGAAGCCGTAACGATTC
>DAHVTI010000458.1 GCA_027324255.1 Bryobacterales bacterium | reverse complement strand
ACAGTGGGGACGACGCCGGGCGAGCCGGCGCCGGCGACGATGGTGGCGGATAACGACCTGGCGCTGGGGCGGATTGTGGAGGGGCTGTCGAAGTCGCCGTTCTGGGGGGAGATGGCGATTTTTGTGGTAGAGGACGACGCGCAGGACGGGGTGGACCACGTGGACGGGCACCGGACGGTGGCTCTGGCCATCAGCCCGTACACGAGGCGGGGGCACGTCGATTCGACGTTTTATTCACACCAGAGCATGGTGAAGACCATCGAACTGATCCTGGGACTGCCGCCGATGACACTGTTCGACCTGATCGCGACGGATATGCGGGAGAGCTTCACGAATGAGCCGGACTATACGCCGTATGAACCGGAAGTGCCGCAGGTGTCGCTGTTCGAGGTGAATCCGAAACTGAGCGCGCTGAGCGGGCAGGCGCGGAAGGACGCGCAGGCGTCTATGAAGATGAACTGGGCGGTGCCGGACGAGGCGCCGTGGGCGGAGCTGAACCGGATTCTGTGGCGGGCGGCGAAGGGGCCGAGGGCGAAGTATCCGGGGGTGCGGGCGGCGGCGTTCCGGCCGCTGATGGTGGAGTCAGAAGAGCACGAGGAGCGGGCGGGGGCGGCGCAACGATGAGACGCCGGAGCTTGTGGGTTTGGGCGGCCGGGCTGGCTGCCGGGGTCGGGTACGCGATGCTGCCGGGGCGGGTGGCGGAACGCATCGGGCAGGCCGGGGCGCGGGAGCACGCGCTGGGATTTGCGGCGCTGACGGCGGCGGGACTGGCGGCGGCAGAGTGGCGGCGGGGTTGGCTGGTGGCGCTGGGGACGCTGGGCCTGGGCGTGGGGGTCGAGTTCGCGCAGAGGCTGGTGCCGGGGCGGGGGTTCGAGTGGCAGGACGTGGCGGCGGATGTGGTGGGGGTGGGGGCGGGATGGGCGGCGGGGGCCGTGTGGGGGTGGGTGAGGGGGAGACGGGCAGCGGGACCGGACTCGCTGTAGCGCCGCTGTGAGGCTTGGGGGCAGGGGAGCCAGGGGGAGTGGCGTCCGAGCGATCCAGCCTCTGTCGAGGAACACGCCTTACCCCCTCTCTTCGTTCGGGGGTCTACCCGCCTGTTTTCGCGGCATTTGGTGGCCCGTGTGGCCGGCCTGGAGGCCGGCCGCAGGCGTGGCCGCCTGCCCCACTATGCGAGGAGGTGGGGGTAGGCGGCGAGGACGCGGTCGATTTCTTCTAACTGGCCGGGGGAGAGGTCTTCGTTGGGGTCGAGGCAGGCGCGGGTGGCCATGCGGTTCTGGCGGACGAGGACTTCGTGGATGCCGGCGATGCAGCCGTGGAAGTGGTTGGCGGCATCGAAGAGGGCGGCGTTGAGGTCAGTGAGCTGAGCGCCGAGGGCGAGGAGCAACGAGTGGTTTTCGCCTTCGTGGATGCGGCGGAGGAGCTGGACGGCGCTTCTGGTGCCGACGGACCACTGGCCGAGGAGGCCGCCGACGATGCGGACGGTGACGCCGGAGAAGGTGAAGGGGGTGAGGAGGTCGGCGACGATGTTGTCGTCGTTGCCGGTGTAGAGGGCGATGCCGGAGGCGCGGCCGGATTCGGCGACGGCGCGGACGACGTCGAGGGTCTGGTAGCGGTGGAAGGGGGCGATCTTGATGGCGATGAGGGACTCGATTTCGGCGGCGCGGCGCCAGAAGGAGTAGGGCAGGACGCGGCCGCCGACGGCGGGCTGGAGGTAGAAGCCGACGACGGGGAGGACCTGGCCGACGGCGCGGAGGTGGTCGATCATTTGATCGACGGAGGCGTCCCTGAAGGCGGAGAGGGAGAGGAGGGCGGCGTGGTAGCCGAGGGAGGCGGCGAGCGAGGCTTCGCGGAGGGCCTGGGGCGTGGGGCCGCAGACGCCGGCGATGAGGATGGCGTCCGAGGCGCGGGCCTCTTCGGCGGCGAGCTGGAGGACGGGCTGGAGGAGGTTGTGTTGGGGGTCGCGGATGGTGAACTGGGTGGTGTGGACGGCGACGGCGAGGCCGCCGGCGCCGGAGTCGATGTAGTAGCGCGTGAGGGCGCGCTGGCGGGGTTCGTCGAGCTTGCGGTCGGGGGTGAGGCAGAGGGGGTGGGCGGGGATGACGAGGCCCTGGTGGAGACGATCGCGCCAGCTCATATGAGAATTCTCCTACAGAGCGGGGCTGGCGCACTCACTTCTTTTCAAATCAGTTTCCGCTGGGGGCGATGGGGGCGGGCGAGATGAGGAGGAGCAGGAGGAGGAGGGAGAACGGATGTGTCGCGCGGAACCCGGCTTTCCTTGGACTGCGGGGAGTTGGGGGGAGTGGATGACGATGGTTGGGCCCAGGGGCGGAAAATGTAAAATTGCTGACTGTCCCGATTTAATGTGGGGGCTAGAATTTTCCTTCGCGCATTTCGAAGTGGGTGGGCTTGTTGAGGGAGCGGCCGCCGTGCTGGATCCAGTGGGCGATGAGATCGATGAGATCGGAGAGAGAGAGGGACGGGGGACCAAAGAGCTGGCGGCAGAGGGCGGCGTTGTTGAGGAGGGCGGTGGGCTGCTCGGCGCCGGTGATGACGGCGGCGCGGGAGAAGCGGCGGGCGAATTCGTGGGCGAGGTCGCGGACGCGGAGGGTTTCGGGGCCGGTGAGGTTGAGGATGAAGGGCGGCGATGCGGCGTGGTGGAGGGAGCGGAGGGTGATGGAGTTGGCGTCGCCCTGCCAGATGACGTTGACGTGGCCCATGGTGACGTCGACGGGGCGGCCTTCGAAGACCTTGCGGCCGATGTCGACGAGGACGCCGTAGCGGGGCTCGACGGCGTAGTTGAGGCGGAGGAGGGAGACGGGGGTGCCGTGTTCGACGGAGCCGTGCTCGAACATGCGCTCGCGGCCGAGGACGGACTGGGCGTATTCGCCGATGGGGTCAGGAAGAGTCCGCTCGGTGGCGCCGCCGGATTCGACGGGGACGAGGGGATAGACGTTGCCGGAGGAGAAGACGGCGATGCGGGAGTTGGAGAAACGGCGGGCGACGAGGCCGGGGAGGAAGGTATTGATGGCCCAGGTGAGCCCAGGGTTGCCGGTGGAGCCGAACTTGCGGGCGGCCATGAAAACGACGTTGGGGGCGCCGGGGAGTTGATCGAGGGCGCCGGGCTCGAGGAGCTCGCAGGCGATGGTGACGATGCCCGAAGATTCGAGCAGGGCGCGGGAGGCGGGATCAGAGAAGCGGGAGACGGCGATGACGCGGGCGGGGTTGCCGGCGGCGTCGAGGGCGCGGCGGGCGCGGCGGGCGAGGGAGGGGCCCATCTTGCCAGCGGCGCCAAGGATGAGGAGGGGGCCTTCGAGGGAGTGCAGGGCCTCGACGTCCTCGGGGGAGGGCGTGGAGAGGAGATCTTCGAGTTGTTCTTCAGTGGTGATCACGGCTTGTTAATGATGACAGTGTAGCTGCCCTGGGCGGGCGGCGTGTGGGTGGTGAGGCGGATGCGGCGGACGACGGGGCCCCAGTTGGGGCGGAGGCGGGCGTCATCGGAGGAGTGCTCGTCGAGGACGGGGGTGAGAGCGGGGTCGAAGGCGACGACGAAGCCGCCGTCGAGGGAGAGGCGGCCGGGGCCTTCGATTTTGGGGGCGCGGGTGGTGATGAGGGAGAGTTCGAGGGACTGGCGGCGGGCGAGGTCGAAGGTGTCGCGGATGGAGACTTCGCCGGAGGCGCGGTTGAGGGTGATGGTGCGGGAGTAGCGGTTGACGCCGGCCGCGGGGGGGTAGGCGTGCTGGATGTCCATGGAGACGGAAGGGAAGGGATCTTCGGTGGCGTTGAAGTCGCGGGCTTCGAAGGCGCGGCCGGGGGACTGCGAGACGCCGTTGATGGTGGGACAGTTGTGCCAGGCGGACTGCATGGTCCAGATCTCGTAGCGGCGGGAGGAGAAGGTTTTGGCCGTATACGTTTCGACGCCGATGTCGATTAAGACGGGGGAGCCGTCATGGAAAACGATGAAATTGCCGACGTCGTTGTGGTTGTGGGATTCGGCGTTGTGGCCGCCCTGGGCGGCGACGTAGAAGCCCTGGGTGGAGCCCTGCTTGATGCGGGCGGCGCAGACCTGGGTGCCGGGGAGGTTGACTGCGCCCACCAGGGGGGGCTGAGCGCCGGCGGAGGCCTGGTCGAGCTCCTGCTGGTGGAAGAGGGCGTCGATGGTGCGGCCCATGGCGCCGACGTCGGGGCGCTCGGCGGCGGGGGAGGCCTTGTGGACGGAGGCGAGCCAGGCGCCGTGGGCGGTCATGAGGGGGTCGTGGATGCGCTGGCCGTAGCGCCAGACGAGGTTGGCGTCGGGGTTGACGCGGGCGGAGGCGTCGGCGAAGTTGACGTACCAGGAGCCGGCGATGTGGGCGCGGTAGATGTAGGCGCCGATTTCGCGGACAAGGGGGATGGAGAAGAAGTCGAGCTTGCCGGCGGAGGCGGAGTGGAGGAGGTCGAGGACATCGAAGAGGGAGGCGCCGGCGCGGGACCAGTAGCCGGGGCCTTCGTCGCAGCCGCCGTCGGGGTGGTAGGCGTCGAGGAAGCGATCGGTGGAGGTGACGATTTTGTGGACGGCGGCGGCGCGGCGGGCGGGATCGGCTTCGAAGTGGAGGACGGCGGCGAGCCAGTTGGAGTTGATCCAGGGGTTCCAGTTATTGACGTAGCGGGGGTGGGCGGGATCGAGGCCCATCCAGGAGAAGTCAGTGCGGGCGAGGCAGGGCTCGAGGATGCGGCGGCGGACTTCGAGGGCGAGGCGGGGGCGGAGGAGAGGGGAGAGGGATTCGAGCTGGGGGGCGAGGAGGTAGTCGATCCAGGCGAGGGCGTTGGCGGTTTCGGCGGCGAAGAGGTCGACGATGGGCTCAGTGACATCGGGGAGGCCGACGCCGGCCTGCTGGGCGCCGATGTGGGCGGAGACGCCCCAGAAGGACTCTTCGCAGACGAGCCAGAGGCCGTCGAGGATGTCGTCGAGGAAGCGGCCGCGGGCTTCGACGCATTCGGCGAGGGCGGCGAGGCGAAGGCGATTGCGGCGGCCGAAGGAGAGGGCTTCGAAGCGGGTGCGGTTGCCGTTGCGCTTGAAGTCGAGGCAGACGGAGGCGGGGAGGGAGGGCCAGGGCTGGGCGAGGTCGCGGTTGGCGGCGTCGAGGAGAACGCGCCTGGTGTTTTCCGGGAGGGCGGACCACCAGGCGCGGTCGGCCGCCTTGGGGTAAGGGTTCCAGGCGCCGGGGGGGAGGAGGGCCTGCTGGATTTTGGCGGGGGTGAGGTTGGCGGAGAGGAGGTGGCGTTCGGGGGGGGCCGAGGGGTAGGACTGGGCTTGGGCCATCAGGGGGAGAGCGGCGGGGGTGGAGAGGACGGCGCGGCGGGTGAGGGAGGGCATGACAAGACAGTTTTACATGAAAAACGGTGGGGGACGAAGCACCCGCGCGGGCCGGGCCGTGCGAATTCCGTGATGAGAGATGCCCGTGGCCGGCCTGGAGGCCTGCCCCACGGCGCGGGGGTTGCAGCAGGTCCAAGCAGCAGGTCCAGGGCTTGGGCTGCCGAGGGCGATCAGTGGCGGGCTTTGACTTTGATGACGATGGGGGTGCCGTCGAAGCCGAAGTGCTTGCGGATGCGGTTGACGAACTGGCGCTCGGTGGAGAAGTGGAGGGGTTCGGCGCGGTCCATGAAGAGGACGAAGGTGGGAGGGCGGATGGAGGGCTGGGTGATGAAGAAGATGCGGCGGTCGCGCTCGAGCTTGAGCTGATCGAGGAAGCGGTTGAGCTCGCCGGTGGTGACGCGGCGGTTGGAGGCGTCCCAGCACTTGGCGATCTGGCGGAAGAGGGACTTGAGGCCCTGCTTGTTCCGGGCCGAGAGGAAGACGATGGGGGCGTAGTCGAGGAACTTGAACTGGTCGCGGACGGCCTGCTCGTACTCCTTGCGCTTGGAGTCGTCGAGGAGGTCCCACTTGTTGACGCAGATAACGAGGGCGCGGCCCTCTTCGTGGGCGTAGCCGCCGATGGTGGCGTCGCTCGAGACGGGGCCTTCGGTGGCGTCGAGGACGAGCAGGGCGACGTGGGCCATGCGGATGTGGCGGCGGGCCATGACGACGCTGAGCTTTTCGGCCATGAGGCGCGTCTTGCCCTTGCGGCGGATGCCGGCGGTATCGACGAAGACGTATTCGCGGCCATCGACGGTATGGGACTCGTCGACGGAGTCGCGGGTGGTGCCGGCGATGGGGGAGACGATGGCGCGCTCGGAGCCGAGGATGGCGTTGAGCAGGGTGGACTTGCCGACGTTGGGGCGGCCGATGATGGAGACTCGAATAGGGCGTTTGGCCGCGGCTTCGGCGGCGGATTCGGGTTCGGCGGTCTCGGATTCGGGAGGCGGGGCTTCGGCGGAGGGGAAGCCGGCGGTGATCTCTTCGAGGAGGTCGTGGATGCCGAGTTTATGTTCGGCGGAGACGGAGAGGACGCGTTTGAAGCCGAGGTCGTGGAAGCCGGAGGTGAGGATTTCGCGCTTGGGGTCGTCGATTTTGTTGACGGCGAGGACGACGGGCTTGCCGAGGCGGTGGAGGATGCGGGCAAGGTCGCGGTCGGCGCCGGTGATTTCGGTGCGGCCATCGATCAGGTAGATAATCTGGGCGGCGTCTTCAAGGGCGACGCGGGCCTGCTTGAGGATCTGGGCGGGGATGAAGTCCTGGTCTTCGGGGACGATGCCGCCGGTATCGATGAGGATGAAACGGCGGCGGCGGTAGGAGGCCTGACCGACGATGCGGTCGCGGGTGATGCCGGGCTCGTCGCCGGTGATGGCCTTGCGTTGGCCGAGGATGGCGTTGAAAAGAGTGGATTTACCAACGTTGGGACGGCCCACGATGACCACGGTGGGGAGCCCAGCGGCGTTCCTCATGCTCCTATCAGTGTAGCTTAGGGCGGGTCCGGCATGAGAAAATGGAGATTCCCGCAAGCAGCGACCCCATGAAAAATTCGAATCCGAACCTTCGCAACATCGCGATTATTGCGCACGTGGACCACGGCAAGACGACGCTGGTGGACTCGATGTTCAAGCAGAGCGGCATCTACCGCGCCAACGAGCAGGTGCAGGACCGCGTGATGGACTCCAACGAGCTGGAGCGCGAGCGCGGCATCACGATTCTGGCCAAGACGACGGGCGTGCGCTATCACGGCGTGAAGATCAACATCGTGGATACGCCGGGGCACTCGGATTTCGGCGGAGAGGTGGAGCGGGCGCTGAAACTGGTGGACGGCG
>DAHVTI010000446.1 GCA_027324255.1 Bryobacterales bacterium | reverse complement strand
ACGACACTGTGAAGGGCGGCGACTTCCGGGCGCGGGAGGCGAACGTCTACCGGCTGGCGCAGGTGAGCGTGGACATCATCGATCAGTGCGTGGCGCAGGGCGTGCCGTTCGCGCGCGAGTACGGCGGCGTGCTGGCCAACCGCAGCTTCGGCGGCGCGCAGGTGTCGAGGACGTTTTACGCCCGGGGCCAGACGGGCCAGCAGTTGCTGCTGGGCTGCTACCAGGCGCTGGAGCGCCAGGTGGACGCCGGCAAAGTAAAGATGTTCTACCGCTACGACATGCAGGACGTGGTGGTGATCGACGGCCGGGCCCGCGGCATCGTAACGCGGAACATGGTGACGGGCGCCATCGAGTGCCACGTGGCCGACGCGGTGGTGCTGGCGACGGGCGGCTACGGCAACGTGTTCTATCTGTCGACGAACGCCAAGGGCTCGAACGCGACGGCCATCTGGCGGGCGCACAAGAAGGGCGCGGGCTTCGCGAATCCGTGCTTCACTCAGATCCACCCGACGTGCATTCCGCAGAGCGGCGACTACCAGTCGAAGCTGACGCTGATGTCGGAGTCGCTGCGCAACGACGGGCGCATCTGGGTGCCGAAGAAGCAGAACGACACGCGGGACCCGAACACGATTCCCGAAGGCGAGCGCGACTACTACCTGGAGCGGCGGTACCCGGCGTTCGGCAACCTGTGCCCGCGCGACATCGCGTCGCGGGCGGCGAAGGTGGTGTGCGACGAAGGCTTCGGTGTGGGCCCGGGCGGCCGGGGCGTGTACCTGGACTTCTCGGAGTCGATCCAGCGGCTGGGGCGCGGCACGATTGAAGAGCGCTACGGCAACCTGTTCGAGATTTACGAGCGCATCACGGGCGAGGATCCGTACTCGACGCCGATGCGCATCTATCCGGCCGTGCACTACGCGATGGGCGGGCTGTGGGTGGACTACAATCTGCAAAGCACCATTCCGGGGCTGTTCGTGCTGGGCGAGGCGAACTTCAGCGACCACGGCGCGAATCGCCTGGGCGCGAGCGCGCTGATGCAGGGCCTGGCGGACGGCTACTTCGTGATCCCCTACACGCTGGGCAACTACCTGGCGCAGGTGAAGCCGGGCGGATTCGACGAGAACCACTCCGAGTGCCGGGCGGCGAAGGAGTGGGTGAACGAGCGGACGAAGAAACTGCTCTCGATCAAAGGCAAGAAGACGGTGGACGACTTCCACCGCGAGCTGGGCAAGGTGATGTGGGAGTTCTGCGGCATGGCGCGCAACGAGGCGGGCCTGAAGCACGCTCTGGAGCGCATCCCGGAGATCCGCGCCGAGTTCTGGCAGAACGTGACGGTGCCGGGCAGCGAGGGCGATTTGAACCAGAGTCTGGAGCGCGCGGCGCGCGTGGCGGACTTTCTGGAGCTGGGCGAACTGCTGTGCCGGGACGCGCTGGTCCGCGAAGAGAGCTGCGGCGGCCACTTCCGCGAGGAGTACCAGACGGAGGAGGGCGAGGCCTTGCGCCAGGACGACAAGTTCTGCCACTCGGCGGTGTGGGAGTACGCGGGCGAGGGCAAGGAGCCGGTGCGGAACGTGGAGCCGCTCGAGTTCGAGTACGTGCACCTGGCGCAGCGGAACTACAAGTAGAGGGCATCCGGCAATGAAGATCATCCTGAACATCTGGCGTCAGACGGACGCGAAGAGCGCGGGCAAGATGGTGAAGTACGTGGCGCCCGAAGTGAACGAGCACATGTCGTTCCTGGAGATGCTGGACGTGCTGAACGAGGAGCTGACGCGGAAGGGCGAGGATCCGGTGACGTTCGAGCACGACTGCCGCGAAGGCATCTGCGGCTGCTGCGGGTTCATGATCAACGGCATCCCGCACGGGCCGCAGCGGGGCACGACGGTGTGCCAGTTGCACATGCGGCATTTCAAGGACGGCGACGAGCTGTGGCTGGAGCCGTTCCGGGCGAAGGCGTTTCCGGTGATCAAGGACCTGATGGTGGACCGTAGCGCATTCGACCGCATCATCGCGGCGGGCGGCTACGTGTCGGTGAACACGGGTTCGGCGCCGGACGGCAACGCGCTGCCGATCATCAAGCGGTGCGCGGAAATGTCGATGGACGCGGCGGCGTGCATCGGGTGCGGGGCGTGCGTGGCGTCGTGCCCGAACGCTTCGGCGTCGCTGTTCGTGTCGGCGAAGATCTCGCACCTGGCGCTGCTGCCGCAGGGGCAGGCGGAGCGCGACCGGCGAGCGATGCGCATGGTGATGAGGATGACGGACGAAGGGTTCGGCTACTGCACGAACACGGGCGAGTGCGAAGCGGTGTGCCCGAAGAACATCAAGATCGAGAGCATCGCGCGCATGCATAGGGACTTCATCAAGGCGGCGGCGACTTACAGGGAAGAGGCGAAGGCGGGCGGGGCGGGCTGAGGCTCAGCGCATAAAAGGATAGGGGGCCGGCCTGGAGGCCGGCCGCAGGCCTGGCGGCCCATAAGCGCTAAGATAAGGAACTATGTGAGGTTTGAAGGACTCGCTTGCGCTTCGCCTCTCGCAGAGCTCCGCTGATCTCGTTCCAGTGCGCCATCACGTGGGACAGCGAGATGGTCGGCTGAATTGCGTCCTGCACTTGGTGTAGGGCGAAGCTGAAATCTCTC
>DAHVTI010000440.1 GCA_027324255.1 Bryobacterales bacterium | reverse complement strand
AAGAGCACCCCTGGCTCAGTCCACCCGCACTCTTATGCGAGCAGCATACACCTGGAAGGCTCCATCTCTGCAATCGTGCCACGCGACGTGGAAGCTGCCGTCTGCGGCAGCCGCCAAGCCCGTGTAGTCGCCCCCGCGGGTAAATGGATGCTGCGTATTTCCGTAGTTGGCTGTCGGATCGGGGCACGAAACAGCGCTGGAGACGGCTAAGGGCGCTGAGAAGCTCTCTCCGCCATCCACAGAAGCTGCGAAGTACGCCCGCCAGCACTTCCTGCCGGACTCTTCGGGCGCGTGTTGAATCCACGCCACACCCAACGTTCCATTGTTTGAGACCGCAACGGAAGAAAAGTTGGCAGGTCCAGCGTTGGGCGCCTTGATTGCACATGCCGACCATGTCTCACCGTTGTCGTCCGAGCGAGCCACTGTTACATTCTGACGGCCTTCAGGCTCGCTATTCCACGCCAGATACAGTCTGCCCCGAAACCTGCCGGGCGAGAGGTCCACGGCAACGACGGGAAGGCCAGGCTGAAAGCCTGGGATGTCGGCTACGATACGAGGGAGACCGAACGTTTGACCCTGATCGCGGGAAGCCACAACGTAGATGCGCGAAGCGTGCATAAGCTGCCGGCGCCGTTCGGACTGCTCACGGCTGGTGGAGGGAAAGTCCACGTAGGGGACGATCAGCAACCCCTCCGGCGTCACGACCGGGTTCACGGCGTTGTGGCCCAGGTTGTCCGGAGTGAGCAGTGTCCTCCGGAAACTGGCGCCGTCATCGTCGGATCGCAAAACGGCTACAGAGGAGGGCTCGGAAGGCGCGGCAATGCCCATCGCTGCTACGAACAGGCGCTTGTCCTTGCCGGTTCCGGACGCTACCATTGCCGGGCGATCGAAGAACGGCCCAATCACGGTGGGGTCCTCCCATGATGCCCCCTGATCCCGGCTTCGGTAGACCAGTAGAGGGAGTCTTCCCCAGGCGTGGCCGCGCTTCATGGGCGCTAGCGCGGAGACGTAAGCAGTGCCATCCGGCGCGTACGTCACCGAGGAGTCCGTGATCCAGCCGCTCGTCTCCTTGCGCGCCACAACCTCGCGTAGCTGCGGCAGGTGAGAAACCGACCAGGTGCTGCCGCCATCCAAAGTGGAGAAGGTCTCGACGAAGCCTTCCTGACCACTCACCATATGAGTGGCCGTCACAATCAGATTCTGCGGATTTTGCGGGTGGGCCGCGACGTAAAGCTCCACGGGTGGAACGCCCGCATCACTCACGCAAACATTTGGACCTATCTCGACCCTCACCGGCAGCTTCTGAGCAGAAGCCAGCCCGGCGACGAGCATGATAATCTCCATTGACGAAGCCCATGGGATGCGCCGTGGCACTTGGCCCGGGAGTCGTATCACTGTCGCGCCCATGACGACCTCCTCCGGCCTGGTCTGACTTCAGACTATTTGACACCGATCAACGTCCGAAGTTCCGCCAGTGCGGTGGCGTGATCATGCCCGGAATGTCCGGATACCGGAAACTGACATGCGCATAGATATTGATTCGCTGGTCAACCCGATCGCTTCCCGTCCGGTTGGTCGGCACTCCGTCAGGAGCGCCCGATCGGGCCTTCAAGTCGCTGGCTCGATCCCTGGCCGGTCATTAACGGCAACCTTGATCCGTTGCTTGCAGCCAAGCTACCGTTCGATGGTATGAATGGACACGTGGGCGAGCAAGAACTGATTCTGTTCCAACTCGCCTCCGGCTGCGTGGCAGAGGCGAGCGCAACTCCGCCTCAAATCCCGCGGTGCCAAGGTCGCGATGCCCGCGGCCCGAGCGTATTCACTCACAACGTGCCACACAACCTCCCCGGTCATGCCGGTGCCGCAAACCCTGCCGGCCTTCGTCACACGCCGGAACATCTTGCCCGTGGGGATCGCCGCGGCCTGTGCCCACCGGTCCAAGATGGCCTTGACCCAATCCGGTGCCGGAACAGTACGGATGTGGCCGGCCTTGCCATAAGATCTACAATCGCCCGGTGCTCCTCGCGCTGCTGAATGTGACGCATCTCTAATCAAACCGCCTCGTGCCGGCGCCGACCGCCTACGAGCAGGATGGGTGAGAATGCACGATCACGCTTGCCTCTCAGCGGATCCTCGCCGGGGGCTTGCAACAGAGCTGTGGCCTCTTTCGCCGAGAGCCAATTGCCCAACCGAACCCCGAGCTTCTTAACGCCCTGGACGCGGCGGATTCCCGCCGCTGGATCTGGGCTGAGCAATCCGCCATCGGCCGCCTCGTACGCCAATCGCCGCACCACTCCAAGCCGCGGGTTGATCATCCCTGGGCCCTATCGCGAGATTCCAGATGCATTCGGTAACGAAGGACCACGGTCCGGCTGAACGAGAGCCGCGGTTCGGAGCAGACGGTGTTCATGCGTTGCGGCGCAAACCAGGGATGCGGTCCGGAAACCGGGACTCTTTTGTTGCAATTCCGCTTCTCCTCCCTGTTTGGATCGCGGAAGTTCTGATATCATCATCCGCGTGCAGCGAAGCAATGGTGCAGAGTTCATGAATAATAGGTAACGAATAGTCTTCGTTGCGGAATGATTGCACTAATACGGTGATGCAGGAAGGGAAGGCATGAAAAACCTGAGACGGCTGGCGGCAATGGCGGCACTGGCGGCGGGAATCGCGGCGGGACAGACGGTCCTGCCGACGGCGAACACGTTCTGGGTGCCGGTGACAGAAGCCGAGAAGGCGATGAAGGCGCCGGTGGTGGAAAAGGATGCGGGGGCGGAGGCGCTGTTCTGGCGCGTTGCGGTGACGGACGAAGTCATGGGCGGGACGGTCCGGCGGGTGCTGAAGCACTACATCCGCCTGAAGGTGTTCAACGAAAAGGGGATCGAGAGCGCTTCAAAGATCGATATTGTGTACGGGAAAGACACGATCATCGACTCCATCGACGGCCGGACCATCAAGCCGGACGGGACGGTGGTGGACCTCAAGAAGGACAGCATCCACCAGCGAGACCTGGTGAAGAGCGGCGGCCGGAAGAGCAAGGTGAAGACGCTGGCCATGCCGGGCGTGGAGCCCGGAGCGATTGTGGAATACCGGTGGTCGGAGAACCGGTGGGATGCGCGCGTGCTGTACATGAAGCTGGAGGTGCAGCAGGATTTTCCGGTGCAGAACGTGACGTACTACCTGCGCCCGCTGACGGCGGAGGACACTGCGTACCGGATGTCGGTCTGGCCGTTTAACTGCCAGCCGACGAAGCTGAAGGCGGAGAACAACGGGTACCATTCGTTTTCGCTCGCGAATATCCCGGCGTTTCACCCGGAGCCGATGATGCCCGGGGAGCCGAATATCCGGCCGTGGGTGCTGTGCCTGTACCGTGACGATAACAAGCGGGATCCCGAGAAGTATTGGGAGAAGACCGGCAAGGAGCATTACAAGGTATTGAAATCGAGCCTGAGGGCGACGGGTGAGATGAAAGCCGCCGTGGCGGCGGTGGCGGGAGGAGCGCCAGGGGACGAGGGGAAAGCCGGGGCGCTGCTGAGGTACATGCGGAAGAACTTCCGCAACGTGCACGGGGACCGCGTGACGGAAGCGGAGAGAGGCAAGTACTACGACAGCCTGCCGAAGAAGAGGCTGCGGACGGCGGAAGAGATCTTCAAGAGCGGGCTGGGCAGCGCGGACGAATTGAACACGCTGTTCGCGGCGCTGGCGGCGGCGGTGGGACTGGACGCGCGGCCGGCTCTGATCGCGGACCGGGAAGGGCACTGGTTCGACAAAAGCCTGGCGGACGTCTATTTTCTGCCCAATATCGATATGGCGGTGAAAGTGGGCGAGACCTGGAAGATCTACGACGTCTCGGCCGAGTCGCTGCCCGCGAAGATGCTGACGTGGCGGGAAGAGGGGATGCAGGCGCTGGTGACCGACTCCAGGAAGCCCGTGTTCGTGGAGGCGCCGATCACCTTGCCGGAGGGTTCGACGCGAAAGCGCACGGCGAAGCTGAAGCTGGCCGAGGACGGAACGTTGAGTGGAGCAGTGACGATGGCCTTCTCGGGGCACAGGGCTTTCGAGCAGCGGATTGCCCTGGAGGGCAAGGGAGAAAAGGAACGCATGGAGGCGGTGACGGAGGAGGTGAAGCGCGTCTTCCAGGACGCGGTGGTGAGCGATGTGGCGATTGAAAACGCCGATGATCCGGAGCAGGAGTTCACGCTGCGTTACCGGCTTTCCATTCCGGGCTATGCGGTGAAGACGGGCAATCGGCTGCTGCTGGAGCCGATGTATTTCCAGCGTGGGGAGACTCCGTTGTTTCCGGCGGCGTCGCGGAAGTATCCTGTGTCGTTCCAATTCGGCTGGATGGACTCCGACAGCGTGAGCATCGAGTGGCCGAAGGGATACAC
>DAHVTI010000428.1 GCA_027324255.1 Bryobacterales bacterium | reverse complement strand
GCGGCTTCGCGCCGCGCTTGAAATCGCCACGACAGCCGGGTGCTTCAGCTTTCTCTCGACGGAGATCAAATAGAAGCTCTCCCGGATGGAGGCCGTCCGGCCCACGACGGAGACCCCATACTTGCGCCGGGTCTCTTCTTCCACCACTGTGGGTGCGGCGAAGAGCCCCTTGCCGGCCTGCCCGAAGACCTGCAGCAGGGCGCTATCCTGGAACTCGCCAACCACGGTGGGATGAATGCCCTCCTGCTCGAACCACTCATCCAGGGCGCGCCGCGAAGTGGCGTTCTCCAGGGGCAGGAGGAACGGAGCACCATCCAATGAGGCCGGGAACCTGCTGCGGTACCGGGCCGCCAGAGCGGGGACGCCGAAAACAGAGACGCCGCAGCTTCCCAGGAGATGGCTGAAGGCGCGGACCCGCACGGACGGGCTGACGGGCGAGTCCGCCAGAACCATATCCAGGTGGAACGTGGACAAATCGGCGAGCAGGCGCTCCGGGCAATCCTCGTAGCAGATGATCTGCACCGGCTCGGCCAGCGTCAGGGCGGGTTCGAGCAGGCGGAAGGCCACATGCTTGGGGAGGACATCGGAAACGCCGACGAGCAGGCGCACGGGCCTCCCTGCCGGACGGCCCTCGAGGACCTCGGTCATTTCGCGCCCCAGGGAGAAGATCTCCTGGGCGTAGCGGTAAACGAGGCGCCCGACCTCCGTGAGAACCAGGTTGCGCCCGGAACGGGCAAAGAGTTTGTGGCCCAGCGCGTCTTCCAGCGCGCGGATCTGGCCCGTGATGGTCGGCTGGGCCAGCCGCAACTGCTGACCCGCCCGGACGACGCTGCCTTCGCGCCCGACCATCCAGAAGTAGTAGAGGTGGTGGTAGTTCAACCAGTCCACGTCCGGCATCATAGCTCGATTATTTCGAGGTGTACACCTCAATTTTCCTAATTGTCTATAGATGGCTTCAAAGCTACATTGGGGGTGCGGGGAAGGCCGATCGAGCATGGGGCGCGGGCCGGAATCACGGCTGCGGGAGGGCGTCCCGGAAACGGAAGGTTTACGATGGCGGCCTGCCGCACACGCCGGCAGGGATGGAGCAAGCAGAGAGGGGCGCTCGGCTTCTGCTTTCGCCTGGCTTACTACGCGGTGGTTTTCGCCGTGGGCGGAATTATGGTGGCGCTCCTGTATCTCGTCAGCCTGCTGGGCTGACTGCCGCCGCGTGGGGGGGCGGAGGAGAGAAGAGCCGCAGATGACCGCAGACTTCAGCGAGTTCCGGTTCGGCGACAGGGCAGCCGGCGCTTGTGCGGCGGTTCGGTCGGACTGCCGCGCGGGCGAGGGTCGGCATTCCCACCGTGATTGCGCCGCGGGAGAATGCCATGGGCGTTGAGAGCATCGGCACGCCGTGGCTGTGGGCCGGATTCACGGTGCTGATCCTGGCGCTTCTGGGCGTGGATCTGGGCCTGTTCCACCGCCGCGCGCACGTGGTGGGGATGCGGGAGGCGCTCTGCTGGACGGCGGTGTGGATCGCGCTGGCCCTGATGTTCAGTGCTTGTGTCTACCTGTGGTTCGGCTCGCAGCACGCCCTGGAATTCTTCACGGGCTACCTCATCGAGAAGGCGCTTTCGGTGGACAACATCTTCGTCTTCCTCGTCATCTTCTCTTACTTCGCCGTTCCATCGGAAAATCACCACCGAGTGCTGTTCTGGGGAATCATCGGCGCGCTGATCCTGCGCGCGGTCTTCATCGTGCTCGGCGCGGCGCTGCTGCAGCGATTCCACTGGGTCATGTACCTCTTCGGCGCCTTCCTGGTGATTACGGGAGCAAGGCTGCTGCGCCGGGCCGGTGAGGTGCATCCGGAGCGCAACCCGCTCTTTCTCGCGTTCCGCCGGATTGTGCCCAGCGTGAAGGAGTACCGGGGAGCGCACTTCACGGTCCGGGAGGGAGGAAGACGCTTCGCGACCCCGATGCTGCTGGTTCTGCTTTGCGTCGAAGCGAGCGACATCGTGTTCGCCGTGGACTCGATTCCGGCGATCTTCGCGATCACCCGAGACCCCTTCATCGTCTACACCTCGAATGTCTTTGCGATCCTCGGCCTGCGCGCCCTCTATTTCGTCCTGGCGGGAGTGATGAGGGAATTCCACTACCTTCGTCCCGGCCTGGCCGTGGTGCTCGTGTTCATCGGCGTGAAGATGACGCTGACGGACCTGTACGAAATTCCTGTCCTGGCGTCGCTGGCCGTCGTCGCGGCCGTACTGGCCGGCGCGGCAGCGGCTTCCATGCTCTGGCCTCCCGCGGAGCGGGCAGGCAGCGCCCCACCGCGGCCTGCGCTGAGAGCAGCCTCAGAGGGCGAAGCGGACGGACCGGGCTCCTGACGGCTCAGCGCCGCGGCCCGGCGGCGGCCAGTTCATCCGGAATGTGCTCCTGCCCGGCCAGCAGCTTGAAGTTCTCAATGAAGCGCGCGGCCAGCGTGTCGTACTTGCGGTGGTACTCCTCGCGGCTGGGCCACGTGGAGGCCGGATCGAGGATGGAGTCCGGCACGCCGTCGAGGTGCTTCGGCACCAGCACGCCGAAGACGGGGTCCTGCCAGAACTCGAGCGACTCCAGGTGGCCGGAGAGCGCGGCGTTCAGCAGCGCGCGGGTGTGCTGGATGGAGATGCGCTTGCCCACGCCGAACGGCCCGCCCGTCCAGCCGGTGTTCACCATCCACACGGTGGCGCCGTGCTGCAGGATTCTGGCCTTCAGCATCTGGGCGTACTTGTAGGGATGGTGGACCATGAACGGCGCGCCGAAGCAGGCCGAGAACGTGATCTCCGGCTCGGTGCCGAGCCCGATCTCCGTGCCGGCGATCTTGCTGGTGTAGCCGCTCATGAAGTGATAGACGGCCTGGTCCGGCGTAAGCTTGGCGATGGGCGGCAGGACGCCGGAGGCGTCGCAGGTGAGGAACACGACGTTGCGGGGATGGCCGCCGCGCTTGTCCGGCAGCGCGTTGTCGATGAAGAGCAGCGGATAGGCTGCGCGCGTGTTCTCGGTCAGCTTGTCGTCGTTGAGGTCGAGCTTCCGCGTGCGGGGATCGAAGACGACGTTTTCGAGGATGGTGCCGAAGCGGCGGGTGCACGAGTAGATCTGCGGCTCGGCCGTGGGCGAGAGGCGGATGACCTTGGCGTAGCAGCCGTCCTCGAAGTTGAAGACGCCGTTGGGCGACCAGCCGTGCTCGTCGTCGCCGATCAGGTGGCGCGCCGGGTCGGCTGAGAGCGTGGTCTTGCCGGTGCCGGAGAGGCCGAAGAAGATGGCCGAGTCGCCCTCGGCGCCGACGTTGGCCGAGCAGTGCATCGGCAGCACGTCATCGAAGGGCAGCAGGGCGTTGAGCACGGTGAAGACGGTCTTCTTGATCTCGCCGCCGTAGCAGGTGCCGCCGATGATGGCGGTGCGCTGCGCCAGGTTGAGGATGATGAACGTTTCGCTGCGGGTGGAGTCGATCAGTGGGCTGGCGTTGAAGCCGGGCGCGGCGATGATGGTGAACTCGGGCACATGGTTGCGGTAGCCGTCGAGCGTCGAGGGCTTCAGGAACATGGTGCGGACGAAGAGGCTGTGCCAGGCCTGCTCGGTGACGATGCGCACGGGCAGGCGGTGGTCGGGATCGGCGCCGCCGAAACAGTCCTGCACGAAGACGTCGCGGCCCTGCAGGTAGGCCTGCAGGCGCGTCAGCAGGGTGTTAAAGTTCTCGGGCGAGAACGGCCGGTTGTGCTGCCCCCACCAGATGTAGTCTTCCGACGACGCCTCGCGCACCAGGTACTTGTCGGCCGCGGCGCGCGCCGTGTGCTTGCCGGTGTGGACGACGAAGGGGCCTTCCGCGGCCATGCGGCCTTCTCCGCGGAAGATGGCCTCCTCATACAGGGCCGCCTCGGGCAGGTTCCAGTAGACCCGCCGCAGGTTCTGCAGCCCGTGGTTTTGCAGGCCGTAGACGGAGGCCGCCAGGCCTGCCTCCTTTATGGCCGGAGAGGGGATATCGGTGTAGATGTTCATGTCGCCCCCTTTGCCTACATCCAATCGCGGACCAGGCGCCGCCCGCCCAGGTAGATCTCGTTCGGAGCCGTGGGGTCCAGCGCCCAGCGGATGCGCTCCACGCCCTCGGTGATCTCCTTGATGGTGCCGCAGAAGCTGATGCGGAGGTGGCCCTCCATGCCGAACTCCTTGCCGGGCACGGTGACCACGCGGACCTTCTCCAGCAGGAACTCGGCCAGTTTCTGCGAGTCCTTCTGGTAGTTGGAGAAATCCGGGAAGGTGTAGAACGCGCCGTCGGGCCGCGTCACCCGCACGCCGGGGAAGGCGGAAAAGCGGTCCATCAGGACGTTGCGGTTGTTTTCGAGCGTCAGCCGCAGTGCCTCGATGGAGTTTTGGACTCCATTCAGCGCGCCCACGGCCGCCCACTGCGACGGCGTGGCGGTGCCGGAGGTCTGCTGGCCCTGAATGGTGGCCATGGCCTGCGCCAGCTCTTTCGAGGCGACGGCCCAGCCCACGCGGAAGCCCGTCATGGCGTACATCTTGGAGACGCAATTGATCACCACCAGCCGCGTCAGGTCGACGTCCTCGGGCTCGAAGTCGTAGCAGTTGATCGGCGCGCGGCCGTCGAACACCAGCCGGTTGTAGGTGTCGTCCATGATCAGCCACAGCGACCTCTTGCGGCACAGTTCCACCACTTCGGCGATGAAATCGCGCGAGTACATCACGCCCGACGGGTTGTTCGGGCTGTTCAGGATAATGGCTTTGGTGTAGGCGCCCACGGCGTCGGCGATCTCCTTCGCCGTCGGGCAGAACGAGCCGTCCTCGGCCCGCACCGCCACCGGTACGCCGCCGGCCAGCTTCACCATTTCGGGGTAGCTCACCCAGTAAGGCGCCGGGTAGATGACCTCGTCCTTGGGATCGAGAATCGCGATCAGCGCCGCCATGATGGCCTGCTTGGCGCCGCAGGACGCCACCACGTTTTCGGGCCGCACGGACCGGCCGTAGTGCTCCTCCGTGTACCGCAGAATGGCCTTCTTGAGAGCCGGGATGCCGTCCGGCGG
>DAHVTI010000417.1 GCA_027324255.1 Bryobacterales bacterium | reverse complement strand
TCTGGGCGGCGGCGTATTCCGGCAGTTTGCATTGAACGGGAGGCAGTGGTAGACCAGTGACATGTTGCGGCTATCGTTGCTGGCATTGCTACTCCCGATGCTGGCGCCCGCGCAGGCGCCGGCGGCCATCGATCCCGGACTGAAGACCGTGGTGCAGGTGGCGATTGTCACCAGGGACATCGAGGCTTCGGTAAAGCGCTGGGCGGCGGTGCTGGGTGTGGAGGCGCCGAAGATTACGACGACGCGTCCGGGGCAGGAGGTGAAGGTGGAGTTCCGCGGCAAGCCGTCGGGCGGGCAGGCGAAGCTGGCGTTTTTCAAGCTAGGGCAGGTGGTATTGGAACTGATCGAGCCGGTGGGGCAGGGCACTTCGTGGAGGCAGTATCTCGACGAGCACGGGGAAGGCGTGCAACACCTGGGCTTCCAGGTGCGGGACCTGAACCAGGCGATCGCCAACGCGCGGAAGTCGGGCATGCCGGTGCTGCACCGCGGGCGGTACGACGGGGACAACGGCGACTACGTGTACGTGGACAGCGCGAAGGCGCTGGGGGTGACGCTGGAGTTTCTGCACTCGGATCCGGTGAAGAAGTAGGAGCCGAGTGAAGCACCGCCACCTGCTGTTCTACAAGCCCTACGGAGTGTTGACGCAATTCACCGGCGAGACGGGCGCGGGGCGCGCGACGCTGAAGGACTACATCAACGTGCCGGACGTGTACGCGGCGGGGCGGCTGGACCAGGATAGCGAAGGGCTGCTGCTGCTGACTTCGGACGGCGCGCTGCAGCACCGGCTGACCGATCCGCGGTACGCGCACGCGCGGACGTACTGGGCGCAGGTGGAAGGCACGGTGACGGAAGAGGCGCTGCGGCGGCTGGCGCAGGGCGTTGAGATTCAGGGGCGGAAGACGCTGCCGGCGCGGGCGCGGGCGTTGGAGGACGAGCCGCGGCTGCCGCCGCGCGAGCCGCCGGTGCGCTACCGCAAGTCGATTCCGACGGCGTGGATCGAGCTGACCTTGACGGAAGGGCGCAACCGGCAGGTGCGGCGGATGACGGCGGCGGTGGGGCTGCCGACGCTACGGCTGGTGCGCGTGGCGTTGGGGGCGCTGCGGCTGGAGGGGCTGGAGCCGGGCCAGTGGCGGGAGTTGACGGCGGAAGAGCTGCGAACGCTGCCGGCGGCGGGCGGGGCCAAGGCGAAGCGGGGAAACCGGCAGCGGCGGAAATGCATCCCATAGGGTGAGAAGCGGCAAAGGCCGCACGAGACATCGAAGGAGGTTCCCAACGTGAACAGGACGCTGTTGACGGGCTTGATCCTCGGCGGACTGGTGCTGCTGGCGCCGGTCCGTGCCCAACAGCAAGAGGACATTGTGGCAGCGGCACAGAAGACGCAGACCCCGGCGTCGGTGCTGCGGATGGCTGAAGCCATCCAGAAGGCGATCCTGTCGCTGCCGGAGTACGGCGTGTTCGACGAGATTCGCTTCCAGATCAAAGATTACGTGGTGACGCTGGAGGGGGAGGCATCGCGGCCGATCCTGCAGAGCTCGGCGGAGAACGTGGTGAAGAAGATCGAAGGCGTGCAGAAGGTGGTAAACGAGATCGAGGTGCTGCCGCTGTCGCGGATGGACGACCAGATCCGGGCGCGGGTCTACGTGGCGATCTACTACCACCCGATCCTGAGCCGGTACAATCCGGGGCGCGGCGTGCCGGTATGGGTGTCGCCGGCGCGGATTGCGGCGGGGATCACGAACGATCCGCCGTTTGGCTTCCACCCCATCCACATCATCGTGAAGAACGGGAACGTGCGGCTGACGGGAATTGTGGACAATGCGGCGGACCAGCAGGTGGCCTACATGCAGGCGAACTCGGTGCCCGGAGTGTTCTCGGTGGAGAACGACCTGCACGTGGCGCAGAAGCCGGCGAAGGTCGCGAAGAAGAAGAAATAATCGCAGGGCGGGCAGGAGAGGCCCGGTGGGGGTGTGTGCCCCGCCGGGCCTCTTTCTATTGGCTGGGGCGGCAGGAGGATTCGAGGTCGAGGTAGTGCCGGATGAGCTCGCCGGCGATGCGCGAGTTGAATTCGTCCCAGGGGAAGGGCTGGCCGCGCAGGAACTCGCACTCGAAGATGCCTTTGCGGACCAGCAGGCGCTTGAAGAACGCGATGGAGGTGCGGATCTCCTGGTTGGAATAGGCCAGAACGGGGAGGAGGGAGCGGAACAGTTCGGCGGCGCGGGCGCGATGGCCGGACTGGTGCAACTGGAAGACGGCGTCGTAGACGGGGACCATGGAACACTCGGGGATCATAGCGTCGACGCCGCGGTCGAGGGCCTCGATCATCTGCGGAGCGGCCCAGCCGCCGGCGATGAAGAAGCCGGGGCCGATGGCGCGGCGGACCTGGGTGTACTTGGGGCCGGCGGGGACGGTTTCGATCTTGAGGCCGCAGAGGGTGGGGAGGCGGGCGGCGAGTTGCTCGATGACGGTGATGGAGAGGCCGGGGCCGGACCATTCGAGGTCCTGAATGACGAGGGGGAGATCGGCGCGGGCGGCGATGGATTCGAAGAAGGGCAGCGTGCCGGAGGGGTCGTGGTAGCAGGACTGGGGGACGGCGGCGAGGAAGGCGGCGGCGCCGAGGCGGCGGGCGGCAAGGGCGAGGCGGACGGATTCGGCGGGGTCGGGGGAGGAGCAGCCGGCGAGGATGGGGACGCGGCCGGCGGCGGCGTCGAGGACGAGGGTGAGGATGCGGAGGCGCTCGTCGGCGGAGAGCGAGTCGACCTCGCTGGCGACGGCAGGGACGAGCAGGCCGCAGGCGCCGGCGTCGAGGGTGGCATGGACGAGACGGACCAGGCTTTGCTCGTCGATGCGGCCGTGGGCGTCGAAGGGGGTTTGGACGACGGGCAGGATGCCGCGGCGGAGGGGGCAGGAGGGCATGGGTCGAATGGTTGCCAGCATAGCACCGGCGCGCCCGGATGATAATGTGAGATGCGATGACCCGCCGCAGGAAGCGCTGGCTGCTGGCCGCAGGAGCGGCGGTGGTTGCCGCCGCGGGCGGGATGGCGCTGGCGGGGTGGTGGGCGGCGCGGAATGCCGAGCCGTTCCTGCGGGAGCAGACGGTGGCGTACCTGGAGCGGCGATTCGATGCGGACGTGGACCTGCAGCGGGTGAAGGTGCGGCTGCGGTGGCGGTCGACGTGGGACGTGCTGTTGCACCGCGGGGAGGGGGCGGAAGCGGAGGTGGAGGCGGGGCCGCTGACGCTGCGGCTCCGGAAAGATGCGCGGCTGCCGCCGGTGCTGGAGGCGAGCGGAGTGAAGTTCACGGTGGACGTGGGGACTCTGGGCGGGGCGGCGGTGATGGTGCGGCGGGCGCGGGTGGAGGGGCTGGTGATTCACGTGCCGCCGCGGCGCGGGCGGCGTGGGGGGGCCGGGACGGGTGCGGCGAATGTGGTGATCGGGGAACTGGAAGCGCCAGGGAGCCGGCTGGTGCTGCTGCCGCGGGACGCGGCGCGGGCGCCGCTGGAGTTTGCGATGCACCGCCTGGTGCTCAGGTCGGCCGGGCGCGGGCGGGCGATGCGGTACGAGACGGAGCTGACGAACGCCAAGCCGCCGGGGCAGATCCGCTGCCGGGGCTCGTTAGGGCCATGGGTGGCGGAGAGTCCGCAGGACACGCCGGTGTCGGGAGTCTACACGTTTGAGAAGGCGGACCTGGGGGTGTTCCGGGGCATCGCGGGGACGCTGAGCTCGCAAGGCAAGTTCGGAGGCGTGCTGGGCGAGATGGTGGTGGACGGCAGCACGCGCACGCCGGATTTCCGGCTGACTGCGAGCGGCACTGCGATGCCGCTGGAGACGGCGTTTCACGCGATTGTCGACGGGACGAACGGGGACACGCGGCTGGAGCCGGTGAGCGGGCGGCTGGGCTCGTCGCGCTTCCTGGTGAACGGCAGCGTGGCGCGCAACGCGGGGGAGCGCGGCAAGACGGTGGCGCTGACGGCGGCGGTGGCGGAGGGGCGGCTGGACGATTTCCTGCGGCTGGCGATGAAGGGCGAGCGGCCGTTCCTGAGCGGCGGGATCGGGATGCGGGCGCACATCGTAGTGCCGCCGGGGCGGGGGGAGATTGCGGACCGGCTGGAGCTGAAAGGCACGTTCCGGCTGAGGGAGGCGCGGTTCACCAGCCGCACGGTGCAGGAGCAGATGGACGGGCTGAGCCGGCGGGCGCAGGGGCAGCCTTCCAACGAAGACATCAGCGAGGTGCCGTGCGCCATGACGGGGGAGTTCGACATGGCGGGCGGGCGGATCCTGTTTCCGCGGCTGGGATTCACGATTCCGGGAGCGGAGGTGGAACTGGCGGGAGAGTATCTGTTCGGGCCGCAGACGCTGGACTTCGCGGGGGAGGCGCGCATCGAGGCGAAGGTGTCGGAGATGATGAAGTCGCGCTGGAAGCGCTGGGTGCTGAAGCCGGTGGATCCGTTCTTTGCGAAGAAGGGGTATGGGACGGTGTCGAAGATCCGGATTACGGGCACGCGGGACCAGCCGAAGTTCGGGCGGATGTGAGCAGGGGGTGAAGAATTCTGGAACGTTTGGTGGAGTGGAGCGTCTTTTATAGTGAAGGCGCCGCAAGGGCCGGGAGGACACCATGAGCCTCAGAGAACGACTCCAACTCGAATACGAGATCATCGAACGCATCGACCAGAGCCGCGAGCAGTCAGGGGCGGAAGAAGTGTCTGAAGACGTGGAGCGGGCCATCATCGAGCGCGAACTGGCCGAACTGGAAAAGCAGACGCAGGGCGAGGGCGCCCTGGTGCTGCGCCGGCGGAACGCCGCCTGAAGCGGCTGATTCGACAACTTGAAAACGAGCGGGCCGCCTGCGAGGGCGGTCCCGGTTTTGGGGCCGCGCGAATTTGGCAAGCCGAGGGCGGCATGGTATTCTGAGATTGTCCGCAGAAGAGCGGGGACGTAGTTCAGTTGGTTAGAACGCCGGCCTGTCACGTCGGAGGTCGCGGGTTCGAGCCCCGTCGTCCCCGCCATCCCTCCTCATCGCTTCCAAGCTCCCCTTCCTACCATCAAAGCCGCCTGTGTGCGCGCACACCTGCGCGGGGAGTGCGGCTGGAAGCCCGTGCGGTAATCCTACGCGATGTGATGTGTGTGGGGAAGCGCGATGCGGCGGAAATGGAAAAGGCCGCCGGCGGCCTTCCCAATTCAGGTTTCGCTGGTAGCCTCTCGCAGGCGCGCTAGCGGGCCGCGCGCTTTCTCAGGAGACCGGTCGCGGCCAGACCCGCCAGGGTCAGGACCAGCGTGCCCGGCTCGGGAACTTGCGCTGGCAGCACGTCGGTACTGAAGTTGTCGGCCTGAGCAGCGCCATAGAATCCGAGGCCCACGCCGGTGCCGCCGGTGGCAGTGGCGTAATTGTAGCTGTAGGATTGATCCGGCGTGCCGTCAAAATCCGTATCGATGTCCAGGTTAGCGGTCAACCCGGAGACAGTTACAATGATCCGCGCCGAGCTGAACGGAGAGGACAGGTTCAAATAGCCGCCGCCGCCGCTGCCGTTGTTGCCGTAGTAAAAGGCATAGTCGTGGAAGAGGCCGTCCCCGGCCTGGTTCTGCAACTTAACAAAATAGTTGTTGTTCACATCCTGGAAGGCGGTCACCAGGGCGAGATACTGCAGACCCGTCCCGACGTTGAAGATAT
>DAHVTI010000406.1 GCA_027324255.1 Bryobacterales bacterium | reverse complement strand
CGGACATCGGCTACGGGTTGGCCGTGGCCGGCAACGGTGCGGCGTACGTGGCCGGGCGCGCGGGGCCCGAGTTCCCCTACACGAAGGTGTTGGGGAAGGGTTGCGAAACCAGCAGTCGCACGGCGTTCGTGCTGAAGATTTCGCCGGCGGGCGATCGCGTGGAGTGGGCTGCCTGCCTGTGCGCAGGCGCTTATGCCACCGCGCTGGCACTGGGCCAGGACGGTGGTGTTTACGCAGCCGGATTTTACGAGGGCACGGTGGGAGTTGACCCGGGCCTGCCCGTGACAGAAGGGGCGTTCCAGGCGCAGATGCCGCCATCGCACCGGGGCAAGGCGTTCGTTGTGAAACTGACGGGTGATGGCGATCTGGGATACGCGACGTGGCTGGCCGGCAACGGGGAAGGCGGGGTGTCCGCGCTGGCCGTATCGGCGGAAGGCGAGGCGATCGTCCTCGGCAGCACCACGTCGAATACGTTCCCGGTGGTGAACGCGCTGCAGCCCCACAACGCGAGCGCCGGGGGCGTGAGTTGGAGCAGCGATGGCGGAGGCTCGTGGCAGCCGAGAAACGAAGGGTTGGCCTTTAGCACGCTCACGCAGATTACCGTGGATCCATTCACGGCGGGGACCGCCTATGCGGTCTCCCTGCCCACTGGCATCGTCAAGACAACGGATTTCGGAGCCACATGGCGAGCCGTCAACGAGGGGATTCCACTGACACCCACGCCGAACGTGCAGCGGGTTGCTCCGTCGAAAGCTCAGGCCGGAGTGCTTTACGCCATGACGACCGGCCAGTTGTTGCGTAGCGAGGATGGCGGGGAGCACTGGAGCGTGGTGCCTTTGAAGTTCCAGCCCATGGGAGTGTGGCCGGATCCGAAGAACAAAGACGTTGTGTCCGTCCTGGTGGTCCTGCCACCGGCCGGCGGCACGGGGCTGCCGGAGTTTCAGCTGTTGCGGACAGACGACGGCGGCGTGTCGTGGCTGCGGCTGGCAGCGGGCCTTACGCTGAACGGCTCCGCAAAGTTGGTCCAGGATGAATCTCGGGACGGCGTGCTTTACCTGGTGAACAACGGCTACTTTCGCAGCGAGGACGCCGGTGCGACGTGGACTCCTCTTGCGTTGCCCCCAGCTCTGCAGGGGACGCTGCCGGCAGGGATGCAGGGGCTGGCGCTGGATCCACGAGATGTGGGCGTGCTCTATGCGGACATCTTTCAGGCGACGGCTGACGGCGTGACCGGGGCTCTGGCGCGCAGCACTGACGACGGCCGGAACTGGTCGCTGTGCGGGACGTTCCCCGAGCAGGCGCAGACGTTCTGGGTAGACGCCGCGGACAGTGACGTGATCTACGCGGCCACCCGATTGGGCTTTTACCGGTCGGCCGATCGTTGTGCGACCTTCGAGCCGCGAACAGAGGGATTGCCGGGCCGTTATCTGTCGTCGGCGACGCAGGATGCACAGGCGCCGGAGAATCTCTACGTGACGGCCACTGCGGCGCCGGAGCTGTTCCTGACCAGGCTGTCCGCCGACGGCAGGGCGGCTGTGTTTTCCACGTACTTGGGAACCAGGGACGTCGACTATGGCTTAGCGGTGACACTCGACGCGCGGGGATCGATCTGGGTGACGGGCTACACCACATCATCGAGTTGGCCCGTGACGGATGACGCCGTGAGACCGGAGAAGGGGAACAGCGAAGACGTGTTTCTGACCCAGTTGGGCGGAGAGGGCCAGTCGATCGGCTATTCGACTTATCTGGGGGGCAACGGATCGGACGCTGCACTGGCGTTAGCCGTCTCGCCGGGTGGTGAGGTTTGGCTGGCGGGTACGACGCGGTCCACGGACTTCCCGATTTCCGGGGCGATTCAGGGCCGGCACCAGGGCGGGCAAACCGATGCGTTTTTGCTCTGCCTGCCGCGTGAGGGACGTGAACTGGGCTTCTCGACGTACCTGGGTGGAGCCGCGAACGATTGGCTGTCTGCTTTGCGGCTCGATGCCGAAGGCAGCGTGCTGGCCGCGGGGACGACCTCTTCCACAAACTGGCCAGTTTCGGAGCAAGCCTTTCAGCCGGCTCATTCGGGAGGAACGGCGGAAGACGCGATAGCCGTCAAGTTGAGCCTGGGCGCGCAAGCGGGCGTGACCCAGGGAGGATCCGTACGGCCAGGCGATTCGGAGGAACGTCCACCTGCGGGCAGGCCGCGAACTCCGGGAGCACGGCCGCGGCCGTAGTGGCGTCAGATGCTCAGGCGCCCGCCGTTGAGAGCACCTGCGCCTTGGCGAGGAAGTCCGGGTCGATCGCGACACCCAGACCCGGGGCGTCGGGAACCGGGATAGAGCCCTGCTCGATGCGGAAGTGGGGCGAGGACCAGGAATCGCCCGAGTACTTGCCGCGGAAAGGGAACTCCATGTACGGCCCGATGTTCGGAATGGCGGAAGCGAATTGCACGATGTTGCACGCCGCGGCGCCGGTTTGCGTGTTGTGCGGCGTGATGGGGATTCCGGCCTTCGCGGCCATGCGGGCGACGCGCGCGGTGCGGATGAAGCCGCCATTGTAGTTGAGGTCCGGCTGCACGATGTCGAGAGCGCGGCTGCGGATCATGTGGTCAAACTTCCACAGGCTGGAGTCGCACTCGCCGAAGGCGACAGGGATGTCGAGAGCATCGGCCACTCGCTGGGTCTCCGCCATCTCCTCCCAAGGGCAAGGCTCCTCGAAGTACCCGATGCCGATCTCCTTAAAGAAGGGCGCCATGGCGATGGCCTTGGCGGAATTGTAACCCCCGTTGGCGTCCACATAGATGATGGTGCCGGCAGGGTAGGTTTTGCGCGCCAGGCGCAGCATGGTTTCCGTGCGTCCCGGATACTGGTCGGCATTGCGGCCCATGCGGCCGGCGATTTTGAACTTCATGACCTTCGCGCCGCTGAGTTCGAGAGCCCGGGCGTAAACCTCAACTTCCTGCTCGGCCGTGGTTTCGCGGCCGGAGCCGGAGACATAGATGGGGATGCGCTTGCGGCGCACCCCGCCGAGCAGGGCGCCGACGGGCTTGTTGACGGTCTTTCCTTAGAGGTCGAACAGGGCCTGTTCGACGTAGGCGTGCGGCGCCCACAGGGCCTGGCCCGCCATCTTGTAATTGGCGATGTAGAACTGGTCCACCAGGCTTTCCAACTGGCGCACGTCCTTGCCGATGTAAAACGGCATCGCCAGGCGTGTGAGCATGGGCAGGTAATTGTCGATCTGCTTGACGCAGGCGATGCCCACTGCTCCGTCCTTGGAGGTGGCGCGGACGAAATAAGTCCTGCCGGTTTTCAGCAGTTCGATACGCGCGGCGATGACAGGTGTCTTGGAGTGGGCCGGGAGGTTGAAGAGGGGCGCCTCCCAGGCGGGGACGGCGCCGGGCTCCGTGGAATTGCGAAAGTCCTTGGAGGATTGGGCGGCCAGCGCGGCGGCGCCCGGAGAGCAGAGGAAAGCGCGTCGTTTCATGGGGCGGAGTCCGCAGACAGCATATCAGGGAGAGGCTGCGGTCCGAGGGGAGTGCAGTCCGCCGCCGCCATCCGGTATAAACATGGGGAGAGGTGAATCCCATGCGAGTGACTGGTCTGACCGCGGTGGCGGCGTTGTTGGCGGCGGGTGCGGCCGCGCAGACGCGGCCGCAGGCGAAGCAGGCGCCGGGAACCATTCTGGAGATGAGCGCGTCGTTCGAGGAATTGGCGCAACGCGTATCCCGTTCCGTGGTGCAGATCTCCGTGAGCGGGTATGCGCTGGTGCCCGACGCCGAAGCGGGCCGCGCGGCGTCGATCGCGCGGGAGCGGGCGACCGGATCCGGCGTGGTGCTGAGCGCGGACGGGTTCATCGTGACCAACGCGCACGTGGTGAAGAACGCACAGAAGGTGTCGGTCACCATTGCCGGAGCCGCCGGCGGGGACGGGGAAGACGGCGGCCTGCCGGCCCGGATTGTGGGCGTGGACCCGGAGACCGACCTCGCGGTGCTCAAGGTGGCGCGGAAGGACCTGCCGTTCCTGGCCTTGGCGGATTCCGACCGGGTGCGGCAGGGACAGGTGGTGCTGGCCTTCGGCAGCCCGCTGGGCCTCTTCAACTCCGTGACGATGGGTGTGGTGAGCTCCGTGGGGAGGCAGTTGGCGGAAGAGGATTTCATGCAGTATATCCAGACGGACGCGCCCATCAACCCCGGCAACAGCGGCGGTGCGCTGGTGGACGGCGACGGGCGCGTGGTGGGGATCAACACGATGATCATGTCGCGGTCGGGCGGCAGCGAGGGCGTTGGGTTTGCGATTCCATCCAACCTGGTGCGCGACGTCTACCGTCAGTTGAAGGCCCGCGGCCACGTGCACCGGGGTGTTGTGGGCGTATCGGTGCAGAACGTGACTTCGATCCTGGCAGACGGCTTGAAGCTGAAACGCCGGAGCGGCGTCCTGGTTTCCGATGTGCGGCCCGACGGGCCGGCGGACAAAGGGGGGCTGAAGGCGGGCGACCTGGTGCTGAGCGTCGACAAGGTGCCGGTGCGGAACGCGAGGCACCTGGAATTGCGGGTATTTCGGGCGTCCGCCGGGCAGAAGCTGCGGCTGGAAGTGTGGCGCGACGGCGACGTGATCCCGCTGGACGTGGAGGTGGCCGCGAGGCCGGACGCGACGGACAAGCTGGCCGAGCTGGCGGACCCGCAGCGGAACATGATTCCGCAACTGGCCGTTCTCGGGCTGAGCGTCACGAAGGACATGGGGCCGGTGATCGAATCGCTGCGCCAGTCGTGGGGCGTGATGGTGGCGGCGGTGCTGCCGAATCCGGTGGCGGCGAACGTGGACCTGCAGCAGGGCGACGTGATCCACTCCGTCAACACGCTGATGGTGACCAGCGTGGAGGCGCTGCGGGAAAGCCTGGACGCCATGAAGAAGGGCGACGCGGTGGTGCTGCAGGTGGAGCGGGACGGCGCGCTGCGGTATGTGGGCTACCGGGTGGAGTGAGGCCGGGCGGGGCCTCCGGCGCCGCCCGCGTGCGTAACTCGAATCCGGCTTACTGACGCTGGATCACCTGGTCGAGCGAGGTGCCGATGACCTCGCCGGAGACCACGATCTCGACGCGGCGGTTCTGCTGGCGGCCCTGCGAAGTGGAGTTGTCCGCCACGGGCTGGTCCTTGCCGAAGCCGCGGGCCATGACGCGCGACGGGTCGAGTCCCTGGTCGAGCAGCAGTGTGCGGACGGCGAAGGCGCGCTGCTCGGAGAGCTTCTGGTTGAGCTCGTCAGAGCCGGTGTTGTCGGTGTGGCCCTCGGCTTCGAGGCGCAGGCCCGGATAGGCCAGGCAGATGCCGGCCAGCAGGGCCAGCTTTTCGCGCGCCACGGGGCGGATGACGGCTTTGCCGGTGTCGAACAGCACGTCGCCGAGGTTGACGATGAGGCCGCGCTCGGAGTCGCGCGTGGGGAGGGCGGCGGAGAACTGCTTCAGGAGGCGCTCGCGCAGGGCCCTGCGCTCGGCCTCGGCCTGGTCGCGGGCCTTCTCGGCGCCGGCGGCGGCTTCGAGCGCGCGGGCCTTGGCGGCTTCAGCCTCGGTGCTGCGGGCGGCGGCCTGGCTGGCCGTGAGTTCGGCCTTCAGGCGGTTCTCTTCGGCGCTGCGGCGGTCGCGTTCGGCGGCCAGGGTCTGGGCCTCGGCGGCGCGGCGCTGCTCGTCGGCGCGGGCCCGCAGTTGGTCGGCCGCCAAGCGCGCCTCGGCTTCCGCGGCCGCTTTCTTAAGCGCCGCTTCCCGTTCGGCCTGCATGCGGTTGCGCTCCTTCTGCATCCGCTCCTGCGCCTGGCGCTCGATGGCGATGGCGCGGGCGTCCTCGGCGATCTGAACCGCCTGGCGCGAGGTGCGGACGATCTCGTCGTTGTAGCGCTGGTCCTGCGGGTACAACTCGGCCATCTTCAGGCTGGCGTCGGCCTTGGAGAAGACGTCGGCAGCGTATTTGTCGGCGCCGATGGAGCGGGCGATCTGAATGGCGTTGCGCGCTTCGTACAGCTCCAGCGGCACGTTCCGGGTGTCCACGGTGAGGTTCAGCGGGTTGGCCAGCTTCTCGTACTGGCCGCGCCTGAGCAACTCCAGCTTGGAGTCGATGATGTAGACCTTACCGCGGGTGTCCTTGCGGAGTTCATTGTCGAGCACGATGACGTCGGACGGCTGCCGGACCGCGTAGTAGGGCTCGGCCGTGACTAACAGGCCGAAGATCTGCAGCTCCGTGGTGACATTGAGCCGGCCCTTGCCGTTCTTGAGCACGATTTCGCCGAGGTTGGCGACGCGGCCCTCCGGGGAGATGGACCACAGGACGTAGGTGAGGTACTCGGCGCCGAACTTCTGGGCGGGCTCGAGGTTTTCGAACTTCGCCTCGATCTGGATGTAGCCCTTCTTGCTTTCGACCTCGCCCGAGCCCCGGGCCTGGGGCAGCAGGGCCGTGCCGGCGAAGTCGATCCGCGTGGCGCCGGTGCCGCGTTCGTAGTTGATGGCCTTGGCGGACTTGGAGACGACATCGACTTTGAAGATGGGCGTGTCGGCTGCCTGGGAGAACAAAAAGAGAACCAATGGTAGCAACATAATTCGATGGCCTCCTCTTGAGATTAGACGACCCGCCGCCGGAAAGGGCTGCGGTGTCTGCCGTTGAGCCTGCTACGGACGGGCTAAATGTTTTCGCCGAACTTGCCGATCAGGACCTTAGTCCACTTAAGGAACGTTCCCATGGCTACTTCCACGAATCCACAGGCGGGCCTGGCGGGCACCGCGGCAGGAGCGGCGGCGCGGCCCGTCGCGGGCAGCGGAGCGGCCCTGGGGCGCTGGGCGCGCTGGCTATGGCCGTCGCTGTTCGACGTGATCCTGGTGTCGCTGCCGCTGTGGTTTTTCGGGCTGGCCGACGGCGGAACGGGTCTGCTGTTGTCGGACGGCGACACGGGCTGGCACATCCGCACCGGCGAGTGGATCCTGAACCACCACTCGTTCGTGTGGACGGACCTGTTTTCCTTCAGCAAGCCGGGACAGCCGTGGTTTGCCTGGGAGTGGCTATCGGACGTGCTGCTGGCGCTGGCGCACCGGGCGGCCGGGCTGCCGGGGGTGACGATGGCCGGCATGGTGGTGTCGGCGTTGTTCTGCGGGGCGCTGCTGCGGCACATGGCGTGGCGCGGGGTGAACCTGTTCATCGCCCTGCCGCTGGCGCTGATGGGTTTCGGGATGGCGACGGTGCACCTGCTGGCGAGGCCGCACCTGGTGACGATGCTGTTGATGGCGGTGTCGGTGTGGATGGTGCAGGCGGACCTGCGGCAGCCGCGGCGCTGGATCTGGCTGCTGGTGCCGCTGGCGGCCCTGTGGACAAACCTGCACGGGGGCTGGCTGGCCCTGATCTCGATCCTGGGGCTGACGGCGGCCGGCCGGGCGGTGGAGGTGTGGCTGGGAAAGGCGGACTGGGGTTCGGTGAAGCGGTATGCGGTGCTGACGGCCGCCTGCTTCGCGGCTTCGCTGCTGAATCCTTACGGCTGGCGATTGCACCAGCACACCGCCGAGTACCTGGCGGCGGACTGGATCAAGGACGTGGTGATGGAGTTCCGTTCCCCCGAGTTCCGCAGCGAGAACATGCTGCAGTACGAGATCGTACTGTTGGCGGCCTGCGCCGCCGCGGGCCTGGCGCTTTCCAGGAAAGAGGTGGTGGGGCCGCTGTGGGTGGCCTTCTGGGCACATTCGTCGCTGGTTTCCGGACGGCACATTCCGCTGTTTGCGGCCGTGGCGCTGCCGTTCCTGGCCGACGAATTGCAACGGCTGTGGAAAAACTGGACGGACGGAGCCAGGAAGAACTCCGTGGCCGGGATCATGGAGGGGCTGGCGCAGGAGGCCGGAGCCGGGCTGAGGCGGGCGTCAGCCTGGTCGGTGATTCCGTTCGTGCTGATCGCCGTGGGGGTGATCCCGATTCCGTGGCGGCACGATTTTCCGGCCGAACGGTTCCCGGTGAAGATGGCCGGCCGGCACGAGGCCCTGCTGTCCTCTTCACGGGTGTTTACCGAAGACCAGTGGGCCGATTACCTCATCTATCGCTTCTCGCCGCGGTTCAAGGCGTTTTTCGACGGGCGGAGCGACTTTTACGGGGAGAAGACGACGCGGGAGTACCAGCGGATCGTGGGCGTGGGGCACGACTACGAGCAGTTGCTGGACAAGTACGGGTTCGAAGTCGTGCTGGCCCGGCCGAACTGGGCGCTGGCGACGCTGCTGAAGCAGTCTCCCGGGTGGGAGATCGTCGAGGACGACAAGAAAGCGGTCCTCTTCCGGCGGGTGGGGCCGCGGAAGGGGAATTCCTGATGGCAGGGCTAATGAAAAAGATGGACACCGCCGAAAGTAACAGTGGAGACCAGGATGACCGGTAAGAGATCCAACTTGCCTCCGGATCGAGCGCCTTTACCGCCCGCGCCGACGGAAGGCAGCGGGTATGGGGGCGACGCCGAGTGGCGGCTGCCATCAGGGGAAGACCTGATCAGCTTTGCCCTCGCGGCGGGGATTGCAGCCTGCCCGCTGTTGGAAGTTTCTCCGATGTCGGAACGCGGGGATGGGGCGCCGGAGCCGGCGGCCGTCGCCCGGTCCGGAAGGAAGGCGAGATGAACTTTCAGGTGTACGCGGCACTGCTCGTCGGCTTGGCGGCCTGCATTACGGACCTGCGGGACCGGACGATCCCAAACTGGATTCCGGCGGCTGCCGTGGCGGGCGGCGTGGGCTGGCACGCGTTCGACGCCGGTTGGCGTGGCGTGGTCCTGGCCCTGGGCGGCGCGGTGTGCGGGTTTCTGGCGTTTCTCGCGATCTACCTGCTGGGTGGAATGGGCGGCGGGGATGTGAAGCTGACGGCCGGTTTCGGTGCGCTGCTCGGGCTGCCGGCCCTGGGGCAGGCGCTGCTTTGGATCTGCCTGGCGGGCGGGTTGGCCGCCGCCGGGACCGTCTACTGGCGGTATTTGAGGAAGCTGTGGACGCCGTGCAAGGACGGCGCCGCGGCACGGAAGAACGACTCTATTCCATACGCACCGGCGATTGCCGCGGGCGCCTGGATCGCGCTGTGGGTTCGGACGTAGAGGTTGGAATGTCCCGGCGCCCAGACGCCGGGGTGAGGATCAGGAGGCCATGAATGGATCGCAGGTTTCTGACAGTACTCGGGGTTAGCTTGGTGTTCGCGCTGGTGGTGAGCGCGGTCTTTTATCAGATGACCTCGAAGGCCGGCGGCACGCCGAAGCAGGCGGAGGTGTCGGACCTGAAGGATGTGGTGATCGCCGCACGGCCCCTGCCTATTGGACTCACCGTGAAGGCGGCCGACGTAAAGGTCGTCAAAATGCCGGCGCAGGCGTTTCCGAAAGGAGCGTTCAGCAAGCCCGAAGACGTGCTCGACCGTCCGGTGATCTCCACGATCCTGGCGGAGGAGCCGATGATCGAAGGCCGCCTGGCGCAGCGCGGCAGCGGGGTCGGGCTGGCGCCCGTGATTCCGGTCGGTATGCGCGCCGTGACGGTGCGGGTGAACGACGTCGTGGGCGTGGCCGGCTTCGTACTGCCCGGCATGCGCGTGGACGTTCTCATCACAGGGCACCCGCCGGGGAACCCGAGCATGGTGACCAAGACCGTCCTGCAGAACATCCTGGTGCTTTCCGCCGGGCAGACGCTGCAGACCGACGCCACCGGCAAGCCCGTGGACGCCCCGAACGTCACCGTTCTGGTGACTCCGCAGCAGGCCGAGTTGCTCACCCTGGCCGGGAACGAGGGCCGCATCCAGTTGGTTCTCAGGAACGGCGGCGATCAGACCATCGAGAAGACCGAAGGCCTTAGCCTGGCGGCGCTGTACGGAAGCCACACCAAGATCGTGCCGGCGTCTTCCGAGGCCCGGCCCGCTCCCCGCCGCCGGCCGGAGCCCGTGGCCGTGGCGGCGCCTCCTGCCCCCCCTCCGGCGCCGGTGCCCGACCAGATCATCACCATCCGCGGCATCGACAAGCGGGTGGAGACCGTGGCCGCCAAGAAGAATCCTGAAGATACCGGGAGGAATCCGTGAGCTTCCTGAATCGCGCACTCTCCAGCTTCGCCGCCCTGTCGGCCGCTCTCCTGCTCTGCCCGCCGGCTGCGCCGGCGGCAAGCACTCCGGACGATATCAAGGTCACGCTCGGCAAGAGCGTGGTTATCGACTACCCCGAGGACGTCAACCGCATCTCGACCTCCAATCCCGAGATTGTGGACTACGTGCCGGTTTCGACGCGCGAGATCCTGCTGCACGCCAAGGGGCTCGGGACCGCCACGCTGGTGGTGTGGGCCAAGTCCGGGCAGCGGAACTTCTACACCGTAAACGTCGAGATGAACCTGGAGCCGGCCCGCCGGCTGCTGCGCGAGACGTTCCCCAACGAACAGATCCAACTGGCGGCGGCCAAGGACTCGCTGTCGTTGATCGGCGTGGCTTCGAGCCAGGCCGTGGCGGACCGCGCCGCCGCGCTCGTCACGCCGCTGACGAAGAACGTGGTGAACAACCTGCGCATCAAGACGGCGCCGGCCGAAAAGCAGGTGCTGTTGCGGGTGAAGTTTGCCGAGCTCGACCGCAACTATACCCACCAGTTCGGCGTGAACCTGCTCTCCACTGGAGCTTTGAACACCCCGGGCCTGGTCTCGACGGGGCAGTACTCTTCGGCCCGCCCCGACACGATCCAGGGCACCATCGGCGGGAAGCTCAGCGGGACGTCCTCGCAGTTGAACCTGACCGACGCCCTCAATATCTTTGCTTTCCGGCCGGACCTCAACCTGGCGGCGGCCGTCAAGCTGCTGCAACAGCAAGGCATGCTGCAGATTCTGGCCGAGCCCAACCTGGTGACGAGCAATGGCAAGGAAGCCAGCTTCCTGGTGGGCGGCGAGTTCCCCGTCCCGGTGTTGCAGGGCGGTGGGAATTCGGGCGCCGTGACCGTCCAGTTTCGCGAGTACGGCATTCGCCTGACCTTCAACCCGCAGCTCACCGAGAACAACACCCTCAAGATGTACGTGAAGCCCGAGGTCTCCACCATCGACATTGCGAACGCCGTGACCTTGAACGGCTTCACGATTCCCGCGCTGGCCACGCGCCGTGTCGAGTCCAACATCGAACTGGGGCCGGGCCAGAGCTTTGTGATCGGCGGTCTGATCGACGACCGCACGAACGAGACCTTCTCGAAGATTCCCGGGCTGTCCAGCATCCCGCTGCTGGGGACGCTGTTCAAGAGCCGGAATGAGAATCGCAACAAGACAGAGCTGATTGTGCTGGTCACGCCGGAAATCGTCGAGCCGATGGCGGCTGGCGATCCCAAGCTGGCGCCGCAGTTGCCGGGAGATTTCCTGAAGCCCATGATGCTGCCGGAAGGCATGCCCGGATCGTCGAATGTCGGATCGGGCGCCCCGGCCAATAAAGCCCCGGCAGCCAAATCGCGGAAAGAGGCCTTTCAGAAGATCCAGGCGGCCAAGTGACGCCGGGCGAAAACCCGCGGTATTCGCCGGACGAGGTCTTGCGCAACGCATGAATGTCAAAGGCACAAAGCGGGAGCCGGCTCTCACGGCGCTGATGATCGCAGAGGACCGCGAACTCGCGTCGCGCGCCACCGCCGCCATGGCGGAGACGCGCGAGTTCGAAATCCTCTCCGACCTGAAGAGCTACCCGCAGGAACAGACCCTGGAGATCCGCCTGCGGCAGATCCAGCCGAACGTCGTGCTGGTGGACCTGGCCAGTAATCCCGAGTCCGCCGCGGCGCTGATCCGGTTTGTCAGCAAGGTGGAGCCCCCGGTCCGCGTGATCGGGCTGCATTGGGAAAACAACCCGGACGTGCTGATCCGCAGCCTGCGGGCCGGCGCCAGCGAGTTTCTGAGCGCTCCCTTCGAGGCAGAGGCCCAGAAGGAAGCGGCCAGCCGGATCCGCCGTCTCATGGAGCCGGAGGCCCGGAATCCGCAGGAGTTCGGCAAACTGGTCGTCTGGTCGAGCGCCAAGCCCGGGTCGGGCGCTTCCACCCTGGCGACGCAGTGCGCCTTCGCGTTGAAGCGTCTGACAGGCAAGCGCGTGCTGCTGATGGACATGGACCTCTTCAGCGGATCCATTGCCTTCTCGCTCAAGCTCAGCCCGACTTACAGCCTCCTCGATGCGCTGGAGCGGTCCGACCAGTTGGATCCCGGACTGTGGTCCGCATTCACGGTGAGCGCCTATGGCGTCGATGTCCTCCCGGCTCCGGACCACGCCGCCAATGAGGATTTTGAATTCAGCCGGGTGCACGACGTCTTCGAATACGCCAGGATGCTCTACGACTGGATCGTTGTGGATCTGCCGACCGTCTTCTACCGGACCAGCCTCTTCGCGTTTTCCGAAGCCGATCAGGCCTACCTGGTTTCGACATCCGAACTGCCGAGCCTGCACCTGGCGCGGAGGGCCGTGGGGATGCTGACCCAATTGGGCTACGGCAAGGACCGGTTTCAGATGATCGTGAACCGGCTGAACAAGAAAGCCGACATCTCGATCGCGGACATGCAGAAGATTTTCGCCTGCCCGGTTTACGCCTCCCTGCCGAACGACTACCATTCGCTCCACAAAGTGGTGACGCGCGCCGAGGCGCTGCCGCCGGACTGCGAACTGGGGCGATCCATCGAGCAGATTGCCGGCAAGCTGGCCGGCCTCGCCCGCGCCGACAGGAAGTCAAGCGCCGCGCTCGTGGAATCCAAGCCGGTGCTTTTGGAGGGGTGATGGGCTCTCAAGTTTTCACCCTCGGCGGTCGATCATTAACCAGCGGGCGTAATGCGCCGCGACGAAAAGAAACCAGGTACACACGCTCATGATTCCGACGATGGATCAGAAACCGGCACAGCAGCTCAGCTGGGAGCAGAGGCTGCTGAAGAATGCCGGCCGGCCCAAATCCTCGCTGAAGCCCGAGTACCAGGAGCTGAAGTTCACGCTCCACCGCAAGCTGCTGGACAAGATCAACCTCGAGGCGCTGGCCACCATCGACAACCAGCGCGTCCGGGGCGAGGTGCGCCAGGCCCTCATTTCCCTGATCGACAGCGAGCCGACGCTGCTCAGCGCGCTCGAAAAGCAGCAGATCTGCGACGAGGTTTTGGACGAAGTCTTCGGGCTGGGGCCGCTCGAGCCCCTGCTGCAGGACCCGACCATCTCCGACATCCTGGTGAACGGCAGCAAGCAGGTCTACGTGGAAAGAAAAGGCCTGCTTGAGCTCACCAGCGTGACCTTCCGAGACGATCCGCACCTCCTGCGCATCATTGACAAGATCGTCAGCCAGGTCGGACGGCGCGTGGACGAATCCACTCCCATGGTCGACGCCCGCCTGCTGGACGGCAGCCGTGTGAACGCCATCATCCCGCCGCTGGCCCTCGACGGGCCGCTGATGTCCATCCGCCGCTTCTCCCAGGACAAGCTGATGCCGGCGGACCTGGTGGAACGCAAGGCCATGACCCGCGGCATGATGGAACTGCTCGAGGCCGCGGTCAAGGCGCACCTGAACATCATCATCATCGGCGGAACCGGCGCCGGCAAGACCACCCTGCTGAACGCGCTCTCCTTCTTCATCAACCCGAAAGAGCGCATCATCACCATCGAGGACGCGGCGGAACTGCAATTGAAACAGCCCCACGTGGCGCGCCTCGAAACCCGGCCTGCCAACCTCGAGGGAAACGGCGCCATCCGGCAGCGCGAGCTGCTCATCAACAGTCTTCGTATGCGGCCTGACCGCATTGTCGTGGGCGAAGTCCGCGGCCCGGAGGCGCTCGACATGCTCCAGGCCATGAACACGGGTCATGACGGCTCGCTGACCACCATCCACGCCAACTCGCCGCGCGACGGCGTGAGCCGCCTGGAAGTCATGGTTTCGCTGGCCAATGCGAGCATGCAGCTGGTCTCCATCCGGCAGCAGATCGCCAGCGCCGTGCACGTCCTGGTGCAGGCCGCCCGGCTCAGCGACGGTTCCCGCCGCGTGACCAACATCACCGAAGTGACCGGCATGGAAGGCGAAGTCATCACTCTGCAGGACATCTTCGTCTTCGAAAAGCGCGGGCTGTCGCCCGAAGGCCGGGTGCTGGGGCGCTTCGCCGCGACGGGCATCCGTCCGAAATTCTACGAGAAGCTTCTGGCCGCGGGCATCCGCCTGCGCCCGGACCTCTTTGACGAAGTGGTGGAGGTCTGACGCCATGAATTTCGTCCTCATCGTTATTGGAATCTGGGTGGTCGTCATCGGCGCGTGGTGGATTCTCACCAGCGCGTTCAAGAGCGCGGACTCGGGCAAGATCCGGGACCGCCTGCTGGGGACGAACCGGCCGGTCCGCCCCAAGAAGGGGTCCAGAACCGTCGCGCCGCTGCTCGCCGAAGAAGACAAGACTACCGGGCGCGTTGTACTGCAGATCATGGCCCGCTTCCAGTTGCAGGACCGCCTGAAGACGATGATCGAGCAGGCCGGCCTGAAGTGGAAGCCGGCGCGCCTCATCCACATGTGCCTCTCGCTCTTTCTGGGAGGCTTCGCGGTCGGCTGGCTGTTCCTGCCCTCGCGGTATCAGCCTTTGGCCCTTTTGCCCGGACTCGCCTTCTCCTGCCTGCCGGTGCTGTACGTCACGAGGAAGCGGGCGTCGCGGCTGCGGAAGTTCGAGGAGCAGTTTCCGGAGAGCCTCGAGTTCGTTGCGCGATCCATGCGCGCCGGACACGCCTTTTCCGTCTCCCTCGAAATGCTCCACCGTGAGTTTCAGGAGCCGCTGGCCGGGGAGTTCCGCCGGGCATTCGAAGAACACAACCTGGGTCTTCCGCTCGAAACCGCCCTCCAAAAACTGGCGCAACGGGTGCCTTCGCTGGACGTCCACTTCTTCGTCTCGGCGGTGCTGCTGCAGAAAAGGACAGGCGGCAACCTGGCGGAGATCCTGGACAAGCTCGCCTACGTGATCCGGGAGCGCTTCAAGTTGCGCGGCAAGATCCGCGCCATCAGCGCCCACGGCCGCATGACGGGCATGGCGCTCTCGTCGATTCCTTGTGCGGTGGCGGCGATGATGTTCGTCACCAATCCGGACTACGTCACCTTCTTCGTCAGAGAGGAAGTGGGTAATTACATGGCCCTCGGCGCCGTGGGGCTCCAGATTATCGGCTACGGAATCATCAAGAAGATCGTGACCATCGAGGTTTAGGACCGGGGATTCAGAGGCAAATGCGATGATGCTAATTTTCAGCACGTTGATCTTCCTTGGCGTGGCCCTCGGCGCCGCCGTCCTGGGCCTCAGGCTCTGGGTTCGGCCCAAAGAGGCCATTGAGCGCGTCACCGGCGTCAACTTCGAGGAAGAGGAGACGCCCACCCATCCCAGCCTGGTTTTCCGGGACATGCTGAACCGTCTCGGCACCATCGTGCCGGCCTCGCCCAAGGACCTGACGGTCATGCAGCGCCGCCTGGTGCGCGCCGGCATCCGCGGCCCCAATGCTCTCAAGATCCTCTACGGTTCGAAGGTGATTCTCGGCCTCCTGCTCCCCGTCATCATGGCCGTTGTCGTGTGGGGCTCCGCGGCCGAGGTCTTCAACAAACTCGCGGCTGTCGCAGCGGCGGCCGGACTGGGCTTCTTCGGGCCCAATGAGTACGTCTCCCTGGTGAGCAAGAGGAGACAGAAAGCGATCCGCCGCGGGCTGCCGAACGCCCTCGACCTCAAGGTGGTCTGCGTGGAGTCGGGCCTCGGCCTCGATCAGGCCATCCTGCAGGTGGCCAAGGAACTGGAGCACGCCCACCCGGAAATCAGCGAAGAGTTCGCCATGGTGAACCTGGAGCTGAAGGCCGGCAAGAGGCGCGCCGAGGCGCTGCGCAACCTGGCTGAAAGGACGGCGGTGGACGACCTCAAGAAGCTGGTGGCCGTGCTGATCCAGGCCGACCGCTTCGGCACCGGTGTGGCCGCGAGCCTGCGCGCGCACGCCGATTTCATGCGCGTCCAGGCTCGCCAGGTGGCCGAGGAAAAAGCCGCCAAGCTCGGTGTGAAGCTGGTGTTCCCGATTTTTTTCTGCATTTTGCCGTCGCTCTTCGTGGTGACGGTTGGACCTGTGGCTGTCAAGATCGTCCGGGAACTCATCCCGATGATGACTGGCGTGTGAGTGGTCCCCTGCAGGGGATGCCTCACGACTAACAACAATTCGCGGGAATAGGGAAAAGGAGAAAACCAAATGGAATCTACCTCGATTGTTCGCATCATCTGTTCGGTGCTCGCCGTCGTGCTTCTCGGCGCGATCATCCTGCGCCGGAAAGGCCGCAACGCTGAGGAATAGCCCGGCGATGTCCGGAACGGGCGAGGCGGCGGGCCGGGGAGAGTGCCGCAAGGCCGGCCCTTCCGCCGCGCCCAGGTTGTGTTGGAAAACAGTGTGACTTCTGAGTGGAGTGAGGGAGACTACGATGCTAACGTCTCGCATGTGGATCGCAGCGATCTGGCTGGCAATGTCGGCCGGCGCCTGGGGCCAGACTTTCGGTCGGGTTGTCGCGCTCGGGGGCCACGCCTCCGACCTGGCGCTCGATGAGCCTCGCAGGGCGCTCTATGTGGCAAACTTTACCGCCAACAGGATCGACGTCGTTTCTGTGCCCGATGGGGTACTGGAGCGCTCGATCAACGTAGCGTCGCAGCCCAGCACGCTGGCGCTTTCGCCCGACGGGCGCTATCTGGTGGTGGGCCACTACGGCAACTTCGCGGCGCCCAACGCGCCGCGCAACGCGCTGAGCGTCATCGAACTGGACGGCTCCACGCGCAGAACCTTCTCCCTGGCGGACCCGCCCTTCGGCGTAGCGTTCGGCATCGACGGCAAGGCGTTGGTGGTCACCTCCACCCAGTTCCTCCTCTTCGATCCCGAATTCGGCACCATGGAGGTGCTGGACACCATCGCAGGCGTGGCCGCCAAGACGCTGCCCCAGGCTCCAGCCCAGGCGCCGACGCAGATCATTGGGGCCTCGGTCCAGTCCTCCGGGGACGGCTTCTGGATCTACGGCGTTACAGATAGCATCCTGTTCAGCTACGACGTCGCAGCCAGGACGGTCGGATCGGTCGGCTATGTCGCCGATCCGCCGCTCGGCCCCCGGGCGATGAGCGTGTCGCGCGACGGCTCCTACTACATCGCCGGCTGGGCGATGTTCGACCGGCGCAGCGCCTTGAACCAGTTCCCCAATCCGCTCGGCAAGCTCGAGGTCGGGTCGCACGCGATCGATTCCGATCGCGGCATCGTCTACGCCGAAGTTCCCGAGGGTGTCGTCACCACATCGTCCTCCTCGAGCAGTTCCTCTTCCGGATCCTCCTCGTCCTCCAGCACGTCGACGGAGACGCTGTCGCCGCCGGTCCTGATGGTGGCCGACGCCGACAACCTCACGGTCCGCGAGAGGTTGAAGCTGGCCGAACACCTGTCAGGCAAGGGCCTCCTGTCGGCTGACGGCTCGATGATGTACGCCCTGTCGGAGAGCGGCGTGACCGTGCTTCCGGTGGGTTCGCTCAATTCCAGCCCGCGCGTTGCGGCCGTGCAGCCGAACCTGCTGTTCCGCAGCTCTTTCTGCAACTCCGGTGTGGTTACGCAGGAGCTGACCATCGTCGATCCGAGCGGCGCGGAGACCGAATTTTCGCTTTCTACCGCCACCGCCGGCGTCCGCATCTCTCCCAGCCGCGGCGTGACCCCGGCCACCGTTCAGGTATCCATCGATCCGGCTTCCTTCCAGAACCAGAAGGGGACGCTCTCGACGCAGATCGTCCTGCGCTCTTCCTCCGCCGTGAACATTCCGCAGCCCATCCGCGTCCTCGTCAACCTGCAGGACCCGGACCAGCGCGGCGTCATCGCCAACGTCCCCGGGAAACTGGTGGACATTCTGGCCGATCCTTTCCGCAACCGCTTCTTCGTGCTGCGGCAGGACACCAACGAAGTGCTGGTCTTCGACGGCAGCGACTATACCCAGATCGCCACGCTGCGCACGGGCAACACCCCGTATTCCATGGCCTTCACCTTCGACCGCAAGTACCTCCTGATTGGGAACGACAACTCCCAGTACGCCAACGTGTACGACCTGGAAACTTTCGAGCAGCAGGCGCCCATCCGATTCCCCTTCGGCCACTATCCGCGCTACCTGGCGGCGTCGGCCAAAGCCATCCTGGCGGCTACCCGCGTGGCTGGGCCCAAGAACACCATCGACCGCGTGGACTTCTTCAGCCGCACGGCCACCGAGTTGCCTACTCTGGGCGTCTTCGACAACAGCATCGACCTGAACACGGCTCTCGCCGCCTCGTCCAACGGCGGCACCATCCTGGCCGCGCAGGCCGATGGAAACGTCCTGCTCTACAACGCGAATGCCGACACCTTCACCATCTCGCGCAAGGAAAGCGCGGCGCTGGCCGGCGCCCTGGCGGCGTCCAGCTTCGATCAGTACGTGATCGGCAACACACTCTACAACGCCTCGCTGGTGCCCGTGCGCACCTTCGACAGCGAGGTGGGGCTGCCTTCCGGCTTCGTCTTCGTGGATGACGGAGGACTTCGGACCGGCGCTCTGACCGCCGATAGCCCGGGCGCCATCCAGCGCGTGAGCTTCGGCAGCAACAGCGGCATCGCCGCCACCCGCATCGTGGAAGCTCCGCTGCTCGGCGATACGCGGAGCGCGTTCACCCGGACCCTGGCCGTCCTGCCGGGGCGGACCGCCATCGTCAACCTCACCACCTCCGGCTTCACCGTGGTCGCCTGGGAGTACGATGCCGCCACCGCGATCCCCCGCATCTCCCGCGTCACCAACGCGGCCGACCGCTCGCGCGCCGTGGCGCCCGGCGGACTGATCATCGTCGAAGGCCAGGACCTCAGCCCGGTCAACATCGCCACGCGCGAGGTGCCCCTGCCCACCGCTCTCGGCGAGAGCTGCCTCACCGTGAACGGCATGCCGGTCCCGATGCTCATGGTCTCCTCCAGCCAGATCAACGCCCAACTGCCGTTCCAGGCCGAAGGCAACGTGACCATGGTGCTGCGCACGCCCGGCGGCGTCAGCGACAACTACAACCTGACGATCCTGCCCACGGCCCCGAGCGTCTTCCGAACCCCGCTGGCCGAGGACTACGAAGTGCCCACGGTGGTTCGCGCCGATAACGGCCAGGTGGTCACACCCTCCAACCCCGTCCGCAGCAACGATGAGCTCTTCATCTACCTGACCGGCATGGGTAAGACCGATCCCGAGATCCCGGCGGGTACCCCAGCCCCCTCGGACGTCCAGGTTCTCACCCAGCCTGAAGTGACCATCAACGGCTTCAGCCTGCCGATCGCCAACGCCGGACTCGTGCCGGGCCAGGTGGGCGTCTACGAAATCAAGGTTGCCGTGCCTTGGACCGTGCCCAAAGGCATGAACCAGACCCTCCAGATCAGGCAGGGCGGCTACTCGAGCTCCGTGTCGGTCCGCGTCATCGACTGAAGCCCCGCGGGACGGGGCTTCGCGCCCCGTCCTTTCCTCCTCACCCTGCGGGCCGGCAAATGCCCGCTTCCAATTTCACTGAAAGTCGGGTAGAACAATAGAGCTATGTTTTGTTTCAGAATCGCGTCCTTCATCACCGTCGCCGGGCTCATCGCGGCCATCGCGCCGGCGGCATACGGGCAGCAGTGGGAAGTGGGAGCCGGCGGCGGCGCGTCGATCTACGGCAGCAAATCCATCAGCGCCGCGGCTGGCAGCGTCGATGCGAAGTTCAAACCGGGCTACGGCTTCAGCGCCTATGTCGGCCAGATCGGCAACCGGCTCGGCGGTGAGCTCCGCTACACCTGGCAGTCGAATGAGATGGAGCTGTCCGGCCTCAGCCGCAACTTCACCATGGGCGGCAGGACCCAGGCTATCCACTACGACCTCAGCGTCTACTTCAACGGCAAGAACTCCGGCACGCGGCCTTATGTCCTTGTCGGCGGCGGTATGAAGCAGTACACCGGCACCGGCGACGCCATCGCCATTCAGCCGCTCGGTTCCATCGCCGTGCTCACCAATACCAGCGAGTGGAAGCCGCTCATCACCGCCGGCGGCGGCGTGCGCATCGCCACGGGCAACAAGTCCCACATCCGCGCCGAGGTGCGGCTGTTCCTCACCGAAACGCCCACCAAGGTCATCACCCCGGTCACGGGCTCCCTCAGCGGCTGGTACATCAATTTCATGCCGATGGTCAGCCTGAGCTACGTCTGGTAAGAGCCGCGGCCGGCGATTTCACAAACAATTCACAAAACCCGCACGGGCCGCGCTCTAGGCGCGGCCCGTCGTCGCCTATAGTGAACCTATGAAGCGATGCAAGGGGCTTCCGCTCGTGTTTTATTGCGCGGCGCTGGGCCTGCCGGCAGGTCCGCTCCAGGCCGCGCCGCAGTATGCCGGCAGCGCCGTCTGCCGCACCTGCCACCCGGCAATCAGCGCGGATTTCTACCGCAATCCTCACCACAAAACGATCGCGCTGGGAACGGAACCGCCGGAACGCACCGGCTGTGAAGGCTGTCACGGCCCGGCCAGCGAGCACGTGGCCGCCAAAGGCGACAAAGCGAAAATTACCGCTTTCTCCGAACTGGCCCCGAAGCAGGTGCTCGACAACTGCCTCCGCTGCCACGCCGAAAGCCTGGGCCGCGCCGCCATCCGCCGTTCGTCGCACTCGCTGGCGGGCGTCGCCTGCAACTCCTGCCACTCCATCCACAAGGCCAGAACCCAGAAGGCGCTGCTCACCCGTGACCAGCGCGACGTCTGCTACGGCTGTCACGCCAATATCAGGGCGCAGTTCGCCCAGCCCTCCCGGCATCGCGTCAATGAGGGCTTCATGACCTGCACGGATTGCCACAATCCACACGGCGCGCCCGCTCCCAGCCGTGCCATGGGCGCGCGGCCCCGCATGGTGGACGCGGCCCTCGGCAACGAAGAGCCCTGCCTCAGGTGCCACAACGACAAACGCGGGCCGTTCGCCTTCGAGCATCCGGCCGTGCGCGTGGAAGGCTGCTCCTCCTGCCACGTGCCGCACGGCACCGCCAACGCCCGCCTGCTCAAGCGTCCAGTGGTCTTTACGCTCTGCCTGGAGTGCCACAACGGAGTCGCCGGGTTCGGCCGCCAGGACGACGGCGTCACCCTGACCCCCAGCACCCACAACCTCGCCGATCCGCGCTTCCGCAACTGCACCTCCTGCCACCTGCGAATCCACGGTTCGAATTCCTCCCGGAGCCTGACCCGATGAAAACGGCGCTCTGCCTCCTCACCGTCCTCTCCTCGCTCCTGCCGGCCCAGCAGGTGGTGGCGCCCACGCCCGAGCGCACCGGCGAGCCGCGCGGCGCCAACCGGGGCAACTACAACATCGTCCAGGACTGGGAACTCGGCTACCGCTTCGTGTCCTCCGGCGGGAACCTCGGCAAGTACCGCAGCGACGTCAATTTCGGCAACGGCGTGCGGCTCCTCGGCAGCCGCCTCAGCGTGCGCTCCCGCGACGGCCACGGCGGTCCGTTCGACGAACTCTCGCTCTTTACCCAGGGGCTCGGCAACGACCCCTACGAGTCCGCCAGCCTGCGCATCGCCAAGACCAGGCTCTACCGCTACGACGCCCTATGGCGCTCCAGCGGCTACTACAACCCGGCCCTCGCCATCTCGGCGGGCCAGCACGCGATGGACACCGTCCGCCGCCTCCAGGACCACGACTTCACGCTCTTCCCCCAGTCGAAGGTGAAATTCTTCGCCGGCTTTAGCCGCTCGACGCAGGAAGGCCCGGCGCTGGCCACCGTGAACCTCTTCGACGGCGCCCGCGGCGACGAGTTCCCGCTGTTTGCCGCCGTTCGCCGCCGGCAGAACGAGTTCCGTTTCGGCAACGAAATCGTCCTGTTCGGCCTGAAGCTGAACTGGATGCAGGCCTGGGAGTTGTACCGCGAAGACTCGCCGCTGTCCCTGGGCGGCGCCTCCGCCGGATCGAGCGCCGCGGACCGCACCACACTCGCCTCCTACGCTCAGCGCGACCCCATCGCAGGCAAGACGCCCTCCTTCCGCCTCAACCTCTTCCGCGAACGCGGCCGCCGCTGGGCGGCCAACGGCCGCTTCACCTACTCGGCCGGCCGCCGCGACTTTGCCTTCGACGAGACGGCCGCCGGTACTGACCGTTTCGGCTCCGCGCGCAACCGCCAGGTGCTGGTTTCGGGCAACGCCCGGCGCCCCGTCACCACCGGAGCCGTCACGCTCAGCTTCTTCCCCCACGACAACCTCACTCTCGTCAACCACAGCGCCTTCCATGCCACGCGCATGGAAGGCGACTCCACCTATCGCGAGCTCGAAAACGCCTCGCTGAACCTCACCACCATCAACTTCCAGTACCTGGGCATCCGCATGTTCAGCAACTCGACCGACGGGGTGTTCCAGTGGAAACCCTGGCTCGCCCTGCGCGGCGGGTATCAGTACTCCACCCGCAAAATCCGCAGCGTGGAGCAGGTGGAAATCGAGGGCTTCCCGGCCGGGCGGCGCAGCCAGCAGGAGAACCGCCTCAATGCCGGATCGGCCGGCTTCCGGCTGCGGCCGGTTAAGCCGTTGACCCTCGCCTTGGACGGCGAGATAGGGCGGCAGGACAACCCCTTCTACCCGACGTCGGAGAAGGACTATCACGCCTTTTCCGCCCGCCTCCAATACCGAGGCGGGCCGCTCCAGTTCTCGGCCACGGCGCGCTCCTACGCTAACTTCAATTCCCTCTCACTGTTCGCGCACAGCGCCCGCTCGCGGAATTATTCGGCCGACGTCAGTTGGAACCCGCGCGACTGGTTCTCCCTCGATGCCGGATACGCGAAGCTCCACGCCTACACTTCCACAGGCATCGCGTACTTCCTTTCCTCGGCTCTGATCGAGGGCGGCCGGTCCGTCTTTCTCAGCAACCTGCACACCGGCCATATGGGTCTGCACATCTCCCTGCGCGAGCGCGTGGACCTCTACGCCGGCTTCAGCATCTCCCGCGATGCCGGCGGCGCGGCAGGGCGCGCGAGCACCGTCCTCGGGGCGCTTACCTCCGTTCAGGTGTTTCCCATGGAATACGACGCGCCGCTGGCGCGCATCTCAGTCAAACTCCACACCAGGCTTCGGTGGAACGCCGGTTATCAGTATTACCGCTACCGGGAAGATTTGCTCCCCCTGCAGAATTACCGCGCGCATACGGGCTACACCAGCGTATTATGGACTTTCTAGGGCTAGCGGCCCGCGCGCAACTATGGGAAACATCGGCCTCCTGGCTACGTTCGGACTGACGGTCGCCACCGTCTGGCTGGCCGTCACGCGTCCGCGCATGCGGCTGGACAACAGTTGGCCCCTCTTTTACTACCTGGGTCTCGTCGTCTACCTGAACAGCCTGGAACTGGTGCTGAACCCGTACGTCGTCTATGTGGCCGTGGTTTGCGCCCTGCTGCTGCGCTTCGAGTTCATGAATGAGCGCGTCATCTTCCTGGTGCGCATCCTCGAGCTCGGCGCTCTGCTCCACATCTCCTGGCGGCTCATCACAGCCATGGTCAAGGCCATCTGAGGCGCGGTCCTCAGCGCTCCACCGGCAGCCCGCGCTCGTTCCACGCGCGCCAGCCCCCGTCCAGCGAAATGCAGTTCTCGTACCCCATGCGCCCCAGGTTGTCGGCCACCAGCGCGCTGCGGTAGCCGCCGCCGCAGTAGAGCACCAGGGCCAGCGACTTGTCCGGCACCCTGGTTTCGATGTCCCGCTCGATGATGCCCTTGCCCAGGTGGATGGCGCCTTCCACGTGGCCGGCGGCCCACTCGCTCTCCTCGCGCGTGTCGATCAGCAGGTGGGCCGCGCCCGCGGCGCGCATCTCCATGTAGCCGTCGATGTCGATCTCCCTGACGCGCGACTTCGCGTCGTTGACGAGGGCCAGGAATCCCGGCGAATGCTTCATATCCCGGATTTTAACTGATTGCCTCGCGGATGCGGCCTCCGCAGGCCGCCAAGCGGCGCACGGCTTCCTCGCGCGGAACGCCCAGGCGGGCCATGACGCAGGCGATGCGCACGTCCTGGCCGGACTCCTCCAGCACGCGCCCGGCCTCCTCACGCGAGACGCGCGCCACGGCCATGACGATCCGCTGCGCGCGGTCCACCAGCTTCCGGTTCCGCGGCTGTACGTTCACCATCAGGTTTGAGTAGACGTAGCCCAGCCGCACCATCACGCCCGTGGAGAGCATGTTCAGCACCAGCTTAGTGGCCGTGCCGGCCTTCAGGCGCGTGGACCCGGTCACCACCTCCGGTCCCGGAACCACCTCGATGGGGATCCGCACACGCGCCGACAACTCCGAGTCCTTCGCGCACGCGATGCCGGCCGTGACGGCGCCCAGGCGGTTGGCCTCGTCCACGGCGCCGAGGACGTAGGGCGTCCGGCCGCTGGCCGCGATGCCCACCAGCATATCGCCCGCGCCGAAGCCGTGCGCCTGCAGGTCAGCCGCCCCGGCCTCCGGGCTGTCTTCCACCCCCTCCACGGCGTTGCGCAGCGCGTAGTCGCCGCCCGCGATCAGACCCACCACCAGGCCTGGCGGCACGTTGAAAGTGGGCGGGCACTCGGAGGCGTCCAGCACGCCCAGCCGCCCGCTAGTTCCGGCGCCCGTGTAGAAAAGACGCCCGCCGGCGCGCAGCGCTCCGGCAATGGTGTCCACGGCTTCGGCGATCCGCGGCAGCGCGGCTTCCACCGCCTCGATCACCTTGCGGTCTTCGCGGTTGAAGACGCCGAGCATGTCCAGCGTGGACATCGCGTCCAGGTTCTCGGAGGCGGGGTTGATCGCTTCCGTGGTGAGGTGGCTGAGGTCGAGCGGTTCACTCATGGCGCAAAGACCTTTCTACCATGCGCGCCGCGCCGGCTCATCTGCCAGCGTCCGGACACAGCAAAAGGCCGGACTCCTGCGAGCCCGGCCTTCGGCCGATTCTCATGGGTCTGGCGGCTAGGCGCTGAAGCTGGAGCCGCAGCCGCAGGTCGACTTCACGTGCGGGTTGTTGAATTTGAAGCCGGCCCCTTCCAGGGTCTCGACGTAGTCGACCTCCGCTCCGTCCAGGTACAGCATGCTCGCCTGGTCGACGAACACTTTCAGGCCGTCGAAGTTGTAGGTCTTGTCCAGCATGCCGGGGCTGTTCTCGAAAGCCATCGAATAGCTGAAGCCTGAACAGCCTCCGCCGACCACGGAAATGCGCAGGCCGTCTGGTTTCGGCTCCTGGGAAGAAAGAATCTCCTTGACCTTGCCGACAGCCGTATTGGTGAGCGTAATCATGAGGTTAACCGACCTCCTACACTTTGGTACTGATTTGATTATACCATGCCGGGCGGTAGCCGCCCCACGCATATCCGATGAGGCGGGGCGCCGAAAAGTTGCGCCGATCTGGTATGGTGGTTCAGGTCGAAGCCTGTGCCGGCGCGCCACGCCGGCCGGGTGTCCCGTTTCCCCTGAAACCGCCCCCGGGCGGGGAACGTCGGTAGGACGTATGAACGGCTACACCGGCGTCCTCCCCTATCCCGCTGGCGGCGCTCAGGCACCGGCATCCCGCCAGGGTAGAACCAGAGTGGATTACCGCAAGACTGAAGAAGCGGAACTGGTCCGGAGAGTGCAGGCTCGCGACGAGCTGGCCTTCCGCGAAATCGTGGACCGCTACCAGTCCAAGGTCTTCTCCATCATCTACGGCATCCTGCGGAACCGCAACGACGCCGAGGACATCGCCCAGCAGGTCTTCACCAAGGTTTATTTCTCCATCGGAAACTTCGACTTCCGCAGCTCGCTCCTCACCTGGGTCTACAAGATCACGGTGAACGAGTGCTACGACTACCTGCGGAAAAAGAAGGTACGCAAGCTGGTCTACGAAAGCGACTTCACCGAGGAAGACGCCGTGGGCATGGAGCGCAGCGAGCCGGACCGTTCGCCGATGATCGACACCGCCCTGGTGCGGCGCGACCTGGTGATGAAGCTGCTGTCCAAGGTTTCCGCAGAAGACCGCAACCTGATGATGCTCAAGGAAGTGGAAGGCCACTCCGTCGAAGAGCTGGCGGAGATGACCGGGATGAATGAGAATACGATCAAAGTGAAGCTGTTCCGGGCGCGCCAGAAGCTTTTGAAGGCGGCGCAACGGCTCCTGAAGGGGTCGTCGGCGCCTCTGGCCGTGGAATAAGATAGCGGCTCCCGCCGCGAGGCGGGGGCCTGGTTGGATTGGAAAGACTTGCGAAAGCAGGCAGGAACGATATGATAAGCGGAGAGACGCAGAAGGGCCGCACCGGGGTGAACCCGGGCGGCAGGACCGGCGGCCGGGCTCAGGCCGCAGCGAATGTCCCGAATCCTTCGGCGCCTCCGTCCGGAAGTTCGTGGAACGCGTGAATTTGAGGGAAGAAGCCAATGCACGAGCCCATTAAGCAAAGCCTCGAGGAATTCCTCGCCGGGCGGAGCGGCATGGAGCCGTCCGAAGAGTTCCACCGCCATCTGGCCGATTGCTCCGGCTGCCGGTCGATGGTGGACGAATTGCGCGCCCATCAGGCGCTGCTGCGGGAACTGCAGGCGCCGGAAATCGAAGGTCCGGCCCCGGGGTTCTATGCGCGGGTCATGGAACGGATCGAAGCGCAGGCCGCCGGTTCGTTCTGGTCGATCTTCCTGGAGCCGTCCTTCGGCCGGCGCCTGCTCTACGCGTCGCTGGCGCTGTTCGTGGTGCTCGGTTCCGCCGTCTGGCAGACGGCCGGCACGACCGCCATCGATGAGGCCAATCCGGTTCACATCATGGCGGGCGGGGACCTTCCGGCCGCCACCGGCGAAGATCCGGGCCGCGACCGCGAGGTGGTGCTGACCAACCTGGTCAGTTTGAGCGACGGCGGGCAGAGCCCGGATTCGCTGCCGATCTCTTCCGATTAGGATGAGGGAGACCACCCAGATTTGAGCGTTAGAACTGCACTGACGGATAACCGCCCCTCGTGGCATAATCCGCGGGTTCTCATCCTCCTTCTCACCATCTTCCTGTGCGGGGCTGCCGCGGGCGCTCTGGCCGTGCGTCTCGCCTCGCCCGCGCCGGTGGTTTCCGGCGGCTCCTGGAGCGCCGGGGGCAGGGAATGGACCTTGCAGATGATGCGCGCCGAGCTGAATCTGACTCCGGACCAGGCCACGCAGATCGAGACGATCCTCGACGAGTTCGTGCTCTACTACCAGAATCTGCAGGGGCAGATGGACGACTTCCGCTCCGAAGGCAAGGCCCGCATCGTGCGCATTCTCACCCCTGAGCAGCGGGCTCGTTTCGAAAAGATGATGACCCGGACCAGCGCCAAGCTGCGCTAGTTTTCCGCCCCTCCTTTCTCAGGCTGCGCCGGGGTCCGGCACGGCCGCCCTCGAAAACGATATCGTATAGGGATAATGGCCTACAATCAGGATCAGCTCGTGGCGGAGATCGCCCGGGAGGTGCTGGCGCGGCTGCAGGCCCAGACCGCGGCGCCGGCTGCCCAGGCAGGGATCGGTGACGGCGTCTTCGCCACCGTCGATGAAGCGGTGCAGGCGGCTTCGGCCTCGCAGGTCCGCGTGGCCGCCCTGAGCCTGGAAGAGCGCGGCCGCATCGTCTCCATCATCCGCCGCCTGTGCGAGGAGAACGCCAATGAGTGGGCGCGTCTCGAACTCGAGGAGACCGGTCTCGGACGCCTCGACCACAAGATCGAGAAGCTCAAGATCGTGAAAAACGTGCTGGGCGTCGAAGCGCTCCGCACCGATGCCCGCAGCGACTCGAGCGGCTTGTGCATTATCGAGCGCGCGCCGTGGGGCGTCATCGGCATGGTGCTGCCCGCCACGCACTCCGTCCCGACCATGGCCAGCAACGCCATCAACGTGATCTCCGCCGGCAACACCGCCGTGTTCAGTCCCCACCCGGCCGGCGCCAAAATCGCTGCCCGCGCGCTGCGCGCCATGAACGCCGAGATCGCGCGCCACACCGGCGTGGCCAACACGCTCACCACCATCGCCCAGCCCAGCATCAAGTCGGCCGAGGAAGTCTTCAAGCACCCCGGCATCGCGCTGCTGTGCGTGACCGGCGGGCCGGCCGTCGTCCGCGTCGCCATGAAGCACGGCAAGCGCGTCATCGCCGCCGGGCCGGGCAATCCGCCGGTGGTCGTCGATGAAACGGCCGACCTCGACAACGCCGCCGCCTCCGTCGTGGCCGGCGGCTCCTTCGATAACAACCTGCTCTGCATCGGCGAAAAGGAAGTCTTCGTGGTCGCGAGCGTCTTCGATGCCTTTATGGCCGCCATGCGGCGCGCCGGCGCCGTCGAGCTGAAGCCCGACGCCATCGAGCGGCTCACGCAGGCCGCCTTCACCTTCGACGGCGACGGCAAGGGCTGCGGCCACGCGCATCTCAAGAAAGACCTGATCGGTAAGGACGTCGCCGTGCTCGCCGCCGCCGCCGGCGTCCAGGCCCCGGCCGGCTGCCCGCTGCTGTTCGGCGAGACCCATGAGGACCACGCCTTCGTGCAGGAGGAACAGATGATGCCCTTTGTGCCCGTGGTGCGCGTGCCGAACGTGGACGCCGGCATCGCCGCCGCGGTCAAGGCCGAGCAGGGCTACCGCCACACCGCCATGATCCATTCTCGCAACGTCGCCAATGTCACGAAGATGGCCCGCGCCATGAACACCACGCTCTTCGTGCACAATGCCGCCTGCACCGCCGCCCTGGGCTCCGGCAGCCCGGGCTACCTGAGTTTCAGCATCGCTACCCCTACGGGAGAAGGCGTCACCACGCCGCTGACTTTTACCCGCGAACGCCAGCTCGCTATCGGCGGCGGCGCCCTGAGGATTATTTGAGAATGCCGGATTGCATCTTTGCTCCGGGAACGATTGAGGTGGAATGATGAGCAGCCTTGACCTGCGCCAGCACAAAGTGATCACCCTTGCCGACGTCGAGCAGGCCGGCCGAGCCGGCGTGAACGAACTCCTCCTGCGGCCCGACGCCATGCTGACGCCCGACGCCAGCGAAGCCGTGTCCCGCTACGGCATGACTCTCGGCGGGCGCGCCGCCGGCCCCTCCGGCGGAGACTCCCGCTGGGAAACCCTCTTCCGCTCCCCGGAAGCAGAAGCCGTCAAGGCCGAAATCTGCGCCGTCGGCAAGAAATTGTGGATGCGCTCCTACGTGGACGGCAACGGCGGCAACATCAGCTACCGCCTCACGCCCGAAGCCGTCATCTGCACGCCCACGCTGTGCAGCAAGTACGACCTCTCACCGGCGGACCTTTGCCTGGTGGACCTCGAAGGCAAGCAACTGGCCGGCCCGCGGCCCCGCACCAGCGAGATCCTGATGCACCTGGAAATCTACAAGGCCGTGCCCGAGGCCAAGGCCGTCGTGCACTGCCATCCGCCGCACGCCACCGCCTACGCCATCACCACCCGCGTGCCGCCCACCTGCGTCATCCCCGAATACGAAGTCTTCATCGGCCGCACGGCGCTCTCGCCTTACGAAACCCCCGGCACGCAGAAGTTCGCCGAAACGGTGATTCCGTTTGTAAAGAGCCACAACTCCGTGCTGCTCGCCAATCACGGCATCGTCTGCTGGGCCGACACAGTGACGCACGCCGAATGGTACGCCGAGGTGCTCGACACTTACTGCTGGACGCTCATGAATGCCAACCAGTTGGGCGTGCCGCTCTCGCACATCCCCGCCGACAAGGCCACGGACCTGCTCGCCATCAAGAAGCGCCTCGGTCTGCCCGACGCGCGCCTCGACGACAAGTCGTGCGCGGTGTGCGAGGTGCAGGAGCGGCCGGGTTCCATCTCCCTGCCGCCTTCCTCCTGCGCCGTGGACACCTCGGAGCACTTCTCGCCGGAAGCCGAGGCCATTATCGAGGCCGTGACCAAGGCCGTGCTGGCCAAGCTCGGCAAGTAGCGCCGGCCTCTCCGCGCGGCCGCCGCGCGGTACAATTCAGGGCCAGAGGGACCTTAGCCATGATGCGAACCCTGCTGGCCCTTGCCGTATTCCTGCTGCCCGCCTCCGGCGAGCCGAAGAGAATCCTCGTTCAGAACCTTCCGCCCGCCGAGGTGCACGAGTTGCAGAAGACCGCGCCGGAAGGCGTCACGGTGGTGCCGGTCTCAACCGCGGATCTGCGCTCCGAACTCGCCACCGCCGACGGGCTGATCGGCGCGTTGAACGCCGGCCTGCTCAAGACCGCGCCGCGCCTCAAGTGGGTCCAGACGCTCAGCGCCGGTGTGGAGCGCATGCCGCTGGCCGAGCTTCGCGCCCGAGGTGTCACCCTGACCAACGCCAGGATCGTCATGGGGCCGAACATCGCCGATCACGCCCTGGCGCTGCTGCTCACCCTCACCCGGCAGATCAATCGCGCCCAGGGCGGCAAGGCGAAGCAGCAGTGGGACCGCGACGGCTATCAACTGGTGGAGCTTTCCGGCAAGACCGCCGTCATCATCGGCGCCGGCGGCATCGGCATGCAGATCGCGCAGCGCGCCAAGGGCTTCGGCATGAAGGTCATTGGCGTGGATCCGAAGGATATTCCCTATACGCCGCTGCTTGACGAAACCGTCACGCCCGACCGGCTGGACGAAGTGCTGCCGCGCGCCGACGTCGTGTTCGTCTCCGCGCCCCATACGCCGCGCTCCGAGCACATGATGGGGCCGCGCCAGTTCGACCTCATGAAGCAGGGCGCCTACTTCGTGGCCGTGTCGCGCGGCAAGCTCTACGACGCCGGCGCGCTGGTGAAGGCGCTCGACAGCGGCCGCCTGGCCGGCGCCGGTCTCGACGTCACCGACCCGGAGCCCCTGCCGCCGGGCCATCCCCTGTGGCAGTTCCAAAACACCGTCATCACGCCGCACATCGCCGGGCACTCCGACCTGATGCCGGCACGCCGCCTGGAGCTGTTCCGCGAAAATGTCCGCCGCTTCGCCGCCGGAAGCCCCCTGCTGAACGTCGTCGATCTCGAGAAGGGCTACTGACCGGCCCGCGCCCGGGCCGAGTGTGATACAGATGGTAGAGCTTTTCAGCCTGCCATGAAAATCAAATCCTTTATCGTTATCGCTGCTCTTTCCTGCGGCCTCGCCACGGCGCAGAAACGCTACGAGGGCAACTGGGAGTCCATCGATTCGCGGCCGAGCCCCAAGTGGTTCACCGACGCCAAGTTCGGCATCTTCATCCACTGGGGTACCTACGCCGTCCCCTCCTTCGCCTCGCCCACCGCCAACGGCGGCGAAGCCTATTCCGAATGGTATTGGAACCAGCTCAAGAAGGGGCCGGCCGTCAAAGGGCAGCCGAACCCCACCTGGGAGTTCCACAAGAAGAACTTCGGCGAGAACTTTCCCTACGAGAACTTCGCTCCCATGTTCAAGGCCGAGATGTTCGACCCCGCGCAGTGGGCCGACATCTTCGAACGCTCCGGCGCGAAGTATGTGGTGCTCACCTCCAAGCACCACGAAGGCTTCACACTGTGGCCCAACCAGCACGCCAGCAAGGCCTGGGGCCGGCCCTGGAACGCCATGGAGACTGGCCCGAAGCGCGACGTGCTCGGCGACCTGACCGACGCCGTGCGGAAGCGCGGCCTGCGCATGGGCTACTATTATTCGCTCTACGAGTGGTACAACCCGTTGTGGCTCGCCGACCGCAAGAGGTACGCCGTCGAGCACATGCACCCACAGTTCAAGGAACTCGTCACGCGCTACAAGCCCTCCGTCATCTTCTCCGACGGCGAGTGGGACATGCCCAGCGCGGACTGGAAGTCGGCCGAACTGATGGCCTGGCTCTTCAACGATTCGCCCGTCAAGGACGAAGTGGTCATCAACGATCGCTGGGGCAAGGAGACGCGCCACAAGCACGGCGGCCACTTCACCACCGAATACACCGCCGGCCTCGAAGGCAGCACGCATCCGTGGGAGGAGAACCGCGGCATGGGCCGCAGCTACGGCTACAACCGCGCCGAGCAGCTCGACAACTACCACACCAACCGCGAGCTGGTGCTGATGCTCATCGACCTGGTGAGCCGCGGCGGCAACTTCCTGCTCGACATCGGGCCCACCGCCGACGGCCGCATCCCGGTCATCATGCAGGAGCGCCTGGTGGCCATGGGCCGCTGGCTGAAGGTGAACGGCGAAGCCATCTACGAAAGCGCACCGTGGGCGCGCACGCGGCAGTGGAGCGAGGGCCAGCAGCCCAAGCTCGAGACCGGCGAATTCATGACACGCTACGAAGTCACAGACTACATCGAGCGCAAGAAGCCCGGCCAGGCCGTCATCGAGACCTTCTTCACCGCGAAGGGCGGCGACGTCTATGCCATCGTGCCCGGCTGGCCCGGCGCGAAGCTGACGCTGCGCAACGTGACGGCGCCCGCCGCCATGCAGGCCTCCATGCTGGGCCGCCCCGGCAGTCTGAAGTGGTCTGCCGCCGGCAGCGACGTGGTGGTGGAGATGCCTCCGGCCCCCGGCGATGCGGCCCAGTCCCAATACGCCTATGTCGTGAAGCTGCCGGGCCTGCGCGCCCGATAGATCCGCCGCCGAAATCGTTTGATTCTCCTCCGATCCACGGAACCCGCGGCCGCGGGTTCCGTATCTCTCTGTTGGAGGCCGGATGCGCCAGCGTCCGGCAAGCCACGATGACTCGCCTCAAGCGACGCCCGTAGAAGCCAGTGGCTCCCGCCGCCGGCACGGGCGCGTCTTCCCTTTTGCATCACAATCAGGCCATCGACGGACTCCAAAGGAGGAGCCATGGAAACCTATTTCGTCTACATTCTTGCCGCGGCGGTCTTCCTCGCCGTGCTGGTGCTCAGCAAATTCCTTCTCGGATGGGTGCTCATCCGCGAGGACCAGGTGGGCCACGTCGTCAAGAAGCTCAGCTCGCGGCAGATGCCGCAGGGCCGCATCGTCGCCCTCAACGGCGAAGCCGGCTACCAGGCGCGCACCCTGCCACCGGGCCTGCACCTCTGGCTGTGGCCCTGGATGTACCGCGTGGACAAGCGCCCCATCGTCACCATCGAGCCCGGCAAGATCGGCCTCGTCGTCGCCAAGGACGGCAACGCACTGCCTGCCGACCGCATCCTCGCCGCCCGCGTCGAGTGCGACAACTTCCAGGACGCCGAGGCATTCCTGCGCAACGGCGGCCAGCGCGGCAAGCAGAGCGCCGTGCTCACCGCCGGCATGTTCCGCATCAACCTGGTCCTGTTCGACGTCTTCAAGTCCGACGTCACCATGGTGCCGCCCGGCAAGGTGGGCATCCTCACCGCGATGGACGGCGCGTCCATGCCTCGCGGCCAGATGGCGGCGCCTGCCGTCGAAGGCCACAAGAACTACCAGGAGCCGGAGTTGTTCATCGCCCGCGGCGGCTGCCGCGGCCTGCAGGAGCAGATCATCCTGGCCGGCCAGTACAACCTGAACCCCTGGTTCGTCGAGGTGCGGCTGGCCGAGCTCTACGAAGTGCCCATCGGCCATGTCGGCGTCGTCGTCAGCTTCGTCGGCTCCGACGAGATGGACATCTCCGGCGAGCAGTTCACGCACGGCAACATCGTGCCGCGCGGCGGCAAGGGCGTGTGGTCGGAGCCGCTCTATCCCGGCAAGCATCCGCTCAACACGGAGTGCATGCGCGTGGAACTGGTGCCTACCACCAACATCGTCCTCAACTGGGCCAACGCCCGCAGCGAGGCGCACAAGCTGGACGAGAAGCTCTCCACCATCACCGTGCGCTCGCGCGACGGCTTCACCTTCAACCTCGACGTCAGCCAGATCATCAATATCGGCGCTACCAAGGCTCCGTGGGTGATCAGCCGCGTCGGCTCGGTGAAGAACCTCGTCAACCAGGTGCTGGAACCGCTGGTGGGGAACTACTTCCGCAACAGCGCCCAGAACTACACCGTGCTCGACTTCCTCTCGGCGCGCTCCGACCGTCAGCGCGAGGCCCGCGAGCACATCAGCAAGGCCATCCTCGAATACGACGTCCAGAGCGTGGACTCGCTCATCGGCGACATCACGCCGCCGGCCGCCCTGATGGACACGCTCACCGCCAGCAAGTGGCCGAGGAGCAGAAGAAGACCTACGAGGCCGAGCGCCTGGCGCAGGAGACGCGCAAGACGCTCGAAGCCGAGAAGGCGTTGGCCGAAAAGCAGCGCGAGCTGGTCAACGAGGAGCAGAACATTCTCATCGCGCAGCGCAAGGCACAGGCCTCCGTGCGGCAGGCTGAGGGCGACTCGACAGCCATGTCCACGCGCGCGGCCGGCGAATCCGAAGCCATCCGCCGCAGGGGCACGGCCGAGGCCGAGATCCTCGCTGTCAAGGGCGAGCACGAAGCGCGCGCCGTGCAGGCTGTCGGCCTGGCCCGCGCCGAAGCCGCCCGCAAGGGCGTCGAGGCCATGGGCGAGTACTACGGCCTGCTGCAGATCTTCTCCTCGCTGGCCGACAAGGGCATCCGCCTGACACCCGACGTGCTGGTGGCCGGCGGCGCCAACGGGGCCTCTTCCGCCTCCGAAGCGCTGGTGGCCCTGCTCGCCTCCCAGCTCGTCAAAAAGGGCTGAGCGGCTTAGTTGAGAATTGCGCCCACCCGCGCGGCCACCTCTTCGCCGATGGCGAGGCAGGCGGTGGCCGCCGGGCTGGGCGCGTTCAACACGTGCACCGCCGCGGGCCGCGCCAGAATCTCGAAGTCCTCCACCAGTTGGCCTTCCGGCCGCATGGCCTGCGCGCGGATGCCCGCGCCGGCCTCTTCCAGGTCGTCCACCTGGACCTCCGGCACCAGCGTCTGCAGCGAGCGGCAGAACAGCTCTTTCGAAAACGCCCGCTCCACCTCGGCCACGCACATGCGCAGGTGGCGGAAGACGAAGCGCCACAAGCCGGGGAAGGTGAGCGCGTCCCAGGCGTCGGCGGCGTCGAACGCCGTGCGCGTGTAGCCTTCGCGCTTCAGCGCCAGCACAGCGTTGGGGCCGGCCTCGATGCCGCCGGCGATCATGCGCGTGAAGTGCACGCCCAGGAACGGAAACTTGGGGTCGGCCACGGGGTAAATCAGGTTGCGCACCAGGTATTCGCGGTGCGGCTTCAGCTTGTAGTAGTCGCCGCGGAAGGGCACGATGCGCACTTCGGGCCGCTCGCCGGCCAGGCGCGCCACGCGGTCGGCCTGCAGGCCGGCGCACGTCACGATCACGTCCGAGGCGAACTCGCCCCGCGGCGTGCGGGCCACCCATTCGGCGCCGCGCCGTACCAGCTTCTCGACGCCCGCGCCGCACTCCACACTTCCGCCCAGCGCTTCAATTTCGCGCGCCAGCTTCTCGCACACCGCCGGGTAATCGACAATGCCTTCCTCCGGCACGCGCAGCGCGGCCAGCCCGCCGGCGTGCGGCTCCACGTCGCGAATGCCCGCCGGGTCCAGAATCTCCAGGCCGCGCAGTCCGTTGGCCGTGCCGCGCTCCAGCAGATTGTCGAGCCGTGGCACCTGCTCCGGCTGCGACGCCACCACCAGCTTGCCGCACACGTCGTGCCGGATGCCCTTCTCGATGCAGAATTCGGTGAGCTGGCGGATGCCGCGCACCGCCAGCCGCGCCTTGGCCGTGCCGGGCCGGTAGGCCAGGCCGCAGTGCATCACGCCGGAGTTGTTGCCGGTCTGATGGCGCCCCACGCCGGGCTCTTTTTCCAGCAGCGTGAGCCGCGCGCCCGGCTGCGCCTGCAGAATACGGTAGGCGGAGGCGAGGCCCACGGCCCCGCCCCCGATCACGAGAATGCGCTGTGTACTGCCCACAACGTCAGGGTAGCGTTTCGCCGAGGACCTTGGCCGTCTGCGACTCGCGGAACTCGTCCAGCCGCAGCTTCAGATCCTCATCGGCCAGCGCCAGCACGGACACGGCGAACAGCGCCGCGTTCACCGCGCCGGCCTTGCCGATGGCGAAGGTCGCCACTGGAATGCCGCCGGGCATCTGCACGGTGGACAGCAGCGCGTCCAGCCCGTCCAGTGACCAGCCCTTCATCGGCACACCCAGCACCGGCAGCGTCGTGTGCGCCGCGCAGACGCCGGCCAGGTGGGCCGCGCCGCCGGCGGCGGCGATGATGGCCTTCACTCCCCGGCCGCGCGCCGTGCGCACGAACTCGGTGGCCTGCTCCGGGGTGCGGTGCGCCGACAGCACCCGTCTTTCGTGCGCGATGCCGAACAGGTCCAGCGTCTCGCAGGCGTACTTCATCGTTTCCCAGTCGGACTTGCTGCCCAAGATGACAGCGATCAAAGGGGTCTGCTCCATACTCTCTATTCTCCACTCAGTAGCCCTGAATCGCGGAGTAGCCGGGCTTGCCGTCGAAGTTGTACAGATGCTCCGTCTTGCTCCACGGGATCCCGGCGGCGGCCACGCGGCCCAGCAGGCTCAGGATCTGCCGCGGCGCGATCACCGGGTTCTCGCCCGAGCTGACGAACCGGCAGCGCCAACTGTCGCTCGTGATGGTGTCCGGCAGCGGTTCCGGATAGACCTTCACGCCGCGGCTGGAGATCACTTGCAGCTTCAGCCCGTCGCCGTTGACGCCTTCCACCAGCGCGCCCACCCGGTTCGGATCGCCCGGCTCGTGGTACACGAACACGTCGACGCCCACCAGGTCGCGCTGCCTTGCGGCCGCGGGGATGGCGGCGCGCGCGTCCACGGTCTGCGCCGCGGCGGCGCTGTAGCTCACCGGCCTCAGCTTCTCGGGCCGCTGGCCCAGGCGCGCCGCCGCGGCCTCGGCGAACTCCTTCGTGCCCACCTGCCGGGAACTGATGCCTTCCTTGTAGATGTCGTAGGTGTGGATGCCGTCTTCCATTGTGCGCAGCCAGGCGTTGTGCACCAGTTCCGCGATGTCCGGCTGGCCGATGTGGACCAGCATCATCACCGCGCACAGCAGCAGCCCCGACGGGTTCGCCAGGTTCTGGTTGGCGCGCCTCGGGGCGGAGCCGTGGATGGCCTCGAACATCGCGTGCTTCATGCCGATGTTGGCCGAGCCGGCCAGACTGATCGAGCCCGCGATCTGCGCCGCCACGTCGGACAGAATGTCGCCGTACAGGTTTGGCATCACCACCACGTCGAAGAGCTCCGGCGTGTCCGCCAACTTGGCCGCGCCGATGTCCACAATCCAGTCTTCCTTCTGGATGTCCGGGTACAGCGCGCCGATCTCGTTGAAGGTCCTGTGGAACAGCCCGTCGGTGATCTTCATGATGTTGTCCTTCATGAAGCACGTCACCTTCCTGCGGTTGTTCCGCCTGGCGTATTCGAACGCATAGCGGACAATGCGCTCCGAGCCGGCGCGCGTGATGATCTTCACCGCCGTGGTCTCGTCCGGCGTCTGCTGGTATTCGACGCCCGCGTAGAGGTCCTCTTCGTTCTCGCGGACAATCACCACGTCCATCCCCGGGTGCTTTGTCCTGACGTACGGCGCATAGGCCACGCAGGGACGCACGTTGGCGTACAGGCCCAGCAGCTTGCGCGTCGTCACGTTCAGGCTCTTGCAGCCGCCGCTCTGGGGCGTCGTGATGGGCGCCTTCAGGAAGACCTTCGTCCTCAGCAGGCTCTCGATGGACCTTCTCTCGATGCCCGCCGTGTTCCCGCGCAGGTAGACCTTTTCTCCGATCTCGATCTCCTCGACGTCGATCCGCGCACCCGCCGCCCGCAGGATGTGCAGCGTGGCATCCATGATCTCCGGGCCGATACCGTCGCCCCTGGCGATTGTGACGGGTGTTCTCGCCGCCATGATTCAGCTCCCATCTCGAGGAGCCCTTCTGATCTCCCCGGCCGCATTGGCTCGCCCAGTCGCAAGCCGGCCCTGGCCGGGCCGCTAGTTGACGCTCGGCGGCGAGTTCTCCCCGTGCACTTTGCGGTCGAACTCCATGAAGCACCGCCCCCACAGCAGGGTGTCCCGCCGCCCGGCCTTGCTGCACAGCAGGTACAACCGCCCCACCAGGTCGGCCGACTCCTCCGATTCCAGCCCCCGCGCGAACTCCAACGACGACCAGCCCGGCGGCACCTTCCCGCTCTGCTCGTCCCGCACCTCGTCGATCACCCCGAACGCCTGGCGCCGCGCCTCCTCGGCCGACTCATCCTGCCCGGTGACCTCCAGCGCCGCCGCCACCTTCACCCACGTCAGCGCGCACAGGAAGCGCAGCGCCCACACGTCCTCATCCAGCAGGGCGGGGAACGTGTCCACCACCTCGAACACGCGCCCAAAGGCGTTATTGGCGCCTTCCGTGTCGCCTTGCTGCAGGGATTCGTCGCACTGCTTCCAGCAGTATCGAATCTCCGCCGCGCATTGCCTCATCTCGGACGTCATGCTCGTCTACTCCGGCGCAACCAATATATGCTGAAGTCTGATAGATGTGAAGTCGCCCGCCAAGGAATTTTTTTCATGCTTTTCCGTTCTTTCTTCTCTCGCACTCTGGCGGCCGGAATCCTCCTCCTGCCTTCCGTCCTGGCCGGGGAAGGGAAGTGGACCCCCCAGCAGGTGCTCCAGCTCGACACCGCCGCCCTTCAGCGCCAGGGCCTCCAGATCCCGGTTTCCCGCCTCTGGGATCCCGCCCGCGGCACCCGCCTGCTGGCCGCCACGGTTAATATCGGCGGCTGCTCCGCCGGCTTCGTCTCCGCCACCGGACTCATTCTCACCAACCATCACTGCCTCTTTGCCCTCGTCCAGGAGTATAGCCGCCCGGACCGGGACCTCATCACCAACGGTTTCCTGGCCCGCACCCTGCAAGAGGAGCTACCCGGCAAGACCACGCGCGTCACCGTGCCCCGCAAATTCACCGATGTCACAAAGCAAGTGGAGGCGGCCGTGCCCACCGGCGCGGACGATCTCGCCCGCAACAAGGCCATCGACGCGAAGGAGAAGGAACTTGTCGCCGCGTGCGAGAAGAAGCCCGGAGCCCGCTGCCGCGTGGCCGCTTTCGACGGCGGCCTGCAATACGTCCTCATCGAGTCGTTCGAGCTCTCCGACATCCGCCTCGTCTACGCTCCCCCGCGCGCCATCGGAGAGTTCGGCGGCGAGATCGACAACTGGATGTGGCCGCGCCATACCGGCGATTTCTCCGTCGCCCGCGCCTACCTCGACGGCAAACCCTACCGCCCCGAGTTCTTCTTCCCCGTCTCCACAGCCGGCGTCAAGCCCGGCGACTTCGTCATGGTCCTCGGCTACCCCGGCCGCACCGTCCGTTCGCTGACTGCCGCCGAGATGGCCGGCCAGCGCGACTCGTATTTCGCGCTGCGCGCCGAGGTGTACGGCGAATGGATCCGCCTGCTCGATGAGACCACGCGCGGCAGCGCCGCCGGCACCATCGCCGTGGCGTCCACCCAGAAGGGTCTCAACAACGTCGCCAAGAACGCGCAGGGGCAATTGGCCGGCCTCAAGCGCGGCCGCATCATCGAGAAGCAGGCCCAGCTCGAAGCCCGCGTCCTGGCCTGGGCCGCCCAGCGCCCCGCCTTCGCTCCCGCCGTCGCCGCCAAAAACGAGCTCGACGCCCTCACCGAAAAGCGCCGCGCCACCGCCGTGCGCGACTTCCTGCTGGCGAGCATCGCCAACGGCCCCATCGCCCTGCGCCAGGCCACCCAACTCGTGCGCCTCGCCGCCGAACGCGTCAAACCAGACATGGAGCGCGACGCCGCGTACATGGAGCGCGAATTGCCCCGTCTGCGCGACCGGCTGGAGCGCGACCAGAAGAGCTTCTTCGAGCCGGCCGACGTGGCCCTGCTCTCCTCCCTGCTGCGCCGCCTGCAGGCCGCCGGGCAGTCGCCGCTCGCCTCCGCTCCGGATGTCAATGCGCTCTACGCTTCCACCAAGGTGACAGAACTCACGGGGCGCCTGAAGATGTTCACCGAAACCACGGAGCAGCTCCGCGCCCGCCACGACCCCCTGCTCGATCTCGCCTTCGCCCTCGATCCCGCCCTGCGCGCCCTCGATCAGGCCAACAAGCAGGACGACGGCGCCGTCGCCCGCCTCCGCCCCGCCTGGCGCCGCGCCGTCATCGCCTTCGCCGGCAAGCCCGTCGCCCCCGACGCCAACTCCACCCTCCGCGTCAGCTTCGCTCACGTGAAGGGCTACTCGCCCCGCGACGGCGTCTTCTGCACCCCGCAGACCACCCTCGCCGGCATGCTCGAAAAGGACACCGGCGAGGAGCCCTTCGACGTCCCCGCCTCCGTCCGCGAGGCCGCCGCGCGCATCGACCCCGCCAAAATCCCGCTCGACTTCCTGGCCGACGCCGACACCACCGGCGGCAACTCCGGCAGCCCCACCGTCAACGGCCGCGGCGAACTCGTCGGCCTCAACTTCGACCGCGTCTGGGAAAATGTCGCCAACGACTTCGGCTACAACCCCGACATCGCCCGCAACGTCAACGTCGACATCCGCTTCTTCCTCTGGCTGCTGAAGGACGTCGAGGAGGCGGACACCCTGCTCAAGGAGCTGGGCGCCGCCCCCGCGCGCTAAACCGCCGCCACGCCTTCCCGCAGCAGCCGTTCCAGCGTCACCGCCGGGCACACGTGCTGGTGCAGGTAATCCATGAGGCCCGTCGCGACGCGGCGCACGTGCCGCTCCACGCCCGCGTCCAGGCAGTTGCCCTGCTCGTCGAACACCTTCTGCACGTTGGCCACGGAGACCGCCAGCGGCAGCGCCAGCGCGCCCACGTGCGACACCACCCCGCGCAGCGCCTCCAGCGACTTCACCGCGCCAATCGTGCCCGCCGCCACCCCCAGCAGCGCCACCGGCTTGCCCGCCAGCACCGACGGGAACCCCAGGTTCTCCACCGCCAGCTTGATCACGCTCGAATAGCTCCCGTGATACTCCGGCGTCGCCAGCACTACCGCCGCGGCCCCCCGCACTTTCTCCCGCAGCAATTTGGCCGCGGCGTTGTCCGGGTCCGTGCCAGGCAGCGGCAGACCCAGCCGGCCCGCCTCGATCACTTCCGCCTGCACCTGCCCGTGTTTGCGAAACTCGTTCTCTACCAGCGCCAGCGCCTTGCCCGTGTAGTTGCCCGGACGCGCGCTGCCGTTGATCAGGATCACTCGGATGCTTCCCGTGTCTTCAGCCATTGCCCCTCTTGGATGCGGCAGCCGTCCGCAAAGGCGCAGTAGTCGCACGTTTTCCCTTGGGCTCTCAGCACGCTCCGCGTCCCCATCCGCTCCTGGATGGCGTCCTGGTCCTGAGAGCTGCAAAAGACCGGTCCGGGATGGCACATTGTGGATGCCTGTTCGTTGCGGGATTTGCAGCGCGCACCAGAGCCGGAACCAGACGTTGGACTCTGCTTGTCCGCAATGCTATACAAGAATGAGAGGTATCACTTTGCGGCCTGAGCGCAGGGGCGGCTGAGTCTGCCTGCTGTCCAGTCAGAAGAGAGGAAGTCGAATATGGAATCATACAACTCAATCCCAGTACCCGTTGATGGCGCTCAGATCCGCGTCGAGAATGGCACGTGGACAATTCCGGATAATCCCATCATTCCCTTCATCGAGGGCGATGGCATCGGGCGGGACATCTGGAAGGCCTCGCGCCGCGTCTTTGACGCCGCGGTGGAAAGGGCCTACGGCGGCAAGCGCAAAATCGCCTGGTTCGAAGTTCTCGCCGGCGAGAAAGCCTTCAACGCCGTCCAAAGTTGGCTTCCCCAGGACACTCTCGACGCCATCACGCGCTTTCACATCGCCATCAAGGGCCCGCTCACCACGCCTGTCGGCGGCGGGATCCGCAGCCTGAACGTCTCTCTGCGTCAGATCCTCGACTTGTACGTTTGCCAGCGGCCGGTCAAATACTACACCGGTGTCCCCTCACCCATGAAGCGGCCCGAAAAACTGGATGTTGTCATTTTCCGGGAAAACACCGAGGACGTGTACGCCGGCATCGAATACCGCGAGGGCACCCCCGAAGCCAAAAAAGTGATCGACTTCCTCACGCAGGAAATGGGCGCCAAGATTCGCCCCGACTCCGGCATCGGCATCAAGCCCATGAGCGTTACCGGTTCCAAACGTCTCATCCGCCAGGCCATCAAATACGCCCTTGCCAACGGCCGAAAATCGGTGACCCTCGTCCACAAGGGCAACATCATGAAGTTCACCGAGGGCGCCTTCCGCGACTGGGGCTATGAGCTCGTCAAGGAAGAGTTCGCCGATGTCTGTATCCCCGAATCTGAACTCTCCGGCGATCTGCCCGCCGGGAAGCTTCTCGTCAAGGATCGCATCGCCGACTCCATCTTCCAGCAGGTCCTCCTGCGCCCCGACGAGTATGACGTTCTTGCCACGCCGAACCTCAATGGCGACTACCTCTCCGATGCCTGCGCCGCCCAGGTCGGCGGACTCGGCATGGCCCCGGGAGCCAACATCGGCGACCAGCACGGCATCTTCGAAGCCACCCACGGCACCGCGCCCAAGTACGCGGACCTCGACGTCATCAACCCGTCCAGCGTCATGCTCTCCGGCATCATGATGTTCGAATTCATGAAATGGAAAGAGGCTGCTGCTCTCATCGAGAAGGGCATCACCGGGGCCATTGCCCAGAAAAAGGTCACCTACGACCTCCACCGCCAGATGGAAGGCGCAACGAAGGTCAAGACCTCCGAATTTGCGACGGCCATCATCGAAAACATGGCCTAGCTCGCAGTCCTGTTCACAGGCAGACCCACATCACATCCGTGCCGGATGGAGGTCAGGCCGTTTGACGAGGGCCCGGTTGGCCCTCGCGAGCTTGGCCTCTACCCGGGTCCGCTTCCGGGATCGGCGGCACACGGCTCCGGGCATCCCGCCGCACCGGCGCCGCTTCTGGCCGCCGGACCCGGCCGCGCGCCCCCGTTGCGCAGGACTACTCGGATGCCTCTTGCGTCTTGAGCCATTGCCCCTCTTGAACGCGGCAGGCATCCACGAAGGCGCAGTAGTCGCACGTCTTGTCGGTGGCGGGCGCCACGCGGATATCACCTCCGTAGATCCGCTCCACCGCCGACCGGGCCGCGGCCAGCGAGGTCTCGATCTGCTGCTCCACCTTCGCCGGGTCCTCAGACCCCTTCCACGACGGCTCGCCCCGCACCCCGGCGAAGTAGAATCCTGCCGGGCTCAGTCCTCTCTCGCGCAGCGCCGCCAGATACAGCCCGCCCTGCACCAGCAGCCCCTCCTCCTGCATCCTGGCCTTCTCGCTGACTCCGCTGCCCCCCGAATACTTGAAGTCGTAAACGATGCATTGCCCCTCCAGCGACGTGTCCACACGGTCCGCCCGCCCGCGCACCGCCAGCCCCTCTCCGTTTAGCTCCAGCGGCATCTCCACCTCCACCTTCCAGCCCTCCCGCACCCGGTTGTCCTGCTGGTAGAAGCGCAGGCTGCGCAGCATCGTCAGCCGCGCCAGTTCCACGCGGTGCGACGGCGGGATGCGCTCCTTGCGCAGCAGTTCCTGCCATAGCCTCTCGAACAGCTCTTCCAATTCGCCTTCGCCGCGATGCCAGCCGGCAATCACCTTGTGGATCAGCGTGCCCAGCGCCCGCCCGTTCAGCCGCTCCGCCGGCGTGCCCGGCGGCTCCGCCAGCCCGAGCGTCTGCTCGGCATGGAAGCGGAACGGGCACTGCAGGTAGACCTCCAGCGCCGTCGGCCGCTGCGACGGATGCCGGCTCCGCACCGCCTCCAGCAGGTCGCTCCCCTGTAGCGCCGGGCGCGGCGCACGTCCTGCCTGCGCGCGTGGCTCCACCTCCAGCGCGCGCGCCCGCGCCGCCTCTCCCCCCAGGTGGTCCAGCGCGAAGCTGCGCAGCGCCGGCCGCCCCTGCTCATCGTATTCGGGCCAGCTCAGCACCAACTCTTCAGTGGCCCGCGACCGCGCCACCTCCAGCAGGAACGCCTCCTCCGACTCCCGTTCCCCGCGCGTCTTCAGCATCACCCCGCTGTTCCGCAGCCGCTGCCGCAGATCCTCTCCCAGCACCGCGCTGGCGGACGCCGTGCGCGGGAACTCGCCTTCCAGCAGCCCGCACACGATCACCACTTTCAACTCCCACTGCCGCGCTTCCATCGCGTCCAGGATGTGCACCGCGTCGCGCCGCGGATCCTGCTCCCGGACGCTCGTCTCCCGCATCACCGTCTGCGCCGGCCGCCAGAAACCGTCCAGCAGCAGCGGCTCGGCCGGCAGCAGCGCGGCCGTCCTCGCCAGGCAGTCCGACCACGCGCGCAACGCCGCGGCGCGGCTCCGCCACGCCCGTACCTCTTCCGTCGAATGCGCGCCGCCGCTCCGCGGCACCGCCGCCAGGCGCGGCAGGCCGCCCAGCCGCGCTGCCCACTCGGCCGGCGTGGCCGTCTCCCCCGCCCAGTTCTCCATCGGCCGCCAGGCGTCCACCCGGCTCCCGGCAAAGCGCCGCATCGCGTCCAGGCCGGCCAGCGGCAGCGCCTCCCGCACGCGGTGCTCCCAGCCGTCATCCGCTACGTCCTGCCCGCTCTGCGCCACCGCCGACCGCAGCGCCTCCAGTGTCCTCGTCCCCTCCCAGCCGCTCAGCGCCGCCTCCACTACCGCCGCCAGGAATCGCCCCGCCGGGTGCCCGCTGAGCGGCATGGCAGAGTAGCTGCGCACCGGGATGCCGGCGCGGCGCAGCGTCGTTTCCAGTAGTCCCGCGTAGGGCTGCAATCCGCGGATCACCACGCCCATCTCGTGCCAGGCGCGCCCCTTCGCGCGTTCCTCCAGCAGCCGCAGCGCCGCTTCGCTGGCCTCCCGCTCCCGCGTGGCGGCCGCCGCCAGCGTCACGCGCGGCTCGCGCCTCTGCCGCTTCAACCGCTCTTCCCGGAAACCCATCCGGCGCAGCTCTTCGCGCGCGACAGCCGCCCCTTCCCATTCGGGCAGCGTTACGGTCACGTCGGCGTGTTCGCGCAGGCTGCGGATCAGCTCCAGCTCGCCCCGCGAAAACGCGAAGAACCCGTCCAGCCACAACTTGCCGATGCCCGTTCCGCTTTCCCTCACCCGCCGTGCCGCCGCCGCCAGTTGCCCGGCCCGCCACGTCAGCCCGCACTCCGCCAGCCTCCTCTCCACTCCTTCATAGGCTTCGGCCAGGGTCCGCTCGTGATGGACGCCCATCCGCTCCAGCGCCGCCCATTGCAGCGCATCGCAGCCAGCGTTGGCCAGTTCTTCCATCGCCCCGGACAGCGCGCGCGCCAGCCCCGGGCTACCGCTCAGCGCGGCATAGGCCGGGATCTGTTTCTCTTCCAGGACGAGTTGCGTCAGCAGCGCCGCTGCCCCCCCGTCCGCCGTGCCGATTTCAGGCGCAATCTCCTCCACCAGCCCGGCCATCGTCGAAACGCACGACGGCCTGGTCGCAAATCCTTCGCGCGCCAGCCGGTTGCGCAGGTGCTCCGCCATCGTGGCCGTCGGCACCACCACCCGGATGTCGTTCCTCCCGCCCTGCTGGCGCACCTCCCCCAGCACTTTCGTCGTCTTGCCGGATCCAGGCTCGCCAAGCAGCAGGCGCATGGCCTCAGCTTAGCGTGCCCGGACCCGCGCCGGCACTCTCACCCCACCCCATCTCTCGGCGACAGCTTCAGAACGCCCCGCTCAACCGCGCGCACACCCTCACCGCGCGGCTGCCAGGATCTTCACCACCACCGGCCGCAGCGAGGCCGCCTTCACGATCTTGGAGGTGACTAGTTCCTTTTCGCTCCGGGACCACCGTGTACGGAAGGTCCAGGAACGTGACGCTCGTCAGGAAATACCGGTCTTCGAAGCGGTTGAATGTCAGGGACGTCTCGCCCAGTGTCGGGACGTCCGGCGCCGTCAGCCCCGTCAGCACGTAGGCGCTCCGCTGGAGGTTCGCACCTTCGATCAGAACTACCCCCGGTGTGGCGGTGAAGTGAGTCAGCCAGTAGTCTCCGGCCGGCATCAGCTTGTCGGCCAGTTCGAAGGCGAACGGGATGTGCACGGTTCTTCCCGTGCCCCGCCATGCCATAGCCGGCAGGCAGCAGGCCACGATCAGAACTGCGAGACGAGCGTACTTCATGATTCCCTCTCTCTCTGTCCCGGACAAACGCCCCACGGGGGGTGCCCCACATGCCACCCTTGTGAATCCCTCGTTCGGCCAAGTCCTTCGCGCTGCCTCACGTTTTTAGCAAATCGCGTAAGAAAACCTGCCGTCCGCTGCCCTCGCACCTTTCGATAGCTCCCGCCCCCGCTTGCCTTTCGCTACCTTGCTGCGGCGATTACCTTCACCTCTTCGCGCTGCGCCGCCTGCAGCATTCGAGAAGTGACCAGCGCCTTTGCATTGCCCGGCTTCAGTACCGTGAACTTCATTCCTGCCCAAGCCAGCCCCGCCAGGAACGGCCGGTCTCTGTAGAGGTGAAAGACAAGCATAGGAGTCTGTTCCGCTTCCGGCGCAGTCCACTACGGCTGCGTAACGGCCGCGCCGCGCAACATGTTTTTGCCTTCCCGCAGGCAAACCTCCGGCATTCCCCGGC
>DAHVTI010000393.1 GCA_027324255.1 Bryobacterales bacterium | reverse complement strand
GAGAGCCAGCCGCGGCTGACGATGACGAAGGGCGAAGGCGGCGTGTGGGCCGTCACGACGCCGCCGCTGGAGCCGGACATTTATGGCTACGGCTTCGCGGTGGACGGCACGGGTTTTGTGGATCCCGCCAACGGGCAGGTGAAGACGAACGCGCTGTCGGTGACCAGCGCCGTGCTGGTGCCGGGCGATCCGCCGCGCAATTGGGAGCAGACCAACGTGCCGCACGGCACGGTGCACCACCACTTCTACGAATCGAAGCTGGTGGGCGACAAGCGGGATTACTACGTGTACACGCCGCCCGGCTACGACGGCAAAAAGAAGTATCCGCTGCTGGTGCTGTGCCACGGCTACTCGGATTACGCCGACGGCTGGACGACGGTGGGCAAGGCCAACCTGATCCTGGACAACCTGATCGCGCAAGGGCAGGTGAAGCCGCTAGTGGTGGTGATGCCGCTGGGCTACGGCGTGCCGGTTGAAACGCTGCGGACGGGCATTCCGCGCACGCCGGAGGTTTGGAAGAACAACGCTTCGAAGTGGGGCGAGGCGCTGCTGGGCGAAGTGCTGCCGGCGGTGGAGCAGGCCTACAAGGTTGAGAAGAAGCGAGAGAAGCGGGCGATTGCCGGGCTGTCGATGGGCGGCGGAGAATCGCTGCTGGTCGGCTTGAACAACCTGGACAGATTCGCCTGGATCGGGGCGTTTTCGGCGGGCGGCTCGGCCGGCAAGCCTGAAGAGGTGTACAAGGACCTGTCGGGGCAGGACAACGCGCGCATCAAGCTGCTGTGGATCGCCTGCGGCAAGGACGACCGCCTGATGGCCGGCAACCGGCAGTTGGTGGAGTGGCTCAATTCGAAGCAGGTGAAGCACACGTGGGTGGAATCGGAGGGCGCGCACACGTGGCCGGTCTGGCGGCGCTACCTGGCGGAGTTCACGAAGCTGCTGGCGTGGTAGGGACGGGCGCGGCGGGCGCCATCATGGTTCAGGAATGACGAGCACGTCTCCGGGATGGATGACGGATTTGTCGTCCCTGAGCTTGCCGGGGTTCGCCTGGATGATGCGCGGATAGGCGGCGCCGTTGCCGAGGTGTTTCCGGGCAATCTTCCAGAGCGAGTCTCCGGCCACGACGGTGTGGGTGCGGACGGGCGGGGGAAGCGACGGATCGATGTCGATCTGGCACTGGAGATCGGCGTAGAGGGGATCGACGGCCTTGATCTGGTTCCAGACCTCGTTCCGGACCTCTTCCGACGGCGCGGCGCCGGTGATCACCAGTTTTTCTCCTTCGACATGGAGATGGTCGAGGCGCACGTTGCGGCGGCGGACCATATCGAGCACGGAGGCGTACTTGGTTTTGAACTGCTCGAGAGTAGGCATGAATGAATCCTTTTCGGGCGGCCGGTATCCGCCGGACAGACGAGCCCCCAACCGCACCGCGCTCAGATTAGCATTGGCTGGGAATCCCGGACAGTCCGGCAAACAGGTGAGCAGGCGGGGAAAGAGGCGGTATGGCGAGGTTGACTTGACGCGGCGCGAGAGAGAAGAATAGCGGCCATGCGAACAGGAATGCTGGTTTGCGTGCTGGCCGCGCTGGCCGGCTGCGGGGGCGAGGCGCCGAAGCAGGCGGAAGCGCCCAAAAAGAAGGCGCCGGCGGTGATGCCGGACGTCTGGAAGGCGCGCATCGAGACGACGCACGGGCCGTTCGTCATCGAGGTGAGCAGGGCCTGGGCGCCGAAGGGCGCGGAGCGCTTCTGGAAGCTGGTGACGACGGGCTTCTTCGACGATTCGCGGTTCTTCCGCGTGCGGCCGGGCTTCATCGTGCAGTTCGGCATGGCGGGCGATCCGATGGTGAACGCCATGGTGGGCAGCACGGCCATCGACGACGATCCGGTGAAGGAGAAGAACGCGCGCGGCACGGTGGCGTTCGCGCAGGCGGGCAAGAACAGCCGCAGCACGCAGGTGTACGTGAACCTGAAGGACAACCGGGAACTGGACCGCGCGGCCTTCGTGCCCTTCGGCCGCGTGGTGGAAGGGATGGACGTGGTGGAGAAGCTGTACGGGGGCTACGGCGAGTGGTCGCCGCCGGGGCGGGGGCCGGAGCCGGCGCGGATCCAGCAGCAGGGCAACAGCTACCTGGACGCGCGGTTCCCGAAGCTGGACCAGCTCAAAAAAGCCGCGGTGGCGGTGGAGTAGGTCAGTAGAGCGGCGGCTGGCCCGGGGGCCGCGTCTTCCAGCGCCGGTGGATCCACATCCACTGCCCGGGGTGGCGGCGGATGGCCGCCTCCAGGCGGGCGTGGATGGCCTGCGTGTCGCGCAGGGTGTCGCCGGTGATTTCGACTTCGGGCTCGAAGACCAGGACGTAGCGCGACTCTTCCTCGGACCACAGGGCGTAGCCGGGGATGACGGCGGCGCCGGTGCGGGCGGCCAGGCGGGCGAAGCCGGAGTCGACGCAGGCGGGCAGGCCGAAGAAGTCGACGAAGACGCCGCGGTCGGCGGTGACGTTCTGATCGATGAGGATGCCGGTGGCTTCGTTGCGGTGGAGGGCTGCCAGCAGGGGGCGCAGGAAGTCCTTGCCGCGTCCGATGACGGCATTGCCGGAGAGCGTGCGGTAGCGGGTGGCCAGGTCGTCAAGCAGGGGGTTGTCCATGGGGCGGACGACGATGGACATCGGCTCCGCCATCAGGGCATGAGCGAAGGCGGAGAACTCCCAGTTGCCGAGGTGGGCGGTGGCGAAGAGGACGCCGCGTCCGCGCCGTTTGGCGGCTTCGAAGTGCTCGAAGCCGTCGTAACGGATGAAGCGGTGGACGTTGGATTTGTCGATGTCCGGGAAGCAGGCGATGCCGGCCAGGACGCGCGAAAGCGACTGCCAGCAGCCTTCCAGGATGCGGGCGCGCTCGGCGGGGGAGGTCTCCGGCAGGGCCAGTTCCAGGTTGCGCAGGGCGGCGCGGCGGAGGCGCGGCGCGGCGGCGTCGAATAGGCGGAACGCGGTGCGGCTGAGGCCCAGGCGGAAGGGGGCGTAACGGTACGCGGCCAGCAGCGACCGAACAAGGGCGGCCTCCAGGTGGTTGCGGAATGGGGAATGGCGGGCCAAAGGGGTATTGTAGCGCCGCGGGTCCGGCGTGCAGAGGCGCAAGCGGGCGGCGTGCGAGGCCGCTCAGCCGGCGGGCCGCAAGCGCCGCACCGGGACCCGGGCCAGCAGCAGGAGAGCGGCGATGGCGCCGTAGAGTACCGGCCGCCGGATATCTGATTTCACCAGCCAGTAGTAGTGCACCACGCCGGCCGCGGCGGCCAGGTAGACGAGGCGGTGGAGGCGCTGCCAGTTCCTGCCGCCGAGGCGGCGGATCCAGCCGGCGGTGGACGTCGCCGCCAGCGGCGCCAGCGCCAGGAAGGCCGCCATGCCGGCGGTGATGAACGGCCGGCGCGCCACGTCCTTCACAATGTCTGCGACGTCGAAGAACTTGTCGAACCAGAGGTATGTGACGAGGTGCAGCGAGGCGTAGAAGAAGGCGAACAGGCCCAGCATGCGGCGGAAGCGGATCAATTCCGGACGACCGGTGATCCGGCGCAGCGGGGTGACAGCCAGGGAGAGCAGCAGGAAGCGCAGCGTCCAGTCGCCGGTGGAGTGCGTGATGTACTCCAGCGGATTGGCGCCCAGGTCCTGATGAAAGCCGCGCCACAGCAGGGCGCCGAGAGGCGCCAGGCAGAGGAGGAAGATGGCCGGCTTGAGCCTGCGGACACTCAGCATGGCTAGAAGTTCCGGCGCAGTTCCAGGCCGCTGTAGAGCGAGGCCACCTGGTCGCCGTAGCCGTTGAACATGAGCGTCTCGCGCTTGAAGAACTCGCCGATGCGGCGCTCGCGGGCCTGGCTCCAGCGCGGGTGGTCCACCTTGGGGTTGACGTTGGAAAAGAAGCCGTATTCGCTGGGGTTGGCCAGGTTCCAGGTGGTGGGCGGCATGCGCGAGACCAGCTTGAGCTTCACGATGGACTTGATGCCCTTGAAGCCGTACTTCCACGGCACCACCAGGCGCAGCGGCGCGCCGTTCTGGTTGGGCAGCGTCTCGCCGTAGAGGCCGGCGGCCAGAAGGGTGAGCGGGTGCATCGCTTCGTCCATCCGCAGACCTTCCACGTAGGGGAAAGGCAGGCTGGCGTAGCGGGACTCCGGCATCTGCTTCGTATCGTAATAACTTTGGAACGCGACGTACTTCGCCTTGGCCGTGGGCTGGACGGTTTTGAGCAGCGCGTTGAGCGGGAAGCCGATCCAGGGGATCACCATCGACCAGCCTTCGACGCAGCGCATGCGGTAGATGCGCTCCTCGAGCGGCGCCAGCTTGAGGACGGCGTCGAGATCCAGCGTCACGGGCTTGGCCACCTCGCCTTCGACGGTGACCGTCCATGGGCGCGTGCGGAAGTTGCGGGCCAGCACGGCGGGTTGGTCCTTCTGCGTCCCGAACTCGTAGAAGTTGTTGTACGTGGTGACGTCGTTGTAAGGGGTTGGCTTTTCCGTGGTGCTGTACTTGCTTTTCGCCACGCCCTGCAGCTTCGTGCCGGCCAGCGCCACGCCCGGCGCCAAAGACATGGCGGCCAGGAAACGCCGCCGGTTCAGATAGGCGGACTTCGGAGTGATGTCGGAGTGGCGCAGGCCGCCGGCGGTTCGGATG
>DAHVTI010000389.1 GCA_027324255.1 Bryobacterales bacterium | reverse complement strand
AAATCTGCAATCCACCCCCCGCAACCCCTTGATTCCCCGTCGATCCTAACCCCGTTACAACCACCCCAAATCAAAAAAGGGGGCGCGGTCGCGCCCCCCTTCCTCAACGCCAACTCCCTACTTCTTAAGAGCCACCGCCCGCCCCGTCCGCACACTCTCCTTCGCCGCTTCGATAATCTCCACCACCCCCGCATTCAACTCGATCGACGTCATCCCCTTCGGCGCCGTCTTCGTCTCAATGCACTGGATCATGTACGCGATCGGCTCCGCCTCGCCTGCCGGCAGCGGCTTCACCATCACATCCTGCGCCGCCCCGCGCCCCACCCTCAGTTCCACCTTCTGCCCCGTCATGTACACGCTCCCCTTCCGCCCAAACACCTCCAGGTCCTGGAAACTCCGCGGCAGATCCCACGACCCCTCCAGCACCGCCACCCCCTTCGGGTAGTGCAGCACGATCGTCGCGTTGTCCTCCACCTTCGGGAACTCCTCCGGCCGCAGCTTGTTCACCTGCGCGTACACCGTCTCCGGCCGCCCCAGGTACATCAGGCTCCACAACGCGTTGTAGCAGCCGAAGTCCACCATGGCCCCGCCGCCGTTTTTCACCGGGTCTGTCAGCCAGTCGAAGAAGTGCTTGTTGAGCCCCGTCGGCCCGCCCGGCCCCCCGTGTCCCACAATCCCCCGGATCCGCCACACCTCGCCCAACTGCCCCGAATCCGCGATCGCCTGCGCCGCGTAGTTCGTCGGCCACCACGCCATCTGATAGTTCGACAGCACGTAGATCCCGTGCTTCGCCGCCAGACCCTGGATCGCCAGCGCTTCCTTGTACGTAGCCGACAGCGGCTTCTCGAACATCACGTGGATCTTCCGCGGCGCGCAATACTGCACGATCTCCAGGTGCCGGTTGTTCTCCACGAACGCCCACACGATCTCCGGCTTCTTCTCGTCGATCATCTTCTTCCAGTCGGCGCTGATCAGCTCCGCCGGCACTCCGCGCTTCTGCGCCTCCGCCACCAGGTCCGGCGCCGTTTCCGCCACGCCCACCAGCCGCGCCGGCTGCCCTTTCACCATCTTGCCCAGGTGCCCCCAGACGTGCGAATGAACCAGCCCCACCACCGCGATGGTGTGCTCCGCCGCCGCCAACGGCAGCGCCAGTGTCAGGAGAAGAAGAAGTGCGGGAATGCGCATCGGTTGTGCCTAAAGCCTCCGAAACCAGCTTACGCCTCCCTAACCCCTTGCATCCATCCGCCGGATGGCGCATCACTGTTTGATAAGGGCTTGGGTCCGGTGGGGCTGAGACAAAGGGGCGCTGGTTTTTACCAGTTGTTGACAACTTCGCTCTCCAAGTGTGGTAGAGTCATACACCATATTTCCTGGTCACAGCTCGACCGGAGGGGACGGTAATGCTCGTGAATCGGCTCTTTGGGATGCTTTCCGGCACACTGGTTGCCGGTCTCTTGACGACGGCGTGGGGCGCGGACGATCTCGCCTCCCGCATTCGTGACATGGAGGTCCGCGGCCAGGCCCGCGACGCCCTCCTCATCCTCCAGGACTCGCTCAAGTCCAATCCGCGCGATCCCGCCGCGCTCGCTCAGTACGCCGCCTTCCTCGATCGGCGCGGCGATCCACGCGCCCTCGGCGCCTACGAAAAACTAGTCGCCGCCGGCCCCCGCTCGCCCCAGGGCCTCCACGCCCTGCGCCGCCTGGCGGTCCTCAACCTCCTCGCCGGCCACCGCGACGCCGCCCAAAAGAACCTCGACGCCTTCCACGCCGCCGGCGGCCTCGGCCTCACTCTCGCCCCCGCCTCCACCCCCGTCGCCTCCCTCCCCTCCGGCACCGTCGCCATCCCCGGCCCCCTCGCCAGCTTCGCCCGCATGGCCGCCCTCTCCCCGGACCTCCCCCAGCGCGAAATCCTCCTCGCCCTCGCCCGCAACATCGTCACCAACGGCTACCAGGCCCTCAGCGGCAGCGAAGGCCTCGAGCAGACCGAATACCTCAAACTCGTCATCCGCTACCTCGGCCAGGCCCGCGAACTCGAAAGACTCACCGGCGCCGATAGGATCCTCAAAATCGAAGCCTGCGAGTCCACCCGGACCGCCGACCTCCTCAAGATCCTCGGCTTGCGCATGCGCGGCGGCTGCGGCTCCGACGTCGTCCTCGAAACCGTCAACGCCACCCGCGCCTTCCTCTCCATGGACTCCGGCTTCCCCCTCGCCGAACTCGAAGAGGCCCTCCGCACCAATCGCCCCTTTACCTACGACTACAAGCCCACCGTTGTCCCCGTCTTCTACTCCTCCGAATACTGGCTCTCCTCCAAGGAAAAACAGAGCGGCGAGTTCATCGACGCCTTCCTCGCCGACCCCTCCCTCTGCCGCCTCTACCTCGGCCTCGCCAAACTCGACCCCGAAACCGCCGAGGACGTCCGCAAAGCCCTCCCCGTCTCCCGCATCCGCGCCTTCGCCCACGTCTTCGACTTCTTCGGCGGCATGTTCCGCATCCGCGGCGGCAAAGTCTCCGTCCCCGGCGGCGAACGCGCCGTCCCCGCCTGGTCCGACCTCGCCGGCGCCTCCCCCGATAAGGGCGTCCAGTTCATCGAGCGCCTTGTCACCCGCGACGACGGCTGGCTCGCCGCCTACTTCGACTCCCTCCTCCGCATCCACGGCCCCACCCTCGACTACCTCACCGATCCCTCCCGCCTCAAGCGCTTCTACGGCGCCCTCCGCGGCAAGGTCACCTCCCCCGGCCCCGCCCGCCCCGTCTTCCGCGCCAATACCGACCTCATGCTCCTCACCGCCCGCCTGCGCGTCGAAAGCGGCACACCCCTCATCCCCGGCGGCCTCGACGTCTGGAAAAAACTCTTCACCGAGCACCCCAACGGCAAGTACGACGGCAAACTCACCAAAGCCGCCGCCGGCTGGAAGGAAGGCGACGACCTCGTCGAAGCCCTGTTCGGCCTCTCCCGCAAGGCCGTCGAAAACGAGCCCCTCAAAATCTTCCTCGCCCTCAGTGACCTCGAGCGCCGCCGCTCCACCCCGCTCGATCCCGCCACAGTCTCCCGCCTCGCCGTCGCCTGGCGCTTCTACGGCTCCCAGTACCCCGTCCTCAACGAGTCCCCCCAACTCACCGGCAAAACCATCCTCCTCTTCCTCGATGTCGCCGCCTCCGTCGCCGACATCCGCGACAACACCCTCAAGGCCGATACCGCCGGCACACTCCAGGCCCTCGCCGGCCTCTGGCAAATCTTCGTCCGCCAGCGCCTCATCCCTCCCGAGCAGGCCGACTCCGCCCTCGCCGCCGTCCTCGAGCCCTTCTCCAAAACCAAAAACAGCCGCGACCTCTTCGACACCGGCCGCTCCGGCGTCATCACTCTTCTCCAGGCCGCCTCCCCCGGCGGCGACCTCGCCTCCGTCAACGTCCAGGACCGCCTCCTCGACCTCCTCGCCGGCACCGCCAATCCCACTGACCAGGAAACCCATCAGGCCCTCCTCGCCGAAATGCTCCGCGGCTTCGAGGCCCAGAAGTTGCTTTCGGTGAAGACCCTCTTCGACCTCGACGATCACTTGGCCGCCCTCGCCAAGGGCGAAAAGGCCGATTCCGCCCTCCTCAACCGCCTCGCCGCCCGCGTCAGCGATCAGAACCTCCCCAAGGCCTCCCTCTCCGCCCGGGAGCGCAATAGCCTCTCCTTCGGCTATTGGACCGAACGCCACATCGATGCCCAGCGCAAGCTCAACCTCCGCGCCGTCATCGCAAAGGCCGCCGGCCAGCCCGAAAAGCTCCGCGACGCCCGCGGCCTCCTCGCCCCCCTCCTCCGCGACTCCCTCGTCGGCCTCCTCTACATCCACTACGCCCCGCCCGGCGCACAGATCCTCTATACCAATCCCCTGTTCGTCCGCAGCCACGACTTCATCGGCATCCAGGGCGTCCAGCAAACCTGGAAACAGACCGAGGTCCTCGGCGCCGGCTGGCCCTCCAGCGCCGGCGGTCGCCTCGTCGGCTCCCTCGCCTCCCTCCCCTACGCCCTCGCCGAGGCCGAACAGAACTTCCTCATCCCCACCCGCGAACAGGCCCTCATCTGGGGCGATCTCGTCCCCCAGATCCTCGTCACCTCCAAACTCCCCCGCTTCTGGCGCGTCGCCCCCGTCCAGGCCCATTACGTCAACCTCCATATGCAGCTCGGCGAAACCGTCGTCGCCGAATCCGCCCTCGACGCCTCCACCCGCCAGGCCGCCCTCCAGGTTCTCGACGACCTCGCACCCCCCGCCCGCGTCCGCCAGGTCTCCGACCTCCTCGCCGCCGGCCGCGTCTCCGACGCCATGCAGCTCATCACGCCCTCTGAGCTCTATAGCCTCGGCGCCCGCGCCGTCGAGCTCAAACTCGACTCCGGCGCCGCGCTCGCGCCCGGCGCAGCCTTCATAGACGAGATCCGCGCCCTCGCCGCCGCCGCCCCCGCCCTCTGCAACCAGCCCGCCGTCTCCGAGGCCTTCGGCACCCCCAAGCCCACCCTCGCCAACTCCCAGCACCCCGAACTCCTCAACCTCCGCACCTTCCCCACCCTGATGGGCTACTCCAGCCGCATCCTCGCCGAAAGCTGGGAGTCCAATAACCTCTTCTTCGCCTCCCTCGCCGACGAACTCCTCCTGCGCCCCTCCCAGCTCAATACCCTCCTCCCCGAGTGGACCCAGAAGACCGTCGAGCGGATCTTCGCCACCCACCTCGAGGACTGGCCCGCCCTGCTCCGCTCCATGCGCACCGTCGCCGACGGCGTCCGCGCTCAAACCCGCCAGGCCGAAGCCCTCCAGCAGAAGGCTTCCCTTGAAGACTAGAGATCACGCACCCGGAGACTCACGATGAAGCTTTCCCGCAGACACTTCTTCGCCACCGCCGGCGGCTCCCTCGTCCCCGCCCTCACCGCACCCCCCATGCTCTTCGGACAGGACCAGCCAACCTTCCGCGTCAAGGTCGACATGGTGGTCCTCAGCTTTACCGTCACCGACTCCAAGGGACGCTACGTCAACGGCCTCAAACCCGCTGACTTCCACATCCTCGAGGACGGCATCGCCCAGAAGGTCAACACCTTCGCCGAAGGCAACCTTCCCCCCCTCCAGATCCTCGACGACGGCTCCGTCAAGCCTCTCATCACCGCCCAGGCCGACCCCGAAAAAGGCGGCATCGCCACCGACGCCTTCGTCGGCACCAACGTCTTCGTCCTCTTCGATACCTCCAACTACATGTACCGCGGCTTCGTCTACGCCTCCGACGCCATCGCCGACTTCGTCCGCGGCCTCGACCGCGCCGACTCCGTCGCCGTCTACACCTTCTCCCGCAACCTCACCCGCGCCGCCTCCCTCAACCGCGATCGCAGCGACGTCCTCCAGGGCCTCCGCAAAGCCGTCGCCGGCGACGAGGCCGCCCTCTACAACGCCCTCCTCCTCACCCTCCGCGACGCCGCCAAGGTCCCCGGCCGCAAGGTCGTCATCGTCTTCTCCAACGGCCCCGACTCCGCCTCCATGGTCGCCCCCGACGACGTCCGCGCCGTCGCCGAGGACGAAGGCATCCCCATCTACGTCATCTCCACCTCCGACATCAGCCGCGACCCCATCTCCACCGGCGTCTTCCGCCGCCTCGCCTCCCGCACCGGCGGCAAGAGCTTCTTCGCCAAAACCTGGCAGAAACAGGTCGAGGCCTTCGAGTCCATCCGCGAAGATCTCGGCAACTCCTATACCGTCACCTACTACCCCGCCCCCAACCCCAACGAGGGCTTCCGCAAAATCACCGTGGAGATCCGCACCGACGCCGCCCGCAAGTACCGCGTCTCCGCCCG
>DAHVTI010000384.1 GCA_027324255.1 Bryobacterales bacterium | reverse complement strand
GGCCGTCTCGATGGCGCGGGTCAGCACCTCCAGGGCCTCTTCGTTCGAGGCCAGCACGGGCCCCCAGCCGCCCTCGTCGGCGACGCCGGTCAACAGGCAGCCGCGGCGGTCCAGGTGCTCGCGCGCGGCGCGGTGGATGGCGGCGATGGCCTCCAGGGCTTCGGCGTAAGAGTCGAAGCCGTGGGCGACGGCCAGGAAGTCCTGAAACTCCATCTGGCGTCCGGCGTGGAGCCCGCCGGAGAGGATGTTCACCATCGGCACCGGCAGGCGCGGCCGGCTCTCCACCCCGGCGGAAGAAGCCAGAGTCTTCCACAGCGGCTCGCCGCGCGCCAGGGAGACGGCCCGCGCCGCGGCGCAACTGACGCCGAGCAGCGCGTTGGCGCCCAGCCGGGACTTGTCCGGCGTGCCGTCGAGCTCGATCAGGCAGCGGTCGAGTGCCGCCTGGCCGCCCCCATCCCGGCCCGCCAGGGCTCGCGCGATCTCTCCCTCCACGTGGCTGCACGCCCGTAGCGTTCCCTTCCCCGCGTAGCGCGAGGCGTCCCGGTCGCGCAGCTCCAACGCCTCGTGCCGGCCGGTGGAGGCGCCGGAAGGCACCTGCGCCGAGGCCGCCACGCCGCACGCCAGCGCCAACTCCACCTCGAGCGTCGGCAGGCCGCGCGAATCCAGAATCTCCCAGGCCCGCAGGGCAGCAATCGTCAGGTCCATCGCATCACCCGTTCCAAGGCTTCCGCGGCCGAAAGCGGCGGCCGCAGGATCAGGTCCCGGGCCGCCCCCCGGAGCTTGCTCTTCAGGCTCTCGTCCCGCACGTATTCGGCCGGGGACTTCCCATCCACGCGGGCCAGCAGCAGGCAGCCCAGGTGGCGCATGGCGGCCGGCTCCAGCCAGCCGGCAGCGGGCCCGGCCGTGGCGGACAGGCCGCGCCAGAACGCCCCCGCGGCCGAGGCCAGCCTCGTCCCGGCTCCCGGCACGCAGACCGCTTTCAGCAGCAGGTGGTTCGTCAGGAAAGCGGCGTCGAAGGACGGATCGCCCCAGTGCACCACCTCCCAGTCGATGGCCATCAGTCCGCCGCCGCACACCAGCAGATTTTTGGGGCTGTAGTCACCGTGGACGAGAGAAACCCGCCGGCCGAGGCACTCTTCTATCAGCGCAGCGAAACGCTCTCGGAGTTCCGGATGCCGGTCGGCCGTGAACCGGTAGTAAGGGTCCACTCTCAATTCCCCGAAGACCGTCAGGTCGCCGAACTCCCCGCACCATTCGGGCCGTCCAGCGCTCTCGCTGATCCAGGTACCGAGCAGCCGCCCAGCCTCCTCCGCCAACTCCTCGCGGACCTCACCCGCCATGAGTCCGGTTTTCCAGGGCTGGGCGCCTGCCGGCGCCGCCTCCATGCCGAACACGTAGTTCTCGCGGTCCTCGAACAGCACCGCCGGCACCGCGCCAGCCGGCAGAGCGGGCGCCACCGCCCGCAGCGCGGCGCATTCGCGGTGAATCCTGTCGCGGCGGCTCAGCCACTCCGCCTCCACCCGCAGCCTGCCCAGCGACTGCTTCACGACGCAGCGCAGGGGTCCGGCCTCCACCAGGAACACGTGATTCGACACACCGCCCCCCAGGGAGGTTGCACGCAGGCATTCCGGCGCGACTCCCAGTTGCTGCGCCAGGTAGGGGCGCGCGTCGCCTCGATCAAGTTCCAGCAAACCTCTTGATTCTACCCGAGACCGGGCGCGCGGCCGGGCTCGCCCGGCGATCTTTGGCACAGGCCGCGCGCATTGCCCCGCGCCGCCGGCCCCGGATCGAATAAAATGGCGGACATGAAACTCCGCATGCTTCTCCTGGCAGGCCTCGTTCTCACCCTGCCTCTGTGCGCCGCCGAAAAGCCGGCCAAGCCCGGCAAGTGGGTCAAAATGTTCAACGGGAAGAACCTCGATGGCTGGAAGGCCAACGACAATCCGCAGGCCTGGTCCGTCGTCAAGGAAGACGGCAAGCCCGCCCTCAAGACCACCGGCTTCCGCAGCCACCTCTTCTGGATGACCGAAGAGTGCGAGAACTGCGAATTCAAGGCCGACTTCAAGGTGATGGACGGCAGCAACTCCGGCATGTACTTCCGCACCGCCTGGGGCCCCGGCTTCCCCAAGGGCTACGAAGCGCAGGTCAACGCCACCCACACCGATCCCGTCAAAACAGGCAGCCTGTACAGCTTCCACAAGAACTTCGACAGCCCCACCAAGCCCGGCGAATGGGGTACCCAGGACATCATCGCCGACGGCAACCACATCATCATCAAGGTGAACGGCAAGGTGATCACCGACTTCGTCGATGAGAAGAACACCTTCATGAAGGGCTACTTGGCGCTGCAGGGCCACGACCCCAAGAGCACCACCTACTACCGCAACCTGATGTTCCGCCGCCTGCCCCCCTCCGGCGCGGAGAAGAAGTAACAACTTCGACCGAACTTTTCCCGGATTGGGCCGTCCTACACGGGTGGAGGTGCAGCGATGAATCTGCGCACGGCTTCCGCCCTCGGGGCGGCCCTTTCGATGTTCGCCGCCCTGGCGCCGGCCCAGGAGAAGAAACTCTCCTGCGACGACAGGGGCGGCAGCAGGCCCAACCGCGTCTGCGAGATGCGGGAGTTGAAGGCCGCGCTGGCAGGCAAGCTCACGGTGGATGCGGCGCCCAACGGCGGCATCCGCGTCGCGGCCTGGGACCGGAACGAGATTCTGGTCCGCGCCAAAGTCGAGGCCTGGGGCGACAGCCAGAGCGAGGCCAGGGACCGCCTGGCCGAGGTCAGGATCGAAACCGGCGGCGCCAGCGTGAAGGCGGACGGGCCCCGCTCCGGCGTCATGGGCCGCTGGGGCGGCCAGAAGTGGAGCGTGAGCTACGAGGTCTTCACGCCCCGCAAGATCGATCTGGAACTGAAGTCGGTGAACGGCGGGATCAACGTCGCCGATGTCCGCGGCAACATCTCCTTTGAGACCGTCAACGGCGGCATCTCTCTCGCCGGCGTCAACGGCACCGTGAAAGGCGAGACGGTGAACGGCGGCGTCAACGTCGATCTGGCCGGCACGCGCTGGGAGGGGACGGGGCTGCAGGTGGAAACCGTCAATGGCGGCGTCACGCTGGCGGTCCCCGCTTCGTTCCAGGCCGACGTCCACGCGGAAACCGTCAACGGCGGGCTGTCGTCCGACTTTGAAGGCGCCGTCTACGAAGGCAGGCGCCGGCCGCGGAAAATGGATCTGAAAGTGGGCGGCGGCGGCCCGGCGGTGAAAGTGGAGACCGTCAACGGCGGCGTGAAGATCCGCCGCAAGGCCTGACGGCTACTCCAGCCCCAGCGGCTTGGGCGGCGGCTTGGAGGGGTCGTCTTCCTTGGCCTTTTTCAGCAGTTCGTCGAACTTCGCGGCGAGCACGTCTTTCGACGACTTCATCTGCTGGAAGGACTTGCGGAAGGCCTCTTCCCGCCGCTGCTCGGCGCCTTTCAGCTTCTCCAGCCCGGCGCCGATGTCTTCCAGCGTCTTCGGCGCCTCTTTGGCCTCGTGGCTGAGAACCACCTTCAGGACCGGGTCGATCTTCAGCGTGGCCCCGCAACAGGGGCACTCCAGTTCAAAGGTCTCGGGCTTGGCCATGGCAATTCTTATCTTACTGCCGCCGGGGCCCGGGCCGGCACGCGAGGCTCGTCCCACCGTTTCAACCAACGCCCTTCCCGCAGGCGCGCCTCGTCCCTTGTGTACGCGCCCGGATCCAGCATCTTCCCGGCAACGCGGGCCTGGTACTCGGAGATGGAATGGCTGGCGAAGGAAGCGCCGGTCAGATCGCCCCCCAGACCGAACATGTAGACGATGCTGCCGTCGGGCGCCCGGCCGCTCGTCTGCTCGCGAGTCATCACCACCATCCGGTCCCGCTGCGCTTGCATCTCGGTCACCCTGTTGAAGGGCGCGAAGCTCCGGCTCAGTTCCGTGCGATAGAGCAGCAGGCGCGCCTTCTCCCGTGGCGCGCCGAGATCCGCCAGTTGAAAACCGGCTTTTTCTTCGCGCGATGCGCCGGACATGGTCTCGGGATCCAACACCACCACCGTGGCCTGCCTGTAGGCATTGGCGATCCCGCCCAGCCAAAGCTCCTGACGGCCATCGCGGTCCATGTCAGCCACGGCGCTCAGGTTGAGATGTCCCGAGTGCCAGTAGGTCCGCAACGGCCGTCCGGCTGCATCCAGAAGGACCACCTGGCATGGGTATTCGGCCACGTCCCGGGCCACCAGTACCACCCCGCTCACGCGGGCCGTCCGCCAGGGGATGATCTGCGTGATCCCAAACCGCCCGCCCGCCGGCTCCCCGGCCGCGGTCTCTTAGACTGGCGCCGGCCCGCCACTGTCACAGCGGAGAACCGCGCACGGAAAAACAAAGCAGTTCGCCGGACGGCGGGTTGGTGCCCCCATGCCGCTTGAGGAACAGCACTTCGTTGCGGCCGTCGCCATCGAGATCGAGCACCTGCACACCGCTTGATTGGCCCGCATGGGGAATCCCGGCTACCGCCTCCGCACCCACCGCGGTCCGCCAGAGCGTGTCTAAGGCCTGATCCAGCGCCACGAGTACTCCGCCTTCGACGCGCGCGGCCAAAGGTTGGCGAAAACGCAGCGAGCGCCAGCCCAGCCAGCCGCCCAGCACCGCCAGTCCAAGCAGCACCAGGCCGCCCGCCAGCCGCCGGGTGCGGCCGCCGGATCCGTTCGCGGGAACGGCCCCCGCCGCGCCCGTGCCGGCTCCGGTCTCTCTCCATGCGCGAAGCTCCGCTTCCGCCGCGTACGCCCTGCCTCGCTCGCCGGGCAACCGCCGCACGGGCAAGCCCTTCTCCGCCTCCCAAAGCTGCACCGTCCGGACAGTGACGCCGAAATGATCGGCAATCTCCTTCCAACCGTACCGGATGGGCCCTTCGCCCGGCGGAGCAGGACCAGAACCACCGGCAGCCATGTCCGTCACCCCGCTATAGCCCTTGCAGCAGATCGTAGCCGTGGTCGGGGATGTGCGCCCGCAGCACTTCGCTGGCGTGCCCGTGCTGACGAAAGATGTGCTGCATGGCCTCGCACACGGTCTCGTGGCCGCGCTCGTAGAACACCAGCACGCTGGGTCCGGCGCCGGAGAGCGCGCAGCCCAGCAGGCCTTCGGCGCGCAGCTCCAGCATCTCGCTCAGCCCGGGCACCAGAGCGGCGCGGTAGGGCTGGTGCAGGCGGTCCATCAGCGCTTCGTGGAAGGCGTCGGTCGTCTGCGTCAGCATGGCCGCGATGAGCAGCGCGGAGCGCTGGATGTTCAACACGGCGTCGGCGCGGCTGAAGCTCTGGGGGAGCACGGCGCGCGCCTCCGAGGTGGGCAGGATGAAGTCGGGCACGATCACCGCCACGCCGTAGCGCGCCGGCAGTTGCATGCGCACGGCGCGCGTGATGCCTTCGCTGTCGATGGCGCTGGCCACGATGGAGCCCAGCACGGCCGCCGACACGTTGTCCGGATGGCCTTCGATGCGGGCCGCCTCGTCCAGGATCCTGTGACGGTCCCAGCCGAGGCCCAGGATCTCGTCGGCGATGACGACGCCCGCCACCAGCGCGGCGGCCGAAGAACCGAGCCCTTTGCCGATGGGGATGTCGTTGTTCACTTCCAGCTCGATCATCGGCATGGGCCGGCCGGCGTGCTCGGCCACCTGGAGCGCCGTCTGCCAGATCAGGTTGTCGGCGCCCGGCGAGATCATCTGCGCGTCGCGGCCGGAAGGCCGGATCTGCAGTTGCTCGGCCGGCCGGAAGCGGCACTCCAGGTAGATGCTCAGCGCCATCCCGAGCGCGTCGAAGCCCGGGCCGAGGTTGGCGCTGGTGGCCGGGACGCGGACTTCGGTCCAGCTCATTTAGCCCAGTCTCACCGGCTGCCCGCTGCGGCAGCTCTCGTAGACGCCCAGCACCACCTCCAGCGCCCTCAGCCCCTCCTCGCCGGAGACCAGCGGAGTGGTGCGGTTGGCCACCGCATTGCCGAAGTCGCGGAACTGCCGTTCGAACGGAGTGAGCGGGATGGCCATCGGGTCGCTGGAGCCGCTCATCACTTCCTTTTCCACCGGCGCGGGCTCGCCTTCGTCGCCGATCACGTCCCACGCGGTCAGCTTGTCGCCGGTAAAGATGCAGGTGCCCTTCGTCCCGTGGATCTCGATGCGCTCCGAGTAGCCCGGCCAGAAGGCCGTGGAAGCCTGGATGACGCCGGTGGCGCCGCTCTTGTACTTCATCAGCGCGCAGATGACGTCCTCGCTCTCGATCTTGTGCCGCGCGGCCAGTTGCCAGTAGCCGAACAGCTCCGCGACGCCGCCGGTGAGGAAGTTCAGCACGTCCACCTGGTGCACGGCCTGGTTGATCAGCGCGCCGCCGCCTTCGACGGCCCAGCTCCCCTTGATGGCGCGGGCATAATACTCTTCGCTGCGCCACCACTTCACGTAGGCGTCGGCCTGCAGGATGCGGCCCAGGCGGCCCTGCGCGATGGCCTTCTTCACGAAGATGGTGGAATCGTCGAAGCGGTGCTGGCTGACCACGCCCAGCACGACACCCGCTTTGCGGGCCACCTCGATCATCATCCGCGCGGTCTCCAGCGTGGTGGAGATGGGCTTCTGCACCTGGATGGACTTGCCATGCGCCGCCGCGATCTCGATCGGCTGCAGCCGGAAATCCGGGAACGTGCAGACGTCCACGAAATCGACGTCCGGGTGCTTGCACACCTCCTCGAAGGTGGGCACGAACTGGCAGCCGTACTGCGCCGCGAACTTCTCCCCGGCCGCCGGGAAGATGTCGGTGCAGACCGTAATTTTGTATCCGATGTTTGCGTAAGCAAGGGCGTGCTTGTGGCTAATGGCGCCCGTCCCGATCATTCCAACTCGCAAGGGTAGTACCTCCGGGAGATTTTGAACCCACCAGCATAGCAAAGGCCGCCGCGGAGCAGCCCGGACGCGGCTTCTGTCACCTGCGCCGCCTGTCCGGCATCTGAAATGACGAGCGCGTCTTCAAAGCTGCAGCGGAAGAGCCGCCGATCAGTTGTCCGGCCATATCGCGCGCCGCCCCGGATTCCGTGCGCGGCGCGGCGGGAAAGGGTGAACTTCCGTGCAGCGTCATGCCTCCTCGTTGACAGTCCTGGCCGCGCTGGCCGCCTTCTCCGGCCTCTCACCCGCCCTGGCTGCCTCGGAGTCCGCCTCCGCCCGCGGCCTGGACCACTTCTACAACCTCGAATACGACGAAGCGGCCAACAGCTTCCGCGCCGCCATCGCCGCCGATCCCCAGGGGCTCGAAGCCTACAACCACCTGGCGCAGACCATCCTCTACCGCGCCATGTTCCGCTCCGGCCTGCTGGAAAGCGCGCTCATCACCGGCGACGACGTCCTGACTTCGGTCTTCCGCTTGCCGAAGCTCGCCCTGGGCGCGGAAGAGGAACGCGAGTTCAACGCCTCCATCTCCACCGCCATGAGCCTGGCCAAGGCGCGCCTGGAGCGCGCGCCGGGCGACACGGCCGCCCTGTTCGCCCTCGGCTCCGCCCACGGCCTGCGCGCCAACTACTCGGTCTTCGTCAGGAAGGCGTGGCTCGACGCCCTGCGCGACGGCAACGCCGCCCGCCAGTTGCACAACCGCGCCGCCCAGCTCGAACCGGCCAATGTCGACGCCCGCATGATGCAGGCCATCAACGACTACGTCGTGGCCACCCTGCCCGCCGGCTTCCGCTTCCTGGCCGCCATCGTCGGCATCCGCGGCGACCGCCAGCGCGGCCTCGACACCCTGGCAGAAGTGGCCGCCCACGGCCGGCGCAACCGCGAGGACGCCCGCATCCTGCTGGCCACCATCTACCGGCACGAAAAGATGGCGCGCCAGTCCGCGCGGCTCGTCGATCAACTCCAGGCGGACTACCCGCGCAACTACCTGTTCGGGTTTGCCCGCATCTTCACCGTGCTGGACGCCGGGGATTCCGCCGCGGCCTGGAGCGCCCTGCGCGAAGTGGAAGAACTCAGCGCGGCGGCCGCGCCCGGCTACGCCCACATCCACCCCGCCAAGCTGCTCTACGCCCGCGGCTTCATCCAGATGCGCTCCGGCGATCTCGGCGCCGCCTCCGCCACGCTGGCCCGCGCCGCCTCGGTTTCCGGCCCCGAAGAGCGGCTGACCCGCGTCCGCTCGCTGGTGCGCCTCGGCCAGATCCACGACCTGCGCGGCGAGCGCGACCTCGCCCGCGAGGCCTACCGTACCGTCGTCGCCGCCGCCCCTGGCACACGCTGCAGCCGCGAATCCCGCGAATACCTCTCGCACCCCTACCGCGCCAGCGAATCCGACTGAGCCTCAGAACGCCGCAGACACGAAGGGCCGGCATCGCTGCCGGCCCTCGCTGTTTGTATTTGTCTACTCCAGCCCGTGGTTGGTGCCGCAGATGGACACGTCGAGGCCCATCTCGCGGAACATCGCGGCCTTCACGGCCAGCGCCTTGTCGGCATCGGCCGCCGCCGGCGCGTAGGCCACGTTGATGTGGTTCGATTTGTGCCGCGCCATGAACTGGTCGCGCGACACGCCGTAGGTGACCGCGTGCATGATGGGCCACTGCGATGTGGTGATCTTCCAGCGCCGCTCGGTCTCCTCGGCGGGCAGCTCGATGACCTTCGCCCGGCCGAGGTCGGCCTTGAGGATGCCGGCGTCCACGAAGACGCGGCTCCACACGATTTCGCCCGGCTTGGAGACGCCCTTCACGGTGCCTCCACCCATGCGGAAGTACATCGACGGCTGGCGTTCGCTCACCGTGCCGGCGTAGCCGCCGATGAAGTGTTGCGGCGGCGCCGAGCCGGAGATCAGGTACACCCACACGTACTCGCCGCCGTACTGTTCGCCGTAGCGCACGTCGTGCAGCGTGGTCTCGGGATCGTAGCCCAGCTTCGTCCACACGCGGTTGGTGACCAGCGCGTCGAGGCCGACGCATTCGTCCACTTCGTTGAAGTGCGGGAGGGCCTTGCCCTCGTACAGGACGCGCCCGTTGCCGCGCGCTTTCACCGGCGGCCGGTCCACGTTGTTCAGGAGGCCTTCCACCAGGTCGGAGGCGGGCGCGAGGTCCTTGAGGCCCTGCTGGTACTGGATGCCGATGGTGTCGCAGCCGAAGTCGTCGGCGATGCGCAGGGCGGCAATGTACATCTTGCACTGGCCCAGGATCTGCTGGTCGGTGAGATCGGTCTCCGGGTTCGGCCCGGTGATGAACTTCATGCCCTTGGCGTCCAGCCAGTCGCGCACTTCCTGCGCCTCGGCGTCGCTCACGGTGAGCATTTCGGCGTACAGCGCGGACTGCGACAGCCGCTCCTTGAACACGCCCGTGCGGTGCAGCAGTTCGTCGGGGATGATGGCGTTGTACATACCCATGCAACCCTCATCGAAGATGCCCATGATGGACTTGTCGCGGTGCAGCTCGCGCGCCATCGCGGCGCCCATCTCCTCAGCGGCCTTCGGCAGCTTGAAAGCGCCCAGCGGTTTGGCGTGGCTGGTGTCGTGCACCAGCTTCTCGCCGGCCAGCCAGCGCTTCAGGCCGTCGAGGAAGAACGCGTCGTCGAAGTTCTCGCTCCACAGCGTCGAATACGGGATGCCCGCCTTCGTCATCGAGGCGTTCAGGTTCAGCATGCCCACCAGGCCGGGCCACTGCCCGCTCCAGTTGGCGACGGTGAGGATGGGACCCTGGTGCGTGAACAGGCCGTGCAGCAAGTGGTGCGAGTACTGCCACACCGCCTCCACCACAATCAGCGGGGCGGTGGGCGGGATGTTGCGGAACACCTCCATGCCGTACTTCTGGCTGTCGATGAAGCCGTGCTGCTTGGCTTCGTCGTAAGGGTGGCCGCGCTCGACCTGGTAGCCGAATCCGCGGACCGCTTCCATCACCTTCTCTTCCACGGACGCCTGCGCCGCCCAGCAAGTCTGGTTCGCGGAAAGGCGCAAGTCGCCGTTAGCGATTAAGATTGCCGTTTCTGCCATGGTTCTATTCAAGCACATCATTACCCAAACCGGGCCGGGAGCAGCGCCGCGCAGGCCGCGCAAAAACCCGCCTGCCGGATGTCGATGCGCTCCACCGTGTGGGCCGAGCTCATCACGCAGCGCCAGTCCGTGCAGTGGCGCAGCCCCTGCGTGTGCCCCAGCTCGTGGAGCGTCTCTTTCAGCAGCCTCTGCAGGAGCAGGTCCTCGTCGCCGGGCATGCCGTAATACTCGTCCCGCAGGCGGTGCGCCGACACCACCGCCGCGGGCCCGCGCAGTTGCGCCTCCCCGAAGACGAAGGTCAGCACGGGCACGTACAAATCGAGTTCCGTGACGCCCAGCGTCACCGCCCCGTCGCGCCGCGGGCGCTGCTGCAGGCGGGAGAGCACGGGGGTGGACCATGTCTGGCGGCGCAGCGTGTCGAAGGCGAAGTCCACGCTCAACTGCGGCGGCTCCACGCGGCAGGAGGCGTGCAGCAGCCGCGCCGCCTCCGCGGCCAGACGGTCCAGGAGCCCCAGCGCGGGAAGGCCTTCCCCCGACGAAAGCGCCAGCGGCACCAGTTGGAGGCTCTCCACCACGGCGAGCCTCTCTAGCGCGCCGTGGGCTCCTTCAGCCCGTAGCGCCGGATCTTGTTATAGAGCGTCGTGCGGTCGATGTCCAGGATGCGCGCCGTCTTCGACAGGTTCCAGTTCATGTCGGTCAGCATGCGCTCGATGTGCGCCCGCTCCACGTCTTCCAGCCGCTGCCCGGAGGGCAGCGACGGGCCCGACGGGTTCAACTGGAACGGGAAATCCTCCGGCCGCAGGTCCGTCTCGCGGCTCATCAGCAGCGCGCGCTCGATGGCGTTCTCCAGCTCCCGCACGTTGCCCGGCCAGTGGTAGTCCATCAGCAGCTCCACCGACTTCGCCGAAAGCCTCTGCGGCGCGCGGTTCATCTGCCCGGCGAACTTGTTCAGAAAGTGCTCGGCCAGCACGGGCACGTCTTCCCGCCTGGACCGCAGGGGCGGAATGTCGATGGTGAAGACGTTCAGCCGGTAGTACAGGTCGGGGCGGAACACGCGCTCTTCCACCAGCCGCTCCAGGCTCTTGTTGGTGGCCGCGATGGCGCGGAAATCCACCTTCACGGCCTGCGTGTCGCCCACCCGCACAATCTCTTTTTCCTGCAGCACGCGCAGCAGGTCCGTCTGCACCCGCAGGCTGATGTCGCTGATCTCGTCCAGGAACACCGTGCCGCCGTCGGCCACCTCGAACTTGCCCTTCTTGCGCGCCTGCGCTCCAGTGAAGGCCCCGCGCTCGTGGCCGAACAGCTCGCTTTCGAGCAGCGTCTCCGTGAGCGCCCCGCAGTGGATGACCACCATCGGGTTGTAGCGCCGCGGGCTGGCCGCGTGAATGGACCGCGCCACCACCTCCTTGCCCGTTCCGCTCTCGCCCGTGATCAGCACCGTCGCGTCGGTCGGCGCCACCGTATGGATCAGGTCCACCACGCGCCTCATCGCCGCGCTGGCGCCCACCAGGTTCGTCTCCGGGAAGACCTGCTGCAGGTTTTCGCGCAGCCGCTCCACCTCCCGCTCCGCGCTGCGGTGGGCGATGGCGTTCGACACCAGGTGCACCAGTTCGTCCGGGTCGAAGGGCTTCGTGATGTAGTCGTAGGCGCCGTTCTTCAGCGCCCGCACGGCGGTTTCCACGGAGGCGTAGCCGGTCATGATCACCACCGGCATCCGCGGATCCACATCCTTGAGCTTCGCCTGCAGCTCGATGCCGTCCACGCCGGGCATCCTGATGTCCACCAGCGCCAGGTCGAAACGGTCGTGCGAGAGAATCTCCAGCGCCGGCGCTGCCCCGGGCGAGATGGTGACGTCGAAATCCTCGCTCTCGAACCATTTGCCCAGCGAGTCCCGCACCACGATGTCGTCGTCGACGATCAGCAGTCTGCCTTTGCTCATGCCATCCATTCCTCGCCTGCGTTGAGGGCCGCACCCGCCGCCTCGGCCGGGGGCTCCAACGGCAATTGCATCACGAATTCGGCTCCCTGGCCCGGCGCCGACCGCAGGGTGATGGAGCCGCCGTGCCGCTCCACGATGCCCTTGGCCACCGCCAGGCCGAGGCCCGTGCGGTGCTGGTCGTCCTTGGTGGAGAAGAACGGTTCAAAGATCTGCAACTGGATCTCCAGCGGGATGCCCGGGCCGTTGTCGCTGACCGTCAGCGTCACGCCAGCCGCGGCCGCCGATGTCGCCACGCGGATCTCCCCGCCCCGGCCCAGCGCTTCGCTGGCATTGGCCAGCAGGATGATGAGCACCTGCTGGATCTGCCCGGGGTCGCAGTTCACCTCCGGCAGGTCCGGCGCCAGGTCCTTGATGAGCACGGTCTGGGCCAGCTCCAACTGGTGCGCCACCAGCGTGACGGCGCGGTCCACCATCAGGTTCAACTGCACGGCGGAACGCTGCGGCGGGCTCTGCCGCGCGAAGGCCAGCAGGTTCTTCATCAGATCGCCGCAGCGGCGGCTCTCGCGCTCGATCACCTTCAGGCTGTCCGTCATGCGCAGCCGCGCCGCATCCGTGAGTTCGGGCTTTTGCAGGTCCTTCAGCACCAGCCGGGCGTAGGTGAGCATGCCGAACAGCGGGTTGTTCACCTCGTGCGCCACCGTCGCGGCCAGCCGTCCGAGCGAAGCCATCTTTTCGGTGTGGATCAGGCCGCGCTGCGCCGTCTCGAGCTCGGCCGTCTTCTGCCGGACGCGGTCCTCGAGCGTGTGCGCCCAGTGCGTCAGCTCCGAGTGCGCCTCCTCGAGTTCCTGCGCCATTTCGTTGAACGAGCCCGCCAGCATGCCGAACTCGTCGTCGGTGTGCACTCCGATGCGGTGGCTCATGCGCCCCTCGGCCAGCTTCAAGGTGCCCACCATCAGCTCGCGCACGGGCCGGTGCACGAAGTACCACACGAAGAGGATGGACAGGATGCAGGCGACGATCGCCGACCCGGCGGTAAAGGAGAACACCTGCACGCGGTGCTCGGCCAATTGCTCGTCCACGGAGTCCAGCGCCAGGTGCGCGTCGATGACGCCCAGGATTCGCCGCGATTCCGGGTGCGCGTGGCAGGCTGCGTTGCTGCATTCCGGGCTGTTCTCGATCGGCCGGATCACGGCCAGCGTGCGGTGCCCGTTGTCGTCGGTGAAAATGCGCGCCCGATCCTTCCGGTTCAGCTTCGTCAGCGGCTGCAACTGCGCGTGGCACGCATAGCAGGACTCGGCCGTCTTGTCCACCAGAGTGCCCATCTCGGACGCATCGGTGGAATGCTGCACCCGCCCGTCTTCGTTGATGATGCGCAGCCGCCGGACGCCCTTCTCCCGCCCGATGTCCCGGATCATCGTATACAGCATCTGTCTGTCGTTGTGCAGCATCGCCTGCCAGGCGGCCGAGTGGACGATGTCGGAGACGCGCTCGGCGGACAGCGAGACCAGCGCCTCCAGGTGGCGCTGCTCCAGCCGCTGGTGCAGGTAGCCGAAGATGGCAAAGCACACGATCACCGCCCCGGTCAGGCAGCCGGCCAGCTTGGCTGTCAGGCCGAACCTGGGCAGGCGGATCGTGTGCTTCGTCAAATGGGCTCAGTCTCCTTTGGCGATCGCCAGCACGGGGCTATGCGCCAGCCCGGCGCCGCCGTGCTCCTCTTCGCCCTCGAAGATCGGCAGGTTCTTCACCGCCAGGCGGAAGATGGCGAACCCCGCCGCCGTGATCGCCAGCGTCACCGCGATTTCCGTCCACTTCGGGAAATACTTGACGCCGGAACTGACCTCCAGGCCGGTCGTGCTTACGTTCAGCCGGTTGGTGACGAAACCCAGCAGGAACATGACCGCGCCCAGGTAGACGGCGTGCGGGTTCTCGCGGGTCTTCTCACGGAAGAACATCAGCATCGGCACCGCCATCAGCACGATCTCCAGCACGAACAACCCGCTCTCCATGCCGGGCCCGTTCAGCGTGGCCAGCGCTCCGCGGTGGAGGAGGTCCAGGAAGCGCACGGTGAGGTAGACCGAAATCACCACCGCCAGCGCCCGCGACAGGCTGCAGATCACCGGATACTCCAACTGCCGCCCGAACGCCTTGGAGCTGTGCCACGACTCGAAAATCGTCATGGCCAGCCCCGTCGCGATCGCGGAAAGATAGAACAGCACCGGCAGCAGCGGCGAATACCACAGCGGGTGAAGCTTGTTCGGCATGATCAGGAACAGGCTGCCCAGAGAGCTCTGGTGCAGCGTGGAAAGGATCACGCCGGCGACGATGATCGGCAGCATCACGCTCTTCAGAACGGCATGCGCGCGCTTGAGCTTGAAGCGCTCCAGCACGGCGGGGAGGAACTCCAGGAACAGAACCGCCGTGTAGAGCATCACGCACCAACCCACCTCGAACATCACCGAGCGCGGATTCCACATGATCATGGGGTGCCAGATGCGGTAGGGCCGCCCGAGGTCGAACAGCAGCGCCACCACCACCAGCAGGTAGCCGAGGAAGGCCGTCAGGATGGCCGGCCGCACCACGGCGTGAAAGCTCTTGAGATTGAAGATGTGCACGATCGCGGCCAGCGTGAATCCGCCCGCCGCCAGCCCGACGCCGCACAGCAGGTCGAATCCGATCCAGATTCCCCATGGGAATTGATCCGACAGGTTCGTGGCCGCCCCCAACCCGTAGTAGAACCGCACGAAGGCCGCCCACGCGCCGGCCAGCATCAGCACCGCGAAAACGGAGCGCCAGAAGTAGTTCCGCATGAGCGCCGTCATGACCGTCCCTCCTCCGCCGCCACTTTCTCCTTGCGGTGGCTGATCCAATAGATTCCTCCCATCAACACCGTACCCATCGCCACTACGTCCGGGATGTGCGACAGGGCACTCCACGTGTACTGCGGCAGGGCCGTCTTCTCCACCTGCGTGTTGTAGCCGATCTGCTCGAAGGGCACCGCCGAGAGGATCAGCACCGACGTTCCGCCCACTTCCTCGATGCCGTAAATGCGCTGGTAGTACTCGCCGGGCTTCCCGGCCAGGCGCTTCTTCGCCTCGGCGATCAGCGCATCCCGATCCCCGGTGATGCTCGCCCCCGTCGGGCAAGCCTCGCTGCAGCGGGTCGGCTCGTTGGTGGCCGCGCGGTCGCTGCAAAGGTCGCACTTCTTCACCAGCGGCAGCCGCGCGCTCCATTCATAACTCGGAACCTGAAATGGACACGCCACTAGGCAGTAGCGGCAGCCCATGCAACGGTCCGCTTCATAAACGACGGGCCCGGCGGCCGTCTTCTGCAAGGCGGCCACCGGGCAAGCCGACGCACATGCCGGATCCAGGCAGTGCATGCACATCTTGCGGGAGAAGCGCTCCCCGTACGTGCGGATGGTGGTTAGCTTGTGCGCCGAGGTCTTCTCTTCGGCCGCAATTTTCTCGTCGTAGGGCAGTTTCCAGCGTTTCGAACAGGCTTCCTCACACTGCCGGCAGCCCACGCATTGAGTACTGTCATATAGGACCGCTCTTGCCATCGGGCTCTCCTCGACCGGACTGGACATCCAGTTCCTGTATATCAGATTTTCAGGTCTTTGTGTAGTTTTTCAACAGCCGCCTGTGGCTAGCTCAGCAGCAGCTCCCCGGCAACCTTCGCCCACTGCTCCGGAGTGAGGCTCGCCGTCGCATCTTTCGACGCCCGGCCACCGTCGGCTGCCGTGGCGCCGGCCAGTTGCGGCTGTAGCCGGTAGAACGCCTCGGAGGCTTCCTTCATCCACGAGCGGAGCAGGTTGGCGGGCAGCAGGTTGCGCGACGGCCCTTCCTCGTCCGGCGAGAACACGGTCATCAGCCAGCCGCGGCCGTAGGGGTCTTCGCGCAGCAGTCCGGGGTTGGCGGGAATCTCGGCGTTCACTTCCAGGACTTCGCCTTCCACCGGCGAAACCATCTCCACCTTCGCTCCGCCGCGCTGGAAGGCGAACACCTTCTGTCCCTGGCGCACCCACTGGCCCGGCTTCGGCAGTTCCACGCGGTCCACCGCGCCCGTCACCACCGCGGCAAACTCGTCCGCGCCCACGCGGTGCACGTTCTTCCGCTCCCGCTGCAGCCAGGTGTGGCCCGCATGATAACGCAGGTTGGCCGGAACCCGGAACCCGCCCAGAATCAGCTCCGGCCCCGCCGCGGCCAGCTCGGGCTCGCTCGCCGTCACCATCGGCACCACCGGCACCCGCTTCCGGCTCATCAACATATCAATTGCGATAAAGACCGCAAACGTCACGATAACAAGTAGAACGACCATTGTCTTAGACTCCTTCTGCTGACTCTGTCAGCCACCCTTGCTGGTGCAGTCTTCGTTCCAAACCGAAAGAACACCGCAACTCATTGATAAAATGGACTTTGTCAGAATCGAGCCAAATCGGCCATGTGTAGATTGTTTCTACACCCGTCCCGCCGTTAACGCGTACAAACGGAGCAATAGCTATAGGACTGAACCACTTACGGGTTGCGTTGGAAATTTCAACGGGGGGTGTTGAAAGGTTCTACAGGGTGGCGTCGAACTCCAGGCTCCGCCACAAATACCAGCTCGCGACCGAGGCGTACGGCCTCCACGGCCGCGCGATCCGCTCCATTTCCTGCGGCGAGGGCGGCGCCAGCAACCGGTAGACCGCCCGCATCGCGTTGCGGATGCCTGCGTCACCCACTGGCAGCACGTCCCGCCGCTTCAGCGCGAAGATCAGGAACATGTGCGCCGTCCATACCCCGACGCCCTGCACCTCCGTCAGGTGCGCGATCACCTCTTCGTCGTTGAGCCTCGGCAGCCGCGCAAAATCCACCGTCCCGTCCAGGGTCTTTTCCGCCAGCGAGCGCACGTACCGGCACTTGGCCGCGCTCAGCCCGAACGCGCGGAGTTGCCCGGCGCTGAATGCCAGCACCGCGGCAGGCGTCACGCCAGCGGGGCCGGCCGCCTCCGCCAGCCGCCCGTAGATGGTCGCCGCCGCCTTGGCGCTCAACTGCTGGCTGACGATCGACCGCGCCACGGTCTCGTAGTGCGGCGGGCTATAGCGCATGCGGCACGGTCCTACCCGCGCAATCAACTCCGCCAGGCGGCGGTCCCCGGCTTTCAGGTGCTCGACGGCCTTCCTCATCGATTGCAGTGTAACAACCCGCGCGCGGGCCGCATCCACGAATATGTCATGTTGGTAGGGATGAAGAGATTCCGCGGTCTGCTCGCCGTGCCCGGCCTCGCCCTGTGCCTGGCTCAGCCGCCGAAGCCCGCCCCGCCGGCGCCCCCCGCGCCCGCCGGCCAGGACCAGGTCATCAAGGTGGACGTCAACCTCGTCAACCTCTTCTTCAGCGTCCGCGACAGGAAGAACGCCTACATCTCCGACCTCGTCCAGGACGACTTCCAGATCTTCGAGGACGGCAAGCGGCAGGAGATCAAGTTCTTCTCGCGCGAAACCGACCTGCCGCTCACCATCGGCCTGCTGGTGGACGTCAGCCGTAGCCAGGAAGCGCTCATCGAGGAGGAGCGCCGCGCCTCGTTCCGCTTCTTTTCCCAGGTGCTGCGCCAGAAGGACATGGCCTTCGTCATCAGCTTCGGGGCGGATTCCGAGCTGCTCCAGGACTTCACCAACTCCCTGCCCCTGCTACAGAAAGGCCTCGGCGCCATCCGCCTCAACGCCGGCGTCAGCGGCATGTCGCCCACCGGTTCGCCCGTGCCCATTCCCGGCGGCGGCCGCGGCACGGTGCTCTACGAAGCCGTCTGGCTGGCCGCCCAGGAGAAGCTGCGCGAGGAGGTGGGCCGCAAGGCCCTGGTCATCATCACCGACGGCGTCGACGTCGGCAGCCGCATCAAGATCGAGAAGGCCGTCGAGGAGGCCCAGCGCTCCGACGCCATCATCTACGGCATCCTGTTCGAAGACCCCCGCTACACCTCCTGGCAGTTCGGCGGCATGTCCGGCGAAGGGCCCCTCAAGCGCATGGCCGAAGAAACCGGGGGCCGCGTCTTCCGCGTGGACCGCCGCACCACCCTCGACGACATCTACACGATCATCCAGCAGGAGATGCGCAGCCAGTACTCGGCCTCCTACACCCCCAGCAACGAGGCCCGCGACGGCTCTTTCCGCCGCATCGAGATCCGCACCGGCAAGCGCGACCAGAAGATCCAGGTCCGCAAGGGCTACTACGCCGAAAAGGACTAGCCCGCAGACACGCAGGGCGAAGCGCGGCTCATCGCCTCGCGCTTCGCCCTGCCGGTTTGACTTTGCTACTTGGCCGCTTCCACCGACGCGACGGTGAGCGATTCGCCCTTCAGGTCGCCGCTGACCTTCACCTTCTGCCCGTAGAGCGCCTCGGGCACCTTGTCGATGTTGGAGATGGCCACCACTTTGCCGTCCACCACCAGCACCGGCTTGGCGCCGCCCTTGATGCAGCCCTTCACGCAGGCCACATCCGCCGCCGACCCCGTCTGGTGCTTGGCCCCGCACTTGGTCTCGGAGATGTAGCCGGTCCATTCGCCCGCGAAGGCGGTGGCCGCGGCCAGAGTCAGAAACAGTCCCAGCTTTTTCATTCTTGTCAGCCTCCTGACTTAAATCTTGACTAACAAGATAACGAAAAGCCGGGCCAGTGGCAAGGCGGGCGACAGGCGGGCGCGCCGGCGCCCGCCTCCCAGGTCTTAGCGCTCTGCCATCGCCATGACGTGGCGCTCGTCGTGGCCGGTGTAGATCTGCCGCGGACGGGCGATCTTCTGTTCCGGATCGGTGATCATCTCTTCCCACTGCGCCAGCCAGCCCACTACGCGCGGGATGGCGAACAGCACCGTGAACAGGCTCGGCCGGAAGCCCATCGCCTCGTAGATGATCCCCGAGTAGAAGTCCACGTTCGGGTAAAGCTTGCGCTTGACGAAGTACTCGTCCTCCAGCGCGATCCGCTCCAGTTCCTTGGCGATCTCGAGCTTCGGGTTCAGGCCCGTCACGCTGAACACTTCGTCCGCCGTCCGCTTGATGATGCGGGCGCGCGGATCGTAGTTCTTGTACACGCGGTGGCCGAAGCCCATCAGCTTGCCGTGGCCTTCCTTCACCTTCTTCACGTACGCCGAAACGTTGTCCTTCGACCCGATGACGTCCAGCATGTGCAGCACTTCTTCGTTGGCCCCGCCGTGCAGCGGGCCCGACAGCGCGGCGGCGGCGGCGGCCACGCTCACGTACGGATCGGCCTGCGAGCTGCCCACCGCCCGCATCGTGTTCGTCGAGCAGTTCTGCTCGTGGTCGGCGTGCAGGATGAACAGGATGTCGAGCGCGCGGGCCAGAATCGGGTTGGCCACGTACTTCGGCTCCAGCATCTTCCACATCATGTTCATGAAATTCTCAGTGAAGCTGAGATCGTTGTCCGGGTAGATGTAGGGCAGCCCGAAGTGGTGCCGGTAGCAGTAAGCCGTGATGGTCGGCATCTTGGCGATGAGGCGCGTGATCTGCTTCCTGCGGTTGGCCGCGTCGTGCACGTTCTTGGCTTCCGGGTACACCGTGGACAGCGCGGCGATGGTGGAGATCAGCATGCCCATCGGGTGGGCGTCGTACCGGAACCCCTCCAGGAACTTCTTGCTGGTCTCGTGCAGCATGGTGCGGCGCTTTACCTGCGCCACCCACTCGTCAAGCTGCGCCGCGCTGGGCAGCTCGCCATTCAGCAGGAGATAAGCAACCTCCAGGAACGAGCAGTTCTCGGCCAGCTCGTCGATGGGGTAGCCGCGGTAGCGCAGGATCCCCTTGTCCCCGTCGATGTAGGTGATGGAACTGCGGCAGGAAGACGTATTCAGGAAAGCCGGATCGTAGGTCATCAGCCCGAAGTCGTCGGGCGAAGTCTTGATCTGCTTCAGGTCCGTGGCCCGGATGGTTCCGTCCGTGATTGGTATTTCGTACTGTGCGCCGGTTCGCTGGTCAGTGATGGATAGCTGGTTGTGGCCCATGAGCATCCTCTAGTTTTAATGCGTGGCAAATCGATGCCGACATGTCATCGGTATCAAAAGATGACGCCCAGGTCAACAAGTGACAAAAGGATCTGGAAATAAATTTCCGGGACTGAGCAGCCAGAGGGGGTCCAGGCGGCGCTTGACCGCCCGCATCGCCTCGATCTGCGCGGGCGTGAACATCAGCGGCAGGAAGTGCCTTTTGCGCTTCCCCAGGCCGTGCTCGGCGCTCACCGTGCCGCCCAGCGCCACCGCCTGCGCGGCGGCCTCGTTCATCCACTCCTTGCCCGCCTCGAAGCCGGCCTGCGACTCCGACAGGACGTTGACGTGCACGTGCGCGTCGCCGATGTGGCCGTAAATGGTGAACTTGCCGGGGAACCGCCGCCCCAGCGTCTCCCGGTAGTAGGCCAGCATCTCGCCGTTGCGCGCGAGCGGCACGGCGAAGTCCGAGCTCAGCTTCTGGCAGCCGTTCTGCCGCACCCGCGCGTTCACCAGCTCCGGCAGCGTGTGCCGGAAGGCGCGGAACCGCTCGCGGTCGCGCGCCGTCTCCCCGAACCAGGAGTCCTCCAGCGCCCCGGCCGCCTCCAGGCGCTCCACCCATTCGTCCAGCGGCTCGCCCGGCAGTCCGTCCAGTTCCTGCTCGATCATCAGGCAGGCCCGAGCCGGGCGCGGGATCTCCCCGCCGTAGGGCCCCCGCAGGAAGACCAGCGACGGCTCGTCCATATACTCCAGCATGTTCAGCCGCGGGACGCCCCGCCACGTCTCCACTGCCGCCAGCGCCGCCTCGTCGTCCGGGAAAAACACGACGCCGGAGAGCACCGACGCCGGCTGCTTCGTCAGCTCCAGTTCGGCCTCCAGCACGATGCCCAGCGTGCCTTCGCTGCCGCAGAACAGGTCCACCCACTCGGCGCCGGGCGGCAGGAAATAGCCGGCCGTGTTCTTGGTGGTGGCGGGCGCCGGCAGCGGTTCGTAGTCGAAGTCCAGGCGCTCGCCGCGCCGGAAGGTCCGCACGGTGCCGTCCATCAGCGCCGCCGTCACCGCCCGCACGTGGCGCCGCGTGGAACCGTAGCGGAAGCTGCGCGAGCCCGAAGCGTTGGTGGCGATGTTGCCGCCGATCGACGCCGTCCACTCCGTCGGGTCCGGCGCATAGAACCGGCCGTGCCGCGCCGCGGCCGCCTGCACGTCCTTCAGCAGCACGCCCGCCCCGGCCAGCGCCGTCTCCGGCCCCGCCTCCAGCCGCAGGAACTTTTCGAGCGACAGCACCCAGCCTCCGGCCGGACACCGCCCGCCCGTGATGCCCGTGCCCGCGCCCGACGGCGTCACCGCGATGCCGGCGGCCGAGGCTTCCCGCAGCAGCGCCGCCGCTTCTTCGGCGCTGGCCGGCGCCAGCCAGCGGTCGGCCTGTCCCGGATAGCCGGAAGCGTCCTCGACGGGGATCCGCACCGCGCTAGACCTCCAGGATCACCGGCATGATCAGCGGCCGCCGCTGCGTCTGCTTGCCCAGGTAGCGCTTCAGGTCGGCGCGGATCTTTTCCTGCATCACGCCCCAGTCCGTGCGCTCCTCGCTCGACGAGCTCTCGATGGTCCGCGCCACCACCTGGCGCGCGGCCGTCATCAGGTCCGCCCGGTCTTCCGTCGAGACGAAGCCGCGCGACACGATCTCCGGCAGCCCCTCGCTGCGCCCCGTGTGCTTGTCGATGGCGATGATCGGGATGACGAAGCCGTCCTCGGACAGGTGCCGGCGGTCGCGGATCACCATGTCCTCCACCACCTCGTCGATCGACCCGGAGTCGATGCACACCCGCCCCACCGTCACCTTGCCGTTCTTGCGCGCCCCCGCCTGGTCCACTTCCAGCACCTGGCCCGTCTCCAGCACGAAGGACTCCTCCAGCCCGTAGGAATACAGGTGCGACGCCAGCGCCGCGTGCTTCGACATCTGCCAGTACTCGCCGTGGATCGGCACGAAGAAGCGCGGCCGCACCAGGTTGAGCATCAGCTTCAGCTCCTCCTGCGAGGCGTGGCCCGAAACGTGGACCGGCGGGTTCATCCCGCCCGCCACCACCTCGGCGCCGCGGCGCGCCACGTGGTTCATCATCCGCCCGATGGCTTTCTCGTTGCCCGGGATGATGCGCGCGCTGTGTACCACCGTGTCGCCCCGCTCCAGGCTCAGGCTCTTGTGGTTATCCACCGCCACCCGGCTCATCGCCGACATCGGCTCGCCCTGCGTGCCGCTCACCACGCACACCACCTTGTGCGGCGCCGCCCCCATGATGTCCTGCGGACGCAGCAGGATGTTGTCCGGGATCTGCAGCAGGCCCAGGTTGTGCGCGATCTCCGTCGCCGACAGCATGCTCCGCCCCAGGAACGCCACCTTGCGCCCCATCTCCGCCGACAGGTCCAGAATCTGCTGCAGGCGGTGAATGGAACTCGAAAACGCCGCGATCACGATGCGCCGCTCGGCCCGGTTGAAGATCTCTTCCAGCCGCGGATACACCGCCCGCTCCGACGGCGTGTAACCCGGCCGGTCCACGTTTGTCGAATCCGATAGCAGCAGCAGCACCCCGCGCTTGCCGTACTCGGCCAGCGTGTGGAGGTCGAACAACTGGTTGTCCGTCGGCGTCGGGTCGATCTTGAAGTCGCCGGTGTGGATGATCACGCCCATCGGGGTGGTGATGGCCAGCGCCACCGCGCTGACGATCGAGTGCGTCACGTGGATGAACTCGATGGAAAACGGGCCGACCTCGATCCTCTTGCCCGGACTCACCCGGTTCAGCCGGGCGTCGTCCAGCAGTTCGTGCTCCTCCAGGCGCCGCTCCACCAGCGCCAGCGTGAAGGCCGTGCCGTAGACCGGAATGTTCATCAGCGACAGCAGGAACGGCACGCCGCCGATGTGGTCCTCATGCCCGTGCGTCAGGACCAGGGCACGAACAAGTTCCTTATTTTCTTCCAGATAGGAGAAATCTGGCGTAACGATGTCGACGCCCAGCAGCTCGGCGTCGGGAAACATCATGCCGGCGTCGACCACGATGATGTCGTCGCCGTACCGGATGGCCATGCAGTTCATGCCAAATTCGCCGAGGCCGCCCAGCGGGACAATGTGCAACTTCTTGTCGGACATAGGGAAAGGGGAAAAACTCCAGAAATCTCAGCCTAACACGCGAAGGGCCTACCCGAGGGTAGGCCCTTACTCTGATGTTCAATGGGAGAATCAGATTCGACGGCTTCGCAACCGTAAAACCTGTATGTGTTTTGAGCGTAGAGCCTCGGGCAAGTGATGTCAAGAAAAAATCGGCCAGCCTCTCACTTCTCCGCAACTGCTTGACAGTGAACGGGTTACGCATCCAAACGGTGAGCCGCCGCCGGACCGGCCTCGTCCCAAAAGGCTCGGAAACGGGCTTCGGTTTCGGCTCTAAACTGGAGAAATCGGGGGGCTTATCGAATCCCCCGAAAGGCCTCCCGGCTAGCGGTTCAGTTGCAGGATGGTCATCTCGGCGTCCGTCCCCGCCAGCCGGAACCGGCGCCGCCGCAGGTAGACCCAGAAGCTGGCAAGCAGGATCCCACCGCCCAGGCAGACCACCAGCAGGACCCCGGTCAGCTCGAAAATCGCTACCAGCATCCCGGCCACGTTCGGCATCTTCGGCAGCGTGGTGGGTTGGTTCATGACGATCTCAGCTTTCCACTCCAGCGGGCCCAGAATCGCCTCTGCGCCCTTCACCGGCGCCCCCCCAGGGATGATCCCCACCAGCGGCCCCGAACGCTTCAGGAGCCACCCAGGCTGCTTTTCGAACTCGCTCAGCTTCTGCCGGGCCAGTTGGGGCGTATGAAAGTAGAAAACGATGTAGTCCAACTCGGACGCCCCAGCTCGGATTTTTCCGTACTGCGCCTCGGCCCCGTCTTCAAATCCCGCCAGCGTCGCCGGGAAGGAAGGCAGCACCGTCTGCAGCGAATGGATGCCCAGAACGTACCGCTCGCTGCCGCGCACCCTGCCGCGCTCCGGCAGATACCCCGGCAGCAGAGGCAGCCCGCCGCCGGACCGCAGCCGCGGCAGTTGCGCCTCCAGTTCCTGCATCTCCTTCGCCACCGGGCGCCAGCCTTCGAAGCGCAGCACGTAGTTCTCAAGCACCTGCATCTGGACCCCCGGCGTGGTGCACAGCGTGAAGGAGTTCCGCCCGGGCGTGCAGTTGGGGGGCCGGTTGGCCTGGTACCAGGTGAGCGCCGAGGTGGCGTCCCGCAGGCGCCAGGCCGCGGCCGAAAACTTGCCCACCGGCCCGTCGTACACGGCGCCTTCGGCCGCTTCGCCCGCGG
>DAHVTI010000370.1 GCA_027324255.1 Bryobacterales bacterium | reverse complement strand
CAGTTCATGGACTTGCGCACACTCAGAAAGGCGGAATTGCACGTTCACCTGGAAGGATCGGTGGAGCCGCGGACTTTGCTGGAGATCCAGCCCGGGCTGTCGCTGGAGGAAGTGGAGGCGCGCTACCGGTACGAGGATTTTCCCGGCTTTCTGATGGCGTTCAAGTGGGTGAACTCGTTCCTGACGGAGCCGAGGCACTTCGCACTGATCACGCGCCGGCTGGTGGAGGGGCTGGCAGAGCAGGGCGTGGTGTACGCGGAGGTCAATGTCAGCGCGGGCGTGCTGCTGTGGCGGGACCTGCCCCTGGAGGAGATCTTCCCGGCCATCGCGGAGGCGGCGGCGGTCGGGCCGGTGCCGGTGCGCTTCGTCTTCGACGCGGTGCGGCAGTTCGGGCTGGAGCACGTGTGGGCGACGGCGCGGCAGGCGGTACAGCACCGTGCCCTGGGTGTGGTGGCTTTCGGGGTGGGGGGCGATGAAGTCAACGGGCCGGTGGAGCAGTTCCGGGAGGTGTTCGACTACGCGCGCGAGAACGGTCTGCGGCTCGTGCCGCACGCCGGAGAGACGGCGGGGCCGGAGAGCGTGTGGGCGGCGCTGGAGTGCGGTGCGGAGCGCATCGGACACGGCATCCGCTCCGTCGAGGATCCGGCGCTGGTGAAGCACCTGCGCGACCGCGGCATCCCGCTGGAGGTCTGCATCTCGTCGAACGTCTGCACGGGGGCCGTCAGTTCGCTGCGGGAACATCCGGTGCGGCGGCTGTTCGACGCGGGCGTGCCCGTGGTGCTGAACTCCGACGACCCGGCGATGTTTCACACCACGCTGCTGGGAGAGTACAAGCTGGCGGCGCGTGAATTCGGCTTCGGTGCGGAGGAATTGAAACTGCTGGCGGAAAACAGCCTGCGCTACGCCTTCGAGCCGCCCGGCGTTGCCGGTTCCTGACGGCCGGCGAGCTCACGCACGAGCGTTTCGAGCTGCTCAACGCGCTGGGTGAGTTGATCGATGGCCTGGCCTTCCGGGTCGGGCAGCTTGGCGTGCTCGAGCGCTTCCTCGTTGTCCATGCGGCTGCGGACGATGCGGCCGGGGATGCCGACGACGGTGGAGTGGTCGGGCACGGGCTTGAGCACGACGGAGCCGGCGCCGATGCGGACGTCGTCGCCGACGGTGATGTTGCCGAGGACCTTGGCGCCGCTGCCGATGATGACGCGGTTGCCGAGCGTGGGGTGGCGCTTGCCGCGCTCCTTGCCGGTGCCGCCGAGGGTGACGCCCTGATAGAGCAGGCAATCGTCGCCCACAATGGCCGTTTCGCCGATGACGACGCCCATGCCGTGATCGATGAAGAAGCGCCGGCCGATCTGGGCGCCGGGGTGGATCTCGATACCGGTCATCCAGCGCGAGAACTGGCTGATGGAGCGCGCGAGGGTGGTGAAGCCGCCGTTGTAGAGCTTGTGGGCCAGGCGATGGAACAGCACGGCGTGGAAGCCGGGATAACAAAGGACGATCTCGAAGATGCCCTTCGCCGCCGGATCTTCACGGAAGATAGTGTCGAGTTGTTCCCGGATCGTCCCGAACATAACTGATTTTATTATGACCCCAACTGCTCAGGCGCGAGTCCACCATTTCCCGGCGTCCGCGGGGACGTGGCGGTCCATGGCATCCAGCAGCAGCTCCGGATCTTCGCCGACGTGGATCATTTCGCGGTGCGCGGGGTGGACGAAGCCGTCCTTCACGGCGCGGTCGCAGAAGGCCAGCAGGCCGTCGAAATACCCGTCCACATTAAGCAGTCCGACGGGCTTGGAGTGGAAGCGGAGCTGTGCCCAGGTGAGGGTCTCGAAGAGTTCGTCGAGGGTGCCGAAGCCGCCGGGCAGGGCGAGGAAGGCGCCGGCTAAATCGCTCATGAGAGCCTTGCGGTCGTGCATGGATTCGACCACGTGCTGCTCGGTGAGGCGCCCGTGGGCGGCTTCCCTGTCGACCAGCGCGCGGGGAATGACGCCGCAGACGCGGCCTCCGGCTTCCAGGGCCGCATCGGCCAGTTCGCCCATCAGGCCGACGTGCGCGCCGCCGTACACCAGCCTGGCGCCGCGGCGGGCGATCAGCGAGCCGGTGCGGCGTGCCGCTTCGAAGTGGCGCTCGCCGGCGCGGGAGCTGGAACCGCAATAGACGCAGATCGACTCGATCATCCCCTGAGGATCCCACAGGCCGGCGGCGCTGCGGAATTTCCGGCATGCGCCGCGAGGCCCGCGGCACAGAGTTGGTATACTCAGAACTCGCAATCGCGGTCGCCCGATGCGAGTCCCCCTGTTGAGCCGCTCATGCTCTTCGATACCCCCGTCTACATTCTTTTTCTGACACTGGTCGTCATTGCCTACTGGCGGCTGGAGCGGCGCCGGCAGAACCAGATGTTGCTGGTGGCCAGCTACTTCTTCTACGGCTGGTGGGACTGGCGCTTCCTGACGCTCATCCTGATTTCGACACTGGTGGACTTCTACTGCTCCCGCACCATCGCCTCCTCGGCCAATCCGGTGCGGAGGCGCGCGCTGCTGATCCTGTCGGTGAGCCTGAACCTGAGCTTCCTGGGCCTCTTCAAGTACTACAACTTCTTCGCGGACTCGCTGATCTCCTCGTTCGGACTGATAGGGGTGCAGGTCTCCGCGCCGATGCTCCACATCATTCTGCCCCCGGGCATCTCCTTCTACACGTTCCAGGCCCTCGCCTACATCGTGGACGTGTACTTCGGAAAGCTGGAACCGGCCGATTCCCTGCTCGACTATGCGCTGTTCATCTGCCTCTTCCCGCACCTGATCGCGGGGCCCATCCAGCGCCCTTCCCACCTGCTGCCCCAGACCCAAAAGCAGCGCACCTACGACTCCGCGCGGTTCTTCGACGGTCTGCAGTTGATCGTGCTGGGGCTCTTCCGGAAGTGCGTGATTGCGGACAACTGCGCGCTGATCGCCAACGCGGCTTTCGGCGGCCAGATGGGGCCGCCCAGCATTCCGGTTCTGGCCCTGGGTACCTATGCCTTCGCCTGGCAGATCTATGGGGATTTCAGCGGCTACAGCGACATGGCGCGCGGTTCGGCGCAACTGCTCGGGTTCCATTTCATGGTGAACTTCCGCCAGCCTTACCTGGCGGCGAGCCTGCAGGATTTCTGGCGGCGGTGGCACATCAGCCTCAGCACGTGGCTGCGCGATTACCTTTACATTCCGCTGGGGGGCAACCGCCAGGGTGAGAAGCGCACCTACCGGAACCTGATGCTGACGATGCTGATCGGCGGCCTGTGGCACGGCTCCAACTGGACCTTCGTGGTGTGGGGCGGCATCCACGGCTGCTGGCTGGCGTTGGAAAGGGGCTGGGCGCGCTGGCGCGGCGCCGCCGAAACCCCCGCGGAGACCGGCCTGCTGCAACCCCGGGCCTGGCTTGCCCGGATCGCCATCTTTCACGTCGTCTGCTTCTCCTGGGTATTTTTCCGCGCGCCTTCGTTTTCGGCGGCGTTCCAGATGCTTGGCGGCGCCGCGCGCTGGCACTGGCGTCCGGAGTATGCCACGGCGTTTCTGTTCCTGCTCGCCTATTCGATTCCGCTCTTCGTGCTGGATTGTTTCCTCGAAGTCCGCCAGGAAGAGTATCCGTTTGAGAAGTCCGCTCCCCCGCTGCGACTGGCCTGGAGTACCGGCGCGCTGCTGCTGGTAACCGCCTTTGCCGCGAATCAGGTCAATGCCTTCATCTACTTCCAGTTCTAACCGGCGCTCCGCCAACAAGGCCATCGCGGTGTTCTTCGCCATCGCCGTGCTGCTGGCGGCGGCGACGGAGCTTTGCACCCGCTACATCATCGATCCGGGCAGCGCGATTCAGAGGAGGGTGGAGGGCGAGCGCGCGGAGGCGGTGGCGCTGCGTCCGGAGGAAGCGGGCCAACCCCGGAGCGTGCTGCTGGTGGGCAATTCACTGCTGCTGCACTCGGTGGACATGGGCCTCCTGAACCAGCGGCTGGCGCCGTACGCCCAGGTGCGGCGGTTCGTGGTGGAGAGCACCTTCTATTGGGACTGGTATTTCGGCCTGCAGAGGTTGTTTGACGAGGGCTGCCGCCCGGACCGCGTCATCGTGGTTCTCGCGCCCGGCCAGATTCTCAGCAACGAGATCCGCAACGACTACTTCGCCCACTACCTCATGCGCGGGCGGGATGTGGTCCCCGTCGCCTCAGCGGCGGGACTGCACCCGACCGTCGCTTCGCAACTGGTGGTTTCGCGGTTCAGCCTGTTTTACGGCATCCGGAACGAGGTCCGGAAGCACGTGCTCTCCAGCCTGCTGCCGGGCTTGGAGGGGTTTGCCTCCATGCTGACCGCGCACGCCGCCAGGCCGGCGCCGCCGCCGGGAGCGGAGGACGAGATCCGCCGCCGCGTCAACGCGCTGTTTCAATTGGGCGCACAGCGCTCCATCCCTGTCGCGGTGCTGGTGCCGCCGTCGGGCACGTCGCCCGCCGTCAGCGGCTACGATCCGATTGTCGCCAGGCTGGCCGCCGAATCCGCTTCGTTCCTGGTCGCGATGCCGTCCTCCGAGACGAACCCCGGGGATTACTTCGACGGCTTCCACACGAACGCCGCGGGCCGGGAGCGCCACACCCTCCGGCTGGCCGAGGCGCTGCGGGCCGGCGTCCGGCGCTGAGAGATCCAGCGACACCGCCGGGCGCCGCCGGCAAGGCGCCGGCGTGAATCTGATAAGATGCCGCTTCGCCCGGTGACCCATGCAGACCTGGACCCAGACCTACGATCCTCTCGGCAACGTGACGCTCTCGACGCTCGTCTCGGCGATCCCGATCACCCTGCTCTTTTATCTCCTGGCGATCCGCAAGACGGCCGCGCACCTGGCGGCGTTGTACTCTCTGCTGGCCTGCGCGGCGGTGGCGCTGTTCGTGTTCCGGATGCCGCCGCACATGGTGGCCGGGGCGGCGGCGCACGGAGCGGTTTATGCCATTGTGTGGATCGCGTGGGTGCTGATCGGCGCGGTTTTCGTGTATGACCTGACGGTGGAAAGCGGCCACTTCGAAACGATCAAGGGCTCGATTGGCGCGCTGACCGACGATCGCCGTCTGCAGTTGCTGCTGATCGCCTTTGCCTTCGGCGCGGTGCTGGAGGGCGCGGGCGGCGGCGGGGCGCCGGTGGCGGTGACGGCCTCGATGATGATCGGCCTCGGCTTTCGGCCTTTCGAGACGGCGGTGGTCTGCCTGATGGCGAACACGGCCCCGGTGGCGTGGGGCGGCATGGGCAACCCGGTGCGCGCGCTGTCGGCGGTGACGGGCCTGCCGGAGTCCGACCTGAGCGCCACGATGGGCCGCATCCTGCCGCCCATCGCCGCGATCCTCCCGTTCTGGCTGGTGCGCACGCAGGTGGGCTGGAAGGAGACGTTCCGCGCGTGGCCGGGGTGCCTGGTGGCCGGGCTCTCCTTCGGCGGCATCCAATTCCTGTGGTCGAACTACATCGACGCCTCGCTGGTGGATATCGTCAGCGGCATGGGCGCGCTGGTCACCTGCGCCGTCTTCTTCAAAATCTGGAAGCCGAACCCGGTCTTCCGCTTCCCGGAGGAACGCGATACGGTTCAGGCGGCGAAGAAGGTTTACACCACCGGGCAGGTCTTCCACGCCTGGTCCCCGTTCCTGCTGATCGCGGCATTCGTGGTGCTGTGGGGCCTGCCGGCGGTCAAGAACGCGGTGGCCGCCACCAGCCTCAAGATGCCGGTGCCCGGCCTGCACGAGATGGTGATCCGCACCGCGCCGGTGGTGACGGCGGACGTCCGCGAGCCCGCCATTTTCGGATTCGACTGGCTGGCTTCGGTGGGCACCGCCACCTTCTTTGCCGGCCTGGTGGCCGGCCCGGTGCTTGGGCTTTCGCTGCTGACGACGCTACGCGTGTTCCGCCGCACCCTCTACCGCATGCGGTACAGTTTCCTGGCCATCCTGTGCATGATCTGCCTGGCGTACGTGACGAGGTACTGCGGCATGGACGCGGTAATGGGCCTGGCCATGACGCACACGGGTTTCCTGTACCCGATCTTCGGCACCTTCATCGGCTGGCTGGGCGTGGCGCTGAGCGGCACCGACGCCGGCTCCAACGCGCTGTTCGGCAACCTGCAGGTGGTGACGGCCACCAAGCTGGGGTTGAACCCGGTGCTGATGGCCGCGGCCAATTCCACCGGCGGCGTGATGGGCAAAATGGTGGGCGCGCAGTCGTTAATCATTGCCTGCGTGGCCGCGGGCATCGAAGGCAAGGAGGGCGATCTGTTCCGCGCTGTGTTCAAGCACGGGCTGGCACTGGCGCTCCTCATCGGCCTCATCGTGACGCTCTACGCCTACGCGCTGCCGCAGGTGGTGGCGCAGAACCACGTGTTCTGGTAATCCATGCCGCGCTCCCCGCAGGACGAACTCGATTGGCTGCTGGCCGAGTCCCGCCGGGCGCGCGTTCCGCTGTACCAATGGCTGGGCGGGCCGGTGCGGAACAAAGTCCGGATCCTGACGCCCATGCAGGCGGGCACTCCGGAGGAGTTGCGGAGGCTTTGGCCGCTGGGCGCCCGCGCGTTCTCCGTGCCGGTTGCCGCCGGCGGGCCGGCCCGCCGTTTCGTCTCCGACACGGTGCGCCGGCTGGAGGCGCTGCGCGCGGCGGGGGGAGACGCGGCGGACTTCGTCCTTTCCTGCCGGGCGCAGTTGACGCCGCTGCAGGCTTCCCAGGTTGCCCGCGCCCTGGAGGGATTCCACCTTCTCTGGATGGACGAGCCGTGCCCGGTGCGCTACACCGAAGGGCTGCGGAAGCTGGCGGAGGAGACTGCCGTTCCGCTGGGCTTTGGCACGGCCGTCGAAGAACCCGCGGCGTTCCTCGGGTTGCTGCGTGATGGCCTGGGGGCGGTGCTGCGTCCGAGCCTGCCGCACTTCGGCGTTCAGATGACGCGCAAGATCGCCGCCCTGGCTGAAAGCTACTACGTCGCCGTGGCGCCGCTGGCGGGCGAAAGCCAGGCCTGGCGCAACGCCGCCCTCCAGGTGGCAGGCTGCACGGCGAACTTCTTTATCCAGGAGCTTGCCGGCGTCCCCCTCGAAGACGGCTACATCGCGTTGGAGGCACGGCCGTGAAGCGGCGCATGTTTCTGACCGCCGCTTCCGCGCCGCCACTGCTGGCCCAGGCGGGTCCGGCCGGCGCCCGTCCTGTCGGCGCCCAGGCGTTCGACGGGCTCGGCTCGAAGCTGCGCATTACCGCCGTGAAGGTGTTCGGCGTCTCCATCAGCAGAGAGTCGGACCGGCCCTACGTCTTCGTCAAGCTGGAGACCAACGAAGGTCTCGCCGGGTGGGGGGAGGCGACGCTGGAAGGCAAAGCCGGGGCCGTGATGGCCTGCGTGGAGGACTTCCGGGAGTTCCTCATCGGCGCCGATCCGATGCAGGTGGAGCACCACTGGCAATCGATGTACGTCCACAGCTTCTATCGCGCCGGACCGGTGATGGGCTCCGCCATCAGCGGTATCGACCAGGCGCTGTGGGACCTGCGCGGCAAGGCGCTGGGCGTGCCGGTGCACCAGGTTCTCGGCGGGGCGCTGGACTCGCGCGGCGTGCGCGGCTACTACCACGCGCGGGCCGCCACGCGCGCCGAACTGGAAAAGCTGCGCGAAACCGCCGTCAGGGACGGCGTCAGTTGCTTCAAGACCGGCATCCCCGGCTACTACGAGTGGATCGACTCGCATGCCAAGGTGAAGCGCGCCGTCGCTCATCTGACGATGATCCGCGAAGCGCTGGGGCCGGACATCGACATCGCCGTGGACTTCCACGCGAAGACCAGCCCTGCCGTGGCATCCGTGCTGGTGAGGGAACTGGAGCCGCTACACCTGCTGTTCATCGAGGAGCCGTGCCCGCCGGAAAACGTGGAGGCGATGCGCCGCATCGCCCGCCGCACCACCACGCCCATTGCCACAGGCGAGAGGCTGGTGGCCCACTACGGCGTGCGGGAGATCATCGAGCGCGGCGTGGCGGACATCCTGCAGACCGACATCAACCACACCGGCGGCATCACCGCGCTCTGGAAGATCGGGGCGATGGCCGAACTCGGCGGACTCTCCCTGGCGCCCCACGCCTGTGAGGGGCCCATCGGCGGCATCGCCACCCTGCACGTGGACTCCGCGCTGCCGAACTTCCTCGTTCAGGAGATCTGCGGGGGCGTCGAACCCGGCCCGGCGGAGAAGATCTGGGAAGAGTGGCTCGGCTTCCCCGCCATGCGAATGGTGGCCGGGCGCTTCCCGCTCCCGCAGAAGCCGGGGCTCGGATTCGAACTCCCGGATGAAGCGCTGAAGCGATATCCTTTCAACGGGACGCGCCCGATGGCGCGGGTCTTTCATTCGGACGGCTCCGTGGCCGCCTGGTAACGTTTACCGGATCAGGAGAACCTAAGGAACGTATGAACCGTTTTGCCGCCCTTGCCGCCGTGCTGACGGCTTTTGCCGCCTGCCCCGCATCCGCTCAGTTGGGTATGTTCACCAACGAGCAGCGCATCGACATCACCCGCGAATGGAAGGGAGAGAGATTCCCCGACGGGCGTCCGAAGGTCCCCGACGCCGTGCTCGACCGCCTGAAGGAGAGCACCGCCGAAGAGGCGTGGGGCACGCTGCGGCGCCTGGGCTACCACAATCAGTTCGAGGGCAACTGGAAGACCGTGAACGTCACCGACGCGACGGGCGACCGGATGGTGGGTCGCGTCGTGACGGCGGTTTTCATGCCCAAACGCGCCGACATGGAAGCCGTCATCAACGACCATGCCAAGCAGGAGAAGCGCGTCGGCCGCGGGCAGAATTCGTGGGTCATCGACACCCTGGTGAAGCGCGACGTGATGGTGGTGGATCTCTTCGGCAAGATCAAGGACGGCACCATCATCGGCGACAATCTGGGCACCTCCATCTGGACCAAGACCGGCACCGGGCTGATTGTGGACGGCGCCGTGCGCGACGTCTCCGGCATCTCCGAAATCAAAGGGTTCAAGGTCTTCTGCCGCGGCTTCGACCCTTCCGCCATCGCCGAAGTCACGCTGATGGGCTTCAACGTGCCCATCCGCATCGGCGGCGCGACGGCGCTGCCGGGCGACGTGGTGCTGAGCGACCCGGAGGGCGTGGTATTCATCCCGGCCCACTTGGCCGAGAAAGTGGCCGACGAGAGTGAACTCACCCGCTTGCGCGACCAATGGGGCCACCAGATGCTGAGAGAGCAGAAGTACACGCCCGGCCAGATCGACGCAGGCTGGTCTCCGGCCATGATCGAGGACTTCAACAAGTGGGCCGAATCCAAAGGCTCGAAGATGCGCATGCCCGTGAAGCGGTAGCGAGAACCTCCAGGAGAACGATGACCATGCAGAACCCGACACGCAAATGGTGGAAGAACCGCCGCGGCATCAACCGCCGCGGCTTTCTGGGCGCGGCCACCGGTGCCGCGGCCGCAACCTTCTGGGCCGAAGAGACCATCCAGGCCTACCAGAACAATGTGAAGACGGCCTCGAAGCCGTCCGACCTGCGCATCACGGACCTGCGCTTCGCGCACATCACCGGCGCGCCGATGCGCGCGCCCATCATCCGCATCGACACCAACCAGGGCATCTCGGGTTACGGCGAGGTGCGCGACGGGGCCAGCGTGACGTACGCGCTCATGCTCAAGTCCCGGCTGATCGGCGAGAATCCCTGCAATATCGACAAGGTCTTCCGCAAGATCAAGCAGTTCGGCTTCCACGCGCGGCAGGCCGGCGGGGTGTGCGGAGTGGAGATGGCGCTGTGGGACCTGGCCGGGAAGGCGTACAACGTGCCCGCCTACCAGATGCTGGGCGGCAAGTTCCGCGACAGGATCAGGATGTACTGCGACACCACCGAGTCGCACGACCCCAAGATCTACGGCGAGCGGATGAAAAAGCGCCGGGAAGAGGGCTTCACCTGGCTCAAGATGGATCTGGGCGTTGACCTGGTGGAGAAGATCCCGGGCTGCGTCACGTCGCCGCTGGGCATGGACCAGCGCGCCGCCGGCATGGTCCCCCACATGTTCACCGGCATGGAAATCACCGAAAAAGGCATCGGCCTCATGTGCGACTATGTGGCGCAGATCCGTGAAGTCGTCGGCTGGGACATTCCTCTTGCGGCCGATCACTTCGGCCACCTCGGCGTGAACTCCTGCATCCGCCTGGGCAAGGGCCTGGCCAAGTACAACCTGGCGTGGCTCGAGGACATGATCCCCTGGCAGCAGACCGAACTGTGGAAGCAGATCACCAACGAGGTGGACATCCCCACTCTCACCGGCGAGGACATCTACCTCAAGGAGCCCTTCATCGAACTGGCGAAGAACCACGCCGTCGATATCTTCCACCCCGACCTGGCCTCGTCGGGCGGCCTGCTGGAGACCAAGAAGATCGGCGACGCCGTGATGGAGTACGGCCACGCCATGGCCATGCACTTTGCCGGCACGCCCATCTCCTTCATGGCGAACGTGCACTGCGCCGCGGCCACGGAGAACTTCCTGGTGCTCGAGCATCACTCTGTGGACGTGCCCTGGTGGAAGGATCTCGTCACCGGCTACGATCAGCCGCTCTACGAGAAAGGCTTTGCCGCCGTGCCGAACAAGCCCGGCCTCGGCGTGGAGCCCAACCCGGACGAGATCAGGAAGCACCTGGCGCCGAACACCGGCTACTTCGAGCCGACGGAGAACTGGAACAACGAGCGTAGCTGGGACCGGCTCTACAGCTAGGTTGCCTCCGCTACGCTGGAGATGTGAAAGCCATCTTGTTAACCGGCGTCCTGATTCTGGCAATCGGGGCGCCGGCCGCCCTCTTCTTTCTCTCCTCTGAATCCACCCTCGAGGTGAAGCCCGCGCCCAAGGTGCTGGCCGCCTCCAGCCGGCTCTCGATCACCGTGATGAATCCGCATGGCGCGCGCTCCGTCACGGCCACGGTGCGTCAGGGCAGCGCAGTGAGCACGGCGTCTTTCCAACAGCCGGCGGACCGGCTCCTGTTCTGGAAGAAGCGCCTGGCGCCCGCCGAAGTCCCGCTGGAGTTGAGCGCCCGCCAGGACCAGGGCTTCAGGAGCGGCCCCGCGCAGTTGACCGTCAAGGCGGTCTCGAACGATCTCAGGGGCGCTGTCGCGCAGCGCACCTATCAGGTGGTCATCAATCTGGAGCCGCCGCGCGTCACTGCCGATGGCGCCCAACACTACATCAACCTCGGCGGCGCTGAATTGGTCACCTTCACCGTTTCCGGCTACTGGACGGAGGCGGGCGTCAAAGTGGGGCCGCACAAGTTCCGCAGCTTCCCCCTGCCAGGCGCCAAGAGCCAGAACGAACGCTTCTGCCTGTTCGCGTTCCCCTGGGACACGCCGGCCGATACCGTGCCGCTGGTCTATGCCTCGAACCCCGCCGGCCACGAGGTGACCGCGCAGTTCTGGTACCGCCTGAAGCCCAAGGCGTTCCGGCGCCGCAATATCGAGCTCACCGACGCCTTCATCGAAAAGGCGATCAACGAAATCGACCCCGGCGGCACGGGCGACAAACTGGAGCGCTTCCTGCGCATCAACCGCGAAGTGCGCCGCGAGAACAACCACACGATGGCCAGCCTGCGCGACCAGACCGAGCCGCGCTTCCTTTGGTCGCCGCCCTTCCAGCAGCTTTCGAATTCGAAGGTGGAAGCGCTGTTTGCCGACGTCAGGAGCTACACCTACCAGGGCAAGAAGGTGGACGAGCAGGTGCACCTCGGCTTCGACCTGTCGAAAGTCCAGCAGGCGCCCGTGGTGGCTTCCAACTCCGGCAAGGTGGTCTACGCCGGCCGCCTGGGCATCTACGGCAATTGCGTGGTGCTCGATCACGGTTACGGCCTCCAGTCCATCTACGGCCACATGAGCCGCATCGAAGTGAAGAAGGGGCAGACTGTCGAGCGCGGCCAGGAGTTGGGCCGCAGCGGAGCGACCGGCCTGGCCGGCGGCGATCACCTCCACTTCTCCATGCAGATCGACGGCGTGCAGGTGAATCCCATCGAGTGGTGGGATGCGCACTGGCTGGAGGACCGCATTTTTTCGAAGCTGCCGAAGTGAGCCGGCGCCGCCGTGGCCGGCTCCACTCCGCCTCCGCCTCGCATAGCATGGAGATTCGGAGGTTCCCGGCTTAATGTCCCAGTTTGAACATTTCCGTCTTGCGCACCTTCCGGTTCCCCAGCGGCTGGTGGTTTCGCTGGTCCTCATCGTCCTGGGCGTCGGCTACCTGATCGCCACCTACAACCTCTACCTGACCTACAACCTGACGGATGGCGAGCCCGGCCTCACTGTCTCCGACCTGCGCCGCGCCTTCTACGGCCGGCGCGACAATACCAAGATCGCCTCCAAGATCGACGGCGGCAGCATGTCGCAGTTCCTGACGAAGCCGGGCGACAAGGAGAAGATCCTCACCTGGATTCAGGACGGCGCCGAGCAGCCAGGCTACGAGTCGGTGGTCCGCCCGATCCTCCAGGAGAACTGCATCCGCTGCCACAACCCCAACGGCCTGCAGCGCTTCGCGCCGCTCACCAGCTACGAGCAGGTGATGACCGTGGCCCAGATCGATCGCGGCGAGCCGGTCGCGCTCTGGGCCCGCGTGGCCCACACGCACATCCAGTCCATCGGCCTGATCTTCCTGGGGCTGGCTGGCGCGTTTTCCTTCACCAGCGTGAAGCCGGGCATCAAGAACGCCGTCATCGTGCTGCCGTTCGCGATGCTGCTGGTCGACTTCGGCGCACGCTTCCTGGCCAAGTTCGTGCCCGGCATCGTCTACCTGATGCTCGGCTCCGGCGCCTGCATCGGGCTGCTGTTCGCGGTGATGATCCTGGTGCCGCTATACGAGATGTGGCTCAAGCGCGCCTGAGGCGTGCCTCTACATCCAGGCCAGCGCGCAGAGTTGCACGCTGATGCCGGTCTTCTTCGGCTTGACAGTGACTTTCTCCAGGGCCTCCTCGCCCGGCACCGGGATCGATTCGATCTCCGCCTGTAACTGCGCCTCGAGGTCCTGCAGTTGCTGCTGCAGCGCTTCAATGGAGCTTTCCGCGAAGCCCACGTCGCCGCGCTCCTTGCCGATGCGCGTGGCCGCGCGCGCGGCCGTGCCGAGGCGCCCCACGTTGGTGGCGCTGACGGTCTTGCGCCCCATGAAGGCGCCCAGCAGCGAAGTGCCGATGGAGAGCACCGACGAGAGCGTCTGGGCCTGGGCCTGCTGCTTTTCCTGCTCCAGTTTCACCTGCGCGCGCCGCAGGCGGTCTTCGAGCACCTGCGCCTTGGGCGCGTACTTCGCGCGCAGCTTCTCCACCTGCGTGTCGCGCGCCTCGCGCGCCGCCTGCTGCGTGCGGATGCGGAAATCGCGCTCGCTCTCGCCGAGCCGGGAGACCTCGCCCGCGGCCGGGCTGCGCAGCAGTTCGAGCGCCTGCGTCTGGTAGAGCCAGGTGGCGAAGCTCTTCTGCCAGGCCGCGTAGTTCCTGGGCCTGGCGCCGGCCGGCGCCAGCTCCGCGAACGTCGCTCCCTCCGAGGGCGCCTTTTCCAGGTCGTTCAGCGGCACTTCCACCGCTTCGGCCCCGGACCAATCCACCGGCACCGCGGCGTCCGTGATGGGGCAGGCGAAGACGGCGTCGCGCACCTCGTCCACGCCCAGCTTTGCGTCGGTGAAGTGAACTTGCGCGGCGCCGAGCACGCGCGGCTCGTAGTGCAGCACACCGCCGCCGAGGGGCACGAAGAACTGCGCCACTTCCGGAGGCAGAACCGGCGCCGCGGCGCTGGCGCCATCCGGCATTGCGACTGCGGCCTGCGCCGCGGCTGTCGCGGGCGCGGTCTTCGCCGCTGCGCCGGCCACACGGCCCTCCATCAGCTTGCGGAGCTCCGGCCGCGCCATCGGCCCGCGCAGGTAGGAGAGCGTCCAGCGCGTCTGGAACAGCACGGGCGCATCCTCGTGGACGTTGTTCAGCAGGAACACGCGATTGCCGAGCCCGGCCAGGATCTGCTCCATGGCCGCGCGGTCGAACTTCGCGCCGCTCGACGCCGCCGCGCCTTCCAGGCCCTCCAGCACGCGTGCCTTGTCGCGCTCCGTTTGCAGCCGCCCGATGAACCACGTGCCCGTGTTGGCCAGTCCTTTGTAGTCGAGGTCCACCGGGTTCTGCGTGGCCAGCACCACGCCCAGGCCGAACGCGCGCGCCTGCTTCAGCAGCGTGAGCAGCGGCTTCTTCGACGGCGGGTTGGCCACCGGCGGGAAGTAGCCGAAGATCTCGTCCATGTACAGGATGGCCCGCAGGCTCGACGTCCCGCTCTGCCCGCGCACCCAGGAAAGCGTCTGGTTCAGCAGCAGCGAGACGAAAAACATGCGCTCGGCGTCGCTCAGGTGCGCGATGGAGAAGATGTTGATGCGCGGCTTGCCCGAAGGGGTCCACAGCATCGCGCCGATGTCCAGCGCCTCGCCCGTCATCCACGCCTCGAAGCCGGGCGAGGCCAGCAGGTTGTTCAGCGCCATGGCCAGGCCGAAGCGCTCCTTGGCCGGGTAGAAGGAGTCCAGGTCCAGCACACCCACTTTCGTGAACGGCGGCTTCTGCACCTGCCCGATGATGGCGGCGAGGTCCAGGTCCGTGCCCGCGCGCCAGGCGGTGTCGAAAATCGTCGCAAGCAGAATGTGTTCGCGGGACTGCACCGGGTCGGCGTCGATGCCGGCCAGCGCCAGCAGCGACGTGGAGGTGGAGGCGATGCGGTCCCGCAGGCCTTCGCGGTCGCTCATCGTGGCGTCGTCCGGCGCGGCGAAGGACTTCAGGATGGAGACGGGGATGCCCGCGTCGGAGCCCGGCGTGTAAACGGCGAAATCGCAGGCGGCCTGCATGCGGCGGATGCGCTCTCCGTCCTGCCCCCACTGGCCCAGGCCCTTGGCCCACTTGGCGGCTTCGGCGGCGGCGAAGATGTCGGGCTCCATGCCCTTGTTGCGCGCTTCGTCCTCGTTCACCCACGGCGCGAAGTCGGCCGGGGCCAGGTTCGGGAAGGCCAGCAGGAGATTGGCGAGGTCGCCCTTGGGGTCGATGACGATGGCCGGTATGCCGTCCATCGCCGCTTCCTCCAGCAGGCCCACGCAGAGGCCCGTCTTGCCGGAGCCCGTCATGCCCACGCACACCGCGTGCGTCGTCAGGTCCTTGCTGTCATAGAGCAGCGTCTGTTCGGTGTCCTTCAGCCGTCCCAGGTAAAACGCGCCGAGTTTCTCGTAGTCGGGGAGCATCACTGCTCATTGTAGGAGGACTCGCCTCCTCCCGCCTCTTCCCGCTCCTCCAGCCGCCGCTTCTCCCGCAGCGCCCGCCGCAGCAGAAACTCGATTTGCCCGTTCAGCGAGCGCAAGTCGTCATCGGCCCATTTCTTCAAGGCGTCCAGCACTTCCCCGTCGATCCGCAACAGAAACGACTTGCGCTCGGCCATGTCCCTTGTCCCGTCCGATTAGTGCTGCAGCGTGCCCGTGTTGAGCACCGGCTGCGCCGAGGTCTCGCCGCACAGGACCACCAGCAGGTTCTGCACCATCGCGGCCCGCTGCTCGCCGTCGAACTGCACCACTTTCTTCTCGGACAGCATCTCCAGCGCCATCTCGACCATGCCGACAGCGCCTTCCACAATCTTCTGCCGGGCGGCGATCACCGCCGAGGCCTGCTGCCGGCGCAGCATCGCCGCGGCGATCTCCGGCGCGTAGGCCAGGTAGCTGATGCGCGCCTCGATCACTTCGACGCCCGCCACCGACAGCCGCTCGCTGATCTCTTCCTTCAGGTGGCCGGCCACCGCCAGCGTGTGTCCCCGCAGGGAGACCTCCTGCTCCTCGTGCGAATCGTAGGGGTAGGCCGTCGCCAGGTTGCGGATGGCCGCCTCGCTCTGCACGTGCACGTAATTCTCGTAGTTGTCCACCTGGAACATGGCCTCCGCGGTGTCCACCACCTTCCACACCACCACGGCCGCGATCTCAATCGGGTTGCCGTCCTTGTCGTTCACCTTCATCTTCGAGGTCTCGAAGTTCCGGACGCGCAGCGACACCGGCTTCTTGGTGTAGAAGGGATTGGCGAACCGCAGCCCCGGCGATGCCACCGTGCCCACGTACTTGCCGAACAGCGTCAGCACCACGCCCTGATTGGGCTGCACGGCGAAGAAGCCGGCCAGGCAGACCAGGTCGATCACCCAGACCACCATCCAGGTGATGATCGTCGCCACCGGCTTCTCGCCGTACTCCGCCCCTTTGGCGGCCAGAATGATCATCACGATGGGCACCACCAGCATCGCCAGGACCACCAGCAACACCGGAATTCCACTCCACGCCGAGATCAGCTTTTCCTTCAACATGGTTTCCTCCGCGGGGATCTCACATCGACGAACTGAAATCCTCTCGCTATTAAAGTGATATCACTTTGCTATTCCTGATGCAAGTAAAATCGTTCACTTTTGTGACAACAGTCCTATCTCTGTTCGCGATTATGGGAAAAAATGGACTTCGGGGTACAGTTGACGCGCCCCAAGCTGGGAAGGACTTTGCATGAAGAAACTCTGGATCGCATTTACAGCCGTCATAGCCATCTCGTTTGGCGTCCTCGGGTGGATCGGCACCCGGATCTACCAGGAAATGCCGCCGCTGCCGGACCGTGTGGTCACCACGGACGGGAAGGTGGTGATCGACAGCGGCGAAATCTCCGCTGGTCAAAACGTCTGGCAATCGATGGGTGGCATGGAGGTAGGTTCGGTGTGGGGCCACGGCAGCTACGTCGCTCCCGACTGGACGGCGGATTCGCTCCATCGCGAATTGACCTTCGTGCTGGACGATTGGGCCCGCACCGCAGCCGGCAAGGACTATGCGAGCCTCGAGACGGAGCCGCAGGCGGCGCTTCGCGGGCGGCTCCAAGAGCTGTTCCGGACGAACACCTTCGACGCGGGAACCAACTCCATCCGCATCGACCCGGCGCGGGCCCGCGCCTTTGAAGCGAACGTGCAGTACTACACGGCGCTCTTCAAGAACGGCCAGTCGGCCTACGCCATTCCCGCGAATTCGGTGACGGATCCGGACCGCGCCCGCAAGCTGGCGGCGTTCTTCTGGTGGACCTCCTGGGCCGCGTCCGCCAACCGCCCGAACGACGACGTCTCCTACACGCACAACTGGCCTCACGAGCCGCTAGTCGGGAACGTGCCCACCGGCGAATCCGTCCTGTGGACCGGCGTCAGTATCCTGATGCTGCTGGGCGGCATCTGCGCGCTGGTCTGGTGGTACGCTTCGCAGTCTCCCGAGGAGCCTGCCGAGATGCCCAAGACGGACCCTCTGGCCGGCTGGCGCTCTTCTCCCTCGCAGAGAGCCACGCTGAAGTACTTCTGGATCGTGGCGGCGCTCATCCTGGTGCAGATCCTGATGGGCGTGGTGGTGGCCCACTACGGCGTGGAAGGCGACGGCTTCTATGGCATCCCGCTCTCGCAGTACCTCCCTTACAGCGTGGCGCGCACCTGGCACATTCAGTTGGGCATCTTCTGGATCGCCACGGCCTGGCTGGCCGCCGGCCTCTACATCGGGCCGCTGGTCTCCGGACACGAGCCGAAGTTCCAGCGCCTGGGCGTCAACGTGCTGTTCGGTGCGCTGCTCGTCATCGTGGCCGGCTCACTGGCCGGGGAATGGATGAGTGTGCAGAACAAGCTCACCGACGCGCAATCGTTCTTATGGGGCCACCAGGGCTATGAGTACGTGGACCTCGGCCGAGGCTGGCAGTTGCTGCTGCTGCTGGGCCTGTTCATCTGGCTTGGGCTGGTGGTCCGCACGGTGCTTCCGGCGCTGAAGACGTCGGGCGAGCAGAAGCCGCTACTGACCCTGTTCCTGATCTCGAGCGCGGCTATCGGCTTGTTCTACGGCGCCGGCATCACGTGGGGCCAGCACACGCACCTGTCCATCGTCGAATACTGGCGCTGGTGGGTGGTTCACCTGTGGGTGGAAGGCTTCTTCGAGGTCTTTGCAACCACCGTAATCGCGTTCTTCTTCACGCGCCTCGGCCTGATCCGGCCCAAGCTGGCGGCCAAAGCGGCGCTGCTGTCGGCCACCATCTACCTGGCCGGCGGTATCATCGGCACCTGCCATCACCTCTACTTCTCCGGCACGCCGACGGTGGCCCTGGCGTGGGGTTCGGTCTTCAGCGCGCTGGAAGTGGTGCCGCTGGTGCTGGTGGCCTACGGCGCGCTGGACGACCTGCGCCGCGGCCGCTCGACGGAGTGGGCGCAGCGCTACAAATGGCCCATCTACTACTTCGTCGCCGTGGCGTTCTGGAACATGCTGGGCGCCGGGCTGTTCGGCTTCATGATCAACCCGCCCATCGCGCTCTACTACATGCAGGGGCTTAACACGACGCCGGTGCACGGCCACGCGGCGCTGTTCGGGGTCTACGGCATGCTGGGCATCGGCCTGATGCTGGTGTGCCTGCGCGCCATGGGCCACCTGGAAAGCTGGAGCGAGAAGACGATGAAGTTCGCCTTCTGGGCGATGAACGGCGGCCTGTTTGCCATGACGGTGGGCAGCCTCCTGCCGGTCGGCCTGATGCAGACGTGGGCCTCGGTGGACAAGGGCTACTGGTATGCCCGCAGCAGCGAGTTCCTGCAAACGCCAACGATGCAGACGCTGCGTTGGATGCGGGCCCCGGGCGACACGCTGTTCGCGGTGGGCGCCATCGTGCTGGTGCTGTTCGTGTGGAGAGTCCGCGCCGCGGGCACCGGGCCTTCGCAGGTGAGCGGCGACTAGCCGCAGCTTCAGTAGTCATGAGGACGGCCCGCCCCGCGGCGGGCCGTTTTCCTGTTACTCCCGATATACTCAACGTCCATGAAGCTCGTTGCATTCCTCTGGACCGCGGCCGTTCTGGCACAAACACCGGCGGACTGGGCCGCCACCGCCAACAATCGTTACATGATGACGCCGAACATCACCTACCTCGTCGCCAACAACTACGAGGCCAAGCTCGACCTCTACAAGCGGCGCGACGCGCAAGGGCCGCAGCCGACCCTGATCTTCATCCACGGCGGCGGCTGGGTGGGCGGCACCAAGGAGACGGCCATTCTGTCTTTCCTGCCGTATCTCGAGATGGGCTGGAACGTCGTCAACGTCGAATACCGCCTGGGGCGCGTCTCCCGGGCTCCCGCGGCCGTGGAAGACTGCCTGTGCGCCCTGCGCTGGGTGGCGGCGAACGCGAAGCACCACAATATCGACTTGAGCAAGCTCGTTGTCACCGGCGGTTCGGCCGGCGGGCACCTGGCGCTCACCACCGGCATGATCCCGGAGAGCGCGGGCCTCGACCGGCAGTGTCCGGGCGTGACGCTGCCCAAGGTGGCGGCCATCGTCAACTGGTACGGCATCACCGACGTCGCCGACCTGCTCGACGGGCCGAACCGGAAGAGTTACGCCGTGGCGTGGCTGTCGTCGATGACGGACCGCGAGGCCATCGCGAAGCGCGTTTCCCCGCTCACCTACGTGCGCGAGGACCTACCGCCGATCCTCACCATCCACGGTGACGCCGACCCGACCGTGCCTTACACCCACGCGCTCCGGCTGCGGGAAGCGCTGAACAAAGCCGGGGTTCCCAACCAGTTGCTGACCGTCCCCGGCGGCAAGCACGGCGGCTTTACCGCTGAACAGAACCTCAAGATCTTCGCGGCCATCCGCGAGTTCCTGAAGAAGCACAACCTGCCGGTGAAGTGAGCGGGCGCGGGGACCGTCAGGCCCCGCCGGCCTTCTGGTAGAACCGCGCGCGGTGGTCTTCCGCGTAGCCCTGCATCCGCTTCGCCACGTCCGGGTACTTCTCCAGCACGTTGGTGGTCTCGTGCGGGTCGTTCTCCATGTCGAACAGCGAAAGCCCGATGGAGGCCTGCGCGTACTTGCCCGCGCTGCCGTCGTGCCCGGCGGTGACCAGCACCCGGTAGTTGTGCGGCACGTGCAGCTTCCACTTCCCGTCGCCGGAGATGACGCCTTCGAAGTTGGAGTTGGTGGAAAAGGCGTAGTATTCGTGCGGAATCTTCGCGCCGGGGCGGCCGCTGATCAGGTCCCAGACGTTGCGGCCGTCGATCTCGTTCTTCGGCAGCTCCGCGCCCACCAGGTTCGCCAGCGTCGGCATCACGTCGATGGTGGACCACATGCGCGAACTCACCGCGCCCGCCTTGATCCGGCCCGGATAGCGCACAATGCAGGCCGACCGCGTCCCGCCGTCGAAGCTGGTGCCCTTGGCCTCGCGGAACGGCGTCTTGCCGGCGTGGTTGCCGTAGGAGGTCCACGGGCCGTTGTCCGAAGTCATCAGGAAGATGGTGTTGTCGGCCACGCCGTTTTTCCTGAGCGCTTTGGCGATCTCGCCCACGCTCCAGTCCAGCTCCATCATCACGTCGGCGTAGAGCCCCTGCCCGGACTTGCCGCGGAACTTCTCGCTCACGAACAGCGGCACGTGCGGCATGTTGTGAGGCACGTAGAGCAGGAACGGATTCTTCTTCTGCCGGCCGATGAAGTCCACGGCGTGCTCGGTGTACCAAGTAGTGAGGTTGGGCTGGTGTTCGGGCGTGACGCGCGGGATCTTCACCTGGCCGTTCTCCCAGAATTCGAGCGGGTACTTCGCGTACGCCCGCGGGTTCTGCGGATGGAACTCCCACATGTCGTTCGAGTACATCAGGCCGCAGGATTCGTCGAAGCCGCGGGCCGGCGGGCGGGTGTCGGGCTGGTCGCCGATGTGCCACTTACCGAAGACGGCGGTCTTGTAACCCGCCGATTGGAACACCTGGCCCATGGTGGCGAACGACGGATCCAGGCCGCGGGCGCGCGGGCCGTGGGCGCCGAAGATCTTCGTGCGTCCGGGGAAGCAGCCGGACAGCAGCGCGGAGCGTGATGCCGAACAGACCGCCTGCGGCACGTAGAAGTTCGTGAAGCGGCAGCCTTCGGACGCCAGCCGCTCGACGTTGGGCGTCGAGTAGGCCGGGTTGCCAAAGGGGTGGAAGTCGGCGTAGCCGGAGTCGTCCAGAAACACGATGACGACGTTGGGCCGGGATTTCGGCTGGGCCAGAGCCTGTAGGAACGTGCGTCGGGAGAGCATGACCTTACCAGTTCTATCGCATCGGAACAGCCGGCGGGCAAACCGCTTCTCTCCGCCCGCGCTTCCGGAGCATAATGAGGCAGAGGTCATATGCGCTTCCTTACCCTGTTTCTCCTCTTCGCATTCCTACTCGCCGGCGTGGTGGCGCTGGCCCAAACTTCCGACGGCCAGATCTACGACCAGGTCATCCGCCGCCTGGCCAACGACCCCGACGTGAAGGGCGGCGCCTTCGAGGTGGACGTCAAGGAAGGCGTGGTTACCATCAAGGGCGTCGTGGAGAAGGAGAAATTCAAGGAAAAGGCCGAGAAGTTGGCCAAGAAGGTCAAAGGCGTCAAGGGCGTCGTCAATCAGCTTGTGGTGAAGCCGCGCAGTGCCTGATTCCGCCCCCCTCTCCCTGCAGCCCGTCGGCGAAGTGCGCTCGCCCATCCGCGAGCGCAAGCGGATGCCCGTGTGGGGCGTCTCCGCCTCCATCGAAATCTATCCGCGGTTCGCACCGGCGCTGCACCGCATCGAGAAACATTCGCATCTCTGGATCCTGGCCTGGCTCACCATGGGACGCGACGAGCGCCACGTGCTGCAAGTGACGCCGCGCGGCGTCAACGACCCCGGCCCCGATGGCCTCCACGGCGTCTTTTCCGTGCGCTCGCCCGCGCGGCCCAATCCCATCGGCCTCACCGCCGCCCGCGTCACCGGCCGTGAAGGGCTCACTCTTCACCTGGACCGCCTCGACTTCCTCGACGGCACGCCGGTGCTCGACCTGAAGCCCTACTTCATCACCCGCGACCTCATCTTCTCCGCCAACGGCCAGCAGGTGGGCAAGCCGCGCTCGCGCGAGGACCTGCGGGAGTCGCTCTACGTCCAGGCCGTGCACTTCCACGGGCAGGACGCCCCGGAACTCGCCCTCGCCGTCCGCCTCATCGAGCACTTCCGCCTCACGTTCCACGATTTGAACGACCCCGGCGTCTACCGCATCACCGCGCCCGTCGACCGCGCTGTGCTGCTCGACGGCCTCATCGGGCTCACCCGCTCCACGCCGGGCCGCGGGAACTTCGCCTTCCACCAGAAGGACACGGTCGTCTTCGACGGCACGGCCGAGTACAGCTTGGCGGCCGAACTGCCGGCCGACCCGCTGCACGCCCCCGACAGCCAGCTATTTGCCTGCCGCCCGCTCTAAACCAGCATCTTCTTTATCACTTCGCCCGACACGTCCGTCAGCCGAAAGTCGCGGCCCATGTGCCGGTAGGTCAACCGCGTGTGGTCGAAGCCCAGGCACTGCATGATGGTGGCCTGCAGGTCGTGCACGTGCACCTTGTCCTCCACCACGTTGAAGCCCAGGTCGTCGGTCTTGCCGATCACCTGGCCGCCCTTGATACCGCCGCCGGCCAGCCACATCGAATATGCCAGCGGGTGATGGTCGCGCCCGGCGTTCTCCGGGTCGGCCGTATTGCGGATTTCGACGATGGGCGTGCGGCCGAACTCGCCGCCCCACACCACCAGCGTGGAATCGAGCAGGCCCCTCTGCTTCAGGTCCTGGATCAGCGCCGCGGTGGGCTTGTCGGTGCGGCCCGTCATGCGCTTCAGGCCCTTGTTCAGGTTCGTGTGCTGGTCCCAACTGGCGTCCATCATCAGCACGAACCGCACGCCGCGCTCCACCAGCCTGCGCGCCAGCAGGCAGTTGGTGCCGAACTGCTTCGTCTCCGGGTTGTCGATGCCGTACATCTCCCGGATGTGCGCTGGCTCCTTGTTGAGGTCGGCCAACTCCGGCCCGGCCGACTGCATGCGGTAGGCCAGCTCATAGTTGGCGATGCGCGATTCGATCTCCGGGTCGCCGGTCTCGGCCAGCCGCTCGCAGTTCAGGTCGCCGACGGCGTCCAGGGTGGCGCGTTGCGCCGCCGCCGTCACGCCGTCCGGGTTGGACAGATACAAAATCGGATCGCCGCCGTTGCGGAACAGCGTGCCCTGGTAGTGCGACGGCATAAAGCCGCTGGAGAAGTTCGACGCCCCGCCGCTGGTGCCCACTCCCGACGTCAGTACGACGAAGCCCGGCAGGTTCTGCGATTCGCTCCCCAAACCGTACAGCGCCCACGCGCCCATGGTGGGCCGGCCGATCTGGATGGAGCCCGTGAACAGCAGGGACTGGCCCGGGTGGTGGTTGAAGGCGTCCGTCACCATGGACCGCACCAGGCACATATCGTCCGCCCGCGACGCGATGTGCGGGATGAAGTCGGAGAACTCCGTGCCGCACTGCCCCGCCGGCTTGAACACGCGCGGGCTGGCCAGCACCTTGGCGTCCTTCTTCGTGAAGGCCAGCCGTAGCTGCGAGGCCATCGAATCCGGCAGCGGCTTGCCGCTCCACTTCTGCAGGTCCGGCTTCGGATCGAAGAGGTCCATCTGGCTCGGCGCGCCTTCCATGAACATGAAGATCACGTTCTTGGCCTTGGCCGGGAAGTGCGGCGCCTTCGGGGCCAGGACATTCGTCTGCGCGGCGCGTCCTTCCACGCCCAGCAGGTGCGCCATGGCCATCATGCCGATGCCGCCGCCCGCCTCCGCAAGGAAGCGCCGCCGGTTTTTCAAGCCCAGGTATTCGCGTTCGTCCATGGTCCCTACTCCCTCGTAATGAACTCTTCCAGGTTCAGCAGCACGCGGGCCGCGCCGGTCCAGGCGGCCTGCTCCGGCGCCAGCGGCAGCAGGGCCTTGGCCTGTTCCGGCTTCAAGGCCCCGGCCTGGCCGGCGATATACTTCTGCACGCGCTCGCGCTCCTTGGGTGAAGGCGCGCGTCCCAGCGCCAGCTCGAAGGCGTAGTCGAGCCGCTCAGCCGCCGGAGCCTCGCGCAGCACGCGCATCGCCAGAGCCTGCGCGGCTTCGAAGAACACCGGGTCGTTCAGCAGGTTCAGCGCCTGCAGCGGCGAGTTCGATCGCCGCCGCCGCGCGCAGGCGACGTAGGAATCCGGCGCGTCGAAGTTCATCAGCATCGGGTACGGCGTGGTGCGCTGGAGGTGGATGTACATGCCGCGACGGTAGCGCGCCGGGCCCTCGTCCTCCGCCCACTTCACGCTGTTGGCGTATCCCAGTTCCGCCACGCCGGAAGGCTGCGGGGGCCGCACGCTCGGCCCGCCTACCGCGCGGTTGATCAGCCCGCCGGCCGCTAGCGCCGCGTCGCGGATGCTCTCCGCCGGCAGCCGCACCCGCGACTGCCGGGCCAGCAGCACGTTCTCTGGGTCCTTCTCCATCAGTTCCTTGCTCGTGTGCGAGCTCTGCCGGTAGGCGGCCGAATTCACCACCAGCCGGACCATGTGTTTCACGCTCCAGCCGTTCTCGCGGAATTCGCTGGCCAGCCAGTCGAGCAGCTCCGCGTGTGACGGCGCATCGCCCTGCGTGCCGAAGTCCTCCGTTGTCTTCACCAGCCCCCGGCCGAAGAACTCCATCCACAGCCGGTTCACGGCCACGCGCGCGGTCAGCGGGTTCTGCTCCGACACCAGCCAGCGCGCCAGCGTCAGCCGGTTGCGCGGCGCGCCCTCCGGCAGCGGCGGCAGGAAGCCCGGCGAGTTGGCGTCCACCTTCAGCCCCTTGGCGCGGAAGTCGCCCTTGATGGCGATGTGCGTCTCCGGCGGCTTCTCGAGCTCCATCATCGTCATTGCCTGCGTCAGCTTCGGGAACTCCTTGTCCAGGTTGTCCAGGCGCCGCCGGAAGTCCTTCAACGCTGCCAGCTTGTCCACGTCGCGGTTCTTGTAAGGGCCCGGCGTGCGCACAAACCAGCGCATGACGAGGTCGTTCTCGCGCTCCGTGCGCTGCGCCTTCGGCGTGCGCAGCAGGGTCTCGAAGCGGTCCAGCATCGGACGCCCGTTCGACACTGAAAAGTCCCAGTCGGCATCCTTGCCCGGATGGTCCATCGACTCGCGGATCTTCTCTTCCCACTCCGCCTGCAGCGGCTCCACTTCGTATTCGCGCAGCAGCGCCGCGCGGCGCTCGCGGTACTCCGCCTGCCCGCGCATCCAGGCGCCGTATTCGCCCGGCAGGGGCGCGTCGATGTCCACCTCCTCGCTCTGGTTGAAGAACGCCATCAGCGAGTAGTAATCCTTCTGCTTGATCGGGTCGTACTTGTGGTCGTGGCACTGCGAGCAGCCCATGGTCAGGCCCAGCCACGTAGTGCCGGTCGTATTGGTGCGGTTCACCAGTTGCTCGAAGCGGCTCTCCTCGGGGTCCGTGCCGCCCTCGCGGTTCGTCAGCGTGTTGCGGTGGAAGCCGGTTGCCACGCGCTGCTCCACTCTGGGGTTCGGCAGCAGGTCGCCGGCCAGTTGCTCGATGGTGAACTCGTCGAAGGGCAGGTCGTGGTTGTAGGCGTCGATCACCCAGTTGCGGTAGCGCCAGGCGAAGGGCCGCACCAGGTCCTTCTCCAGGCCGTCGCTGTCGGCGTAGCGCGCCAAGTCGAGCCACGCCCGCGCGCGCTGCTCGCCGTAGTGCTCGGAGCTCAGCAGCCGCTCCACCGCCTGCTCGTAGGCGTCCGGACGATCGTCGGCCAGGAACTCGCGCACCTCCTGAGGCGTGGGCGGCAGGCCGGTGAGATCGAACGTCAGGCGCCGCAGCAGCACGGTCTTGGACGCTTCCGGCGAGGGTGCGATGGCTTCCTTTTCGAGCCGCGCCAGGACGAAGCGGTCGATCGCGTTGCGCGACCAGCCCTTCAGCTTCACCACCGGCTCGTCGGGCCGCGTGATGGGCTGGAAGGACCAGTGCCCGCTGGGTGGCTTGGCCGCCGCGGCTTTGGGCGCGCGCGGCCACTCCGCGCCCGCGTCGATCCACTGCTTGAGGATCGCCACTTCGGCTTCCGTCAGCGGCGTCCCCGCCGGCGGCATCATGAAGCCTTTCTTCGTGCTCGAAACCCGCGCGATCAGCTTCGACTCCGCGCTCTTGCCAGGGAGAATCACGGGGCCGGAGTAGCCGCCTGCCAGCGCCGCATCGCCGTCGTCCAGCCGCACGCCGTTCTGCGACAGGCGCTCGTTGTGGCACATGACGCACTTGCGCCGCAGCACCGGCTGCACGTCTTTCTTAAAATCCGGCTTGCCCTGGCCCGGCAGAGATGCCGCGGCGCACAGCAGGACGCCCAGGGTCCGCAGTATGCCCCTCATATGTCCCGCTATTTTATACCCTTTTCGCGCCCGCCCCCGTCCCGCCGGGACTATGATGGAATCCATGTGCGCGGTTTTCCGTCTTTTTGCTCCGATTCTCCTGCTCGCCCTCTCTCTTGCCGCCCAAACCTCCCCTATTGAAGGCGCCTGGGAAGGAGCCCTCCAGCTCCCCACCGCAAAACTGCGCTTGCGCATCCATGTCAAGAGGGCTGAAGGCGGCGCCTGGAGCGCCACCATGGACAGCCCTGACCAGGGGGCCTACGGCCTGCCGGCCTCTTCCGTCACCTTCGAGAACAACACTCTCAAATGGGAATTGAGTCGGATCAAGGCCTCCTTCGAAGGCCAGCTCAATGAAGCCGGAACCGAGATCGCCGGCACCTTCACCCAGGGCATGGCCTTCCCCATGACGCTGAAGCGCCTGGATCCCGCCGTCGCCGCCGGCCCTAAGCGGCCCCAGGAGCCCAAGCCGCCCTTCCCCTACACCGCTCAAGACGTCACCTTCCCCTCCAAGGCGCCCGGCGTGACGCTCGCCGGTACCCTCACCCTGCCTCCGGGCCCAGGTCCTCATCCCGCCATCATCCTCATCTCCGGCTCCGGCCCGCAGGATCGCGATGAGTCGCTCATGGGCCACAAGCCCTTCTGGGTCCTGGCCGATCACCTCTGCCGCCGCGGCATCGCCGTCCTGCGCTACGACGACCGCGGCACCGCCAAATCCACCGGCACCTTCGCCAACGCCACCTCCGCCGACTTCGCCCTCGACGCCGAAGGCGCCCTCGACCTCCTCAAGACGCGCCCCGGCATCAGCACCCGAAAAATCGGTTTCGCCGGCCACTCCGAAGGCGGCATCATAGCCCCCATGCTGGCCTCCCGCCGAGCCGACGTCGCCTTCGTCGTCTTGCTGGCCGGCACGGCCGTTCCCGGCGCCGATGTGATCCTCGAGCAGGGGCAAGCACTGGCCAAGGCCGCCGGAGCGACGGAGCATCAACTGAAAAGCGCGCGCGAGATGCAGATGAAGTTCAACCAGGCGGTGAAGGAAACGCCCGACCCCGCCGAACTCGAAAAGCGCTTGCGGGAGCTGATGGCCGGAGTGCCCAACGCCGATGCGCAGATCCGCCGCGTCCTCACGCCCTGGTTCCGCTACTTCTTTACTTACGACCCCGCCCCCGCCCTGGCCAAAGTGAAATGCCCCGTCCTTGCCTTGTACGGCGGGAAAGACCTGCAGGTCCTGCCCGACCAGAACCTGCCCGTGCTCAGGGCCGCGTTCGACAAGGCCGGCAACAAGGACGTCACCATCCTGCGGCTGCCCGGCCTGAACCACCTGTTCCAGGCGGCCGGGACCGGCGCCAGCACCGAATATGCCCAGATCGAGGAGACCATGAGCCCGGCCGCGCTCGACGCGGTCTCCTCCTGGCTCAGCAAACACACCGGCCTGGAGAAATAACACATGTCCCGCATCGCCCTGCTCCTGCTCTCCTCCACGCTTCTGGCTCAACCGCCTGAGCCGCCGCTGGCCAAGCCCATTGCCAACTACGACATCACGGCTGTCCTCGATGCCAAGACCCACACGGTCACGGGCCACGAAACCGTCACCTGGCTCAACGACTCGCTCGACTCGGTCTCCTCCCTCCAGTTCCACCTCTACATGAACGCCTTCCGCAATTCGCGCTCGACCTTCTTCAAGGAGTCCGGCGGCCAGTTGCGCGGCGATCAGTTCAAGGGCGACGACTGGGGCTGGATCCGCGTCAACTCCATGCGCCTGGAAGGCTCCGCCGATCTCACCTCTGCCATCAGGTTCATCGCCCCCGACGACGGCAATGCCGAGGACCGCACCGTCATCGAGGTTCCGCTGCCCCAGTCCGTTCGCCCCGGCCAGTCCATCAGGCTCACTATCGACTTCACCACCAGGCTGCCCATGATCTTCGCCCGCACCGGCTTCCACGGCGACTTCCACCTCGTCGGGCAGTGGTTCCCCAAACTCGGTGTCTGGGAGACCGCCGGCTTCCGCTACTCCACCCGCGGCGCCTGGAACTGCCACCAGTTCCACGCCAATTCCGAATTCTTCGCCAACTTCGGCGACTACAAAGTCGAGCTCACCGTCCCCTCCCGCTTCGTGGTCGGCGCCACCGGCGAGCAGGTGCGGCGCGTGGACAGCACCTCGAACCAGACCTCCACTTACACCTTCCAGCAGCGCTCCGTCACCGACTTCGCCTGGACCACCCAGCCCGGCTTCCTCCGCGTAGAGCGCCTCTTCGCCGCCGACAAGGAAACCTCCTTCGACGATATCTCGGCCGCGGCCAGGCTCCACGGCATCTCCAGTGATGATGCTCGCCTCTCCGACGTGAAGATGATCGCCCTCGTTCAGCCCGAGCACCGCGAGCATATCGACCGGCACTTCAACGGCCTGCGCGCCGCACTGAAGTGGTTCGGGCTCTACTACGGCCGCTACCCGTACAAGAGCATTACCGTCGTCGATCCGCCCTACGGCGCCGGCGGCGCGGGCGGCATGGAATACCCCACCTTCATCACCGCCGGCACTATGTACCACCTGCCGCCGGACGCCCTCACGCTGGAGATGGTCACCGTCCACGAGTTCGGCCACCAGTTCTGGATGGAGCTTGTCGCTTCCAACGAATTCGAGGAGTCCTGGCTCGACGAAGGCTTCAATACCTACTCCACGGGTAAAATCATGGACAACGTCTTCGGCCCCAGCAGCCTCCCAATTCAGGTCTTCGACATGAATCTCTGGTCGCTCCTGAAGTTGCCCCGGATCACCCAGGAGAGCATGGACCGAGCCGGACACGTCTCCTCCCCCCGCCGCGACGACCTCGTGCGCCGCGCCTGGGAATACTACGACAGCTCCAGTTATTCCCTGAACTCCTACATGCGCACAGGCGTCACCCTCCGCACCCTGGAAGGCCTGCTCGGCACGCCCACCATGGACCGCGTCATGCGCGCCTACCACCAGCGCTGGCGCTTCCGCCATCCCACTTCGCGCGACTTCCAGGCCGTCGTCAACGAGGTCTCCGGCCGCAACATGGACTGGTTCTTCGACGAGTTCGTCTTCGGCAACCGCGCACTCGACTACGCTGTCGCCTCCGTCACCTGCGTCCGCCAGCGCACGCCCATGGGCCTCTTTGACAAGGACAGCGCCCTCTCCATGGTCTCGCGCAAGGACGCCGAGGCCCGCGACAAGAAGCTCGACAAAGACAAGTCCTTCAAGCCCGACTACCTCTCCACCGTCAAGATCGCCCGCCTCGGCGATGCCGCCGCGCCCGTCGAAATCGAGATCCGCTTCACCGACGGCCACCTCGAGCGCCGCCAGTGGGACGGCGCCTACCGCTGGGCCAAGTTCACCTTCCAGCGCAAGGCCGAAGTGGAGTCCGTCCTCATTGACCCCGCGCGCAAGCTGCAGCTCGATGTCTCCTACGCCAACAACAGTTGGAAGAAGAAGTTCAACGCCCCGCTCAGCGCCCACTGGGGCGCCAACGTTCTCTTCTGGCTCCAGAACCTGCTGCTGACCCTCACTTCCATTGCCTGAGGAACCCGCCATGCACGCCGCCACCGCCCTCTCCTCCGCCTTCCGCCGCACCGCCGCGCGCAAGCGCATGGTCGTGCTCTACTGGTTCACCCACACGCTCTGCGCCGCCGTCGCCGCGCTGCCCCTCCTCGGCCTTGCCATCCCGCAGACCGCCCATTCCCTCTACGGTGACGAGATGCTGCGCCACTTCGACCTGATGTACCTCGCCGAGCTGGTCAACGCCGCCCGCGATTCGGCCGTCGGCGTGGGCGTGATGCCGGGGATGCTCTCCATCCTGCTGGCGATGCTCGCTTCCGTCTTTCTGGCCGGCGGCGCGGTGAAGCTGCTGGTGCGCGACGACGCTCGCTACTCGCCCGGCGAATTCTGGGAGGGCTGCGGCCGCTACTTCTGGCGCTTCCTGCGGCTCGCCCTCTACTCGCTGTTCTTCTACGCCATCGCCTTCGCCGTCTCCGGGGCCATCAACAAGGCGGCCGTCAAGCTGTGGGGCGAAGGCATGGTGGAAGCCCCCCTGGTCCACGCCACCTGGGCGCGCCAGGCCCTGCTCCTGCTCCTCCTTGGCTTCGTCTCCACCGCCATGGACTTCGCCAAGGTCCGCCTCGTCGCCGACGATTCCCGCCGCAGCCTGCGCGCCTGCTTCGGCTCGGTCCGCCTGGCGCTGCGACATATCGCCACCGTCCTGCCCGTGTGGCTGGGCCTCGGCCTGGTCCTCGCCCTCGCCACCTGGCTCTACGTCGCCGTCGCGAACCGAGTGGAAGCCGTTTCCATGGGCCCCATCCTGGGCCTCTTCCTGCTGCAGCAGTTCTACGTCGCCGCCCGCGTCTGGCTGCGCATGATGAGCTGGGGCGCCGCCGCCGCTCTCGATCCCGTCCTGCGGCCGCCCGCGCCTGAGCCCAAGCCTGAGCCCGAGCCCGTCGTCGAGGCTCCGCCCGAAACTCCGGAACCCGGCCCAGCCGCCCAGGAAGATTTCAGCATTTGAGAAAGTAGATCCATGCGCGCTCTTCTCCTTGCCCTCACGCTGGCCGCCGCGGCCCTGGCCCAGGCGCCGAAGACTGAATTGCTCTGGCCCGAAGGCGCTCCCGGCGCCCTGGGCACGGAGGATGCCGACAAGCCATCCCTCACCTTCTGGCTCGCCCCCAAGCCCAACGGCGCCGCCGTTCTCGTCTGCCCCGGCGGCGGCTACGGCGCCCTCGCCATGGACCACGAAGGCCAGCAGGTGGCTGAGTGGTTCAACTCCTTCGGCGTCTCGGCCTTCATCCTCAAGTACCGCCTCGGGCCCAGGTACCACCACCCCATCATGCTCGACGACGCCCGCCGCGCCATCACCATCATCCGCACCCGCGCCGCTGAGCTGAAGGTCGAGCCCAACAAGATTGGCGTCATGGGCTTCTCCGCCGGCGGCCACCTCGCCTCCACCCTCTCCACCCACTTCCAGGCTGGCGAGGGCCCGGACTTCTCCATCCTCGTCTACCCCGTCATCAGCTTCACCACCATCTACACGCACAGCGGCTCCATGCGCAACCTGCTTGGCCCGAATCCCGAGCCGGCCCTCGTCTGGAACCTCTCCAACGAGCTCCAGGTCACCTCGCAGACCCCGCCCACCTTCCTCTTCCACACCTCCGGAGACACCGGCGTGCCGGCCGAAAACAGCATCCTCTACTACCTGGCCCTGCGCAAAGTCGGCGTGCCGGCCGAGATGCACATCTACCAGGAAGGCCGCCACGGCGTCGGGCTCGCTCAGAAGGACCCAGTCCTCTCTTCCTGGCCCGCGCGCCTCAAGGATTGGCTCGCCGTCCGCGGCATCATCCCAGCCCGGTAACCGAACCCTCCCTTCGCGCATCTCAAGTAGGGACCTGCCATGACGCGGTGGATGGCCATTGCGATGTTTGCCGCCCTCGCCGCTCCGGTTCCGGCGCAGGATCCGCCCCCGTCTCAACCGCTGCCCGAGGATCCCGGCCGCCCCGTGCTGCGCCGCGGCGGGCCCGCCAGCAAGCACGAGCAGGTGCCCGCCCTGCCCCCCGAAAAGCGCCTGCCCCCCCAGGTGGGCACGGAGGTCGTGGTCGATGAGCACGGCCGCACTGAGCAGGTCATCCGCCCCGCCAACGCCCCGCCGCCCAGCCCCACGGAGTCCCTCATCGATCGCGCCCGCGCCGCCGCCTTCGAGTTCGACGCCGCCCTCCCCAACTTCATCTGCGACCAACACGTCCTCCGCTGGGAAAGTAAAACCCTCACTCCCAAATGGAAGCTGCGCGACCGCGTTCAGGTCGAAGTGATGTACATGGGTGGCAAAGAGGACTACCGCAACGTCCGCATCAACGGCAAGCCCGTTAAAAAAGGCAGCCCCGAAGACTCCGGCACCTGGTCCTCCGGCGAGTTCGGCACCGTCCTCGCCAGCCTGCTCGCCTCCAATACCAACGCCGCCTTCCGCCCCCGCGGCGACTCCACCGCCGCCGGGCTCCCTGCCAAGGTCTTCGACTACTCCGTTGCCCAGCCCAACGCGAATTGGACCGTCCGCTTCGGCCGCTCCGTCAAACCCGCCTACAAGGGCGCCATCTGGATCGACCCCCAATCCGCCCGCGTCCTGCGCATAGAAATGAACTCGAAGCAGCTCCCGTCCGACTACGAGATCGACACCGTAGAAACTACCGTCGATTACGGCTGGGTCAACGTCGGCGGCCAGAAACTCCTGCTGCCCGTGAAGAGCGAGAACCTCGCCTGCCTGCGCGGCACCTTCAACTGCACCCGCAACGAAATCGAGTTCCGCAACTACCGCAAGTTCCAGGTCGAGTCGCAGGTGCTACAGGTGGACAGCGACATCACGTTCCCCGAAGCCGGCGACCCCCAGAAACAGGGAGCAAAGACACCGGACTCCAAAACCACGCCGCCCTCCATCACCCCCGAGCCCGCCAAGAAGAAGAAAGACTGATCAGCCTTGACATTGGCCGCCGCCGCAGCCGCACGATTCGCCCCGCAGCCCCGCCAGCCCTTCGCGCACGATAATCGGCACCATCGCCAAACCTGCCACCGGGTCCGCCCACCACCACCCTGCCGCCGCGTTCAGCAGCAGCCCGCTCAGCAGAATCGCCGACAGCCAACTGCACAACTCCGTCTGCCGCGAATCCGCCACCATCGCCGCGCTGCCGATGCTGTGCCCCACCGCGCGCTTCTTCCGCGCCAGCACCGGCATGATCACGACGGAACAGGAGGCGATCACGATGCCCGCGATCGAACGCCGCGGCTCCTCTCTCGTCCACAGCTTCTCCGCCGCTTCGTAGCCGACGTAGGCCGCCAGCAGCAGAAACGACCAGCCGATCAGCTTCAGCGCCCGCTTCTCGAACTCCTCGCGCCGGTGATGCTCGTCCGCCTTCAGCCGCCACAGCATGATGGAGCCGGAGATGCTCTCGATGACAGCGTCCACCCCGAACCCGATCAGCGCCACGCTGCCCGCCAGCACGCCCGAGACGATCGACACTACCGCCTCCACCACGTTGTAGCCCAGTGTCGTGTACTCCAGCCGCAGCCCGCGGCGCACGTCTGCCTGCCTCTCGGTCACACTCCCATTGTGCGACACTCGCCCCTTTCTGACCTCGCTATCCTGTTAGCGTAGGTTCGCGCCATGAAAAGATCCCTGCTCTTTCTCCTCCTCTGCTCCGCCGTCGCCTCCGCCGACGAGGGCATGTGGCTCTTCAACGCGGTTCCCAACGGCCAGCTCGCCTCCAGGTACAAGTTCACCCCCACCCAGCAGTTCCTCGACCACCTGCGCCTGTCTTCCGTCAAGTTCGGCGGCGGCTCCGGCAGCTTCGTCTCCCCGCGGGGTCTCATCTTCACCAACCACCACGTCGCCTCGCGCTGCATCCAGGACGTCAGCTCGAAGGAGCACAACTACATGCGCGACGGCTTCTACGCCGCTTCCGCCGCCGGTGAGCTGAAATGCCCGGGCCTTGAAGTCCAGGTCCTGCTCGACATCTCCGACGTCACCGCCAAGGTCAACGCCGCCGTCCAGGCCAGGCCTGAGTCCGCCGAAGCCGCCCAGCAGCGCCGCGCCTCCATGTCGGCGCTCGAAAAGGACTGCGTCGCCGCGCACGGCGGCGCCTGCAACGTCGTCACTCTCTACTCCGGAGCCCTCTATCACCTTTACCGCTATAAGAAATACGACGACGTCCGCCTCGTCTTCGCGCCCGAGGAATCCATCGCCTTCTTCGGTGGCGATCCCGACAACTTCACCTACCCGCGCTACGACCTCGACATCACCTTCCTCCGCGCCTACGAAAACGGCCAGCCCGCCGCCACGCCGAACTATCTCATGTGGTCCGCCACGGGCGTGAAGGAAGGCGAACTCGCCCTCGTCTCCGGCCACCCAGGCTCCACTGACCGTTTCATCACCCTCGCCCAGTTCGCCTACATGCGCGACGTCAGTTACCCGCGCACCCTCAAGATGCTGAAATCCATCATCGGCGTGCTCAAGCAGTACGGCGTGCTGAGCGGCGAGAACAAGCGCCTGGCTCGCGGCAAACTCTTCGGCGCCGAGAACTCCTTCAAGGTCCGCGACGGCGAATTCAAGGGCCTCACCGACCCTCGCTTCTACCAGCAGAAGAAGCAGATCGAGGACAAGCTCCGCGCCGAAATCGCCGCCAACCCCAAGACGCGCGACGAGGTCGGCCCCGCCTTCGACGAAATCGCCGCCGCCTTCACAGCCTGGCGCGGCCAGTCCAGGGAGTACCTGCTCGAGTCCGGCGCCGCCTTCTGCGACCTGTTCGGCATCGCCCGCAATCTTCTCCGCCTGGCCGATGAGAAGCCCAAGCCCAACGCCGACCGCCTGCGCGAATACAGCGACGCCGCTCTGCCGTCGCTCGAGCTGCGCCTATTCTCCTCCGCCCCAATCACGCCGGAACTCGAAGCCCTGATGCTCGAGCAGTATTTCCATCTGCTCGTGGACGAGCTCGGCGCTTCCAACGACACCGTGAAGCAGATCCTCGCCGGCCGCACCCCCGCCGCCGCCGCGCGCGCCTACGTCTTCTCCAGCAAGCTCGCCGATGTCACAGAGCGCAAGCGCCTCGCCGCGGACCCCGCCGCCCTCGCCGCCTCCCAGGACGGCATGATCCGCCTCGTCCGCCTCATCGATCCCGCCGCCCGCGCCATCCGCAAAATCTACGACGACCGCATCGACGCTGTCGAGCGCGCCGCCGCCTCCCGCATCGCCCGCGCCCGCTTCGCCCTTTACGGCGCCTCCGCCTACCCCGACGCCACCGGCACCCTGCGCCTCTCCTTCGGCGCCGTCGCCGCCTATCGCGATCCCCGCAACGTGCCCGTGCCCTCCATGGTCGACTTCGCCGGCATGTACCGCCACGCCACCGGTGAGGAGCCCTTCAAGCTGCCCCAGCGCTGGCTCGACGCCAAGCCCAAGCTCGCCCTGAAGACCCCCTTCAACTTCGTCTCCACCGCCGACATCATCGGCGGCAACTCCGGCAGCCCCACCGTCAACACCCGCGGCGAAGTCATCGGCATCGTCTTTGACTCCAACTACGAGGCCATGCACAACCGCTTCATCTACGGCATGGCCAACGAGCGCTGCGTGCATGTCGCCGGCCAAGGCATCGTCGAAGCCTTGAAGCAGGTCTACAGCGCCGGCCGTGTCCTCTCCGAACTCGGCTTCCCGAACACGGCCCAGTAGCCGTCGAACAGAACTTCGCGCGGCCGGCCTGCGAACACCGGCCGCAGCGTCGTCTCCACCCACGCCCGGATCTCGCCCGCGTCCCCGCCCCTGCGCGCCGCCTGCGCCACGTTCGTCTCCGTCATCATGTAGCGCCCGTAGAACTCCGCTTCCAGCGCGAGCCCTCCTTCAAATCGCGCCCATGGCCCGCACGTGAATCCTCGCGCCAGTTTCGCCAGCCTCTCCGGATCCAGGTGCACGGCCGCGTTCACCGGCGGCGGGTACCTTCGCTGAAATTCTCCGAACCACTGCTCCAGCGCATCTGAATCCCGCATCAGCCGCCCCGGCTCAAAATCGTACACCACCAGCCGCCCGCCCTCCGCCAGCACTCGCAGCATCTCCGGGAACGCCCGCTCCACGTCGCAGAAGTTCAGCGATCCCGCCGCCGTCATCAGCTCCATGCTCCCGTCCGCGAAGGGCAGCCGCTCCGCGCTTCCGGCCGCGAACTCCGCCCCCGGCGCCACCGCCCGTGCCAGGCGCAGCATCGAAACCGCCGGCTCCACCCCGAAGCACTTCCCGCACAAAGGCAGCAGCTCCCGCGTCGAAAGGCCCGAGCCGCACCCGATGTCCAGCGCCCTCGCTGCCCGTACGCCCTGCCCCAGGCTCTTCCACACTTCTCTCAAAACCAGCCCGTGCACCGCCGGCCGCGCCGCCGCGTAGCCCTGCGCCATGTCCGCCGTGGCAAAAAGGTTTTCCATCTTCCTCCGTCCGCTCAAAGCGCGGAGTGTAGCATGGTTACATGCGCCTCGCGAGCCTTTTCGCTCTCGCCCTGTCTCTGCCCGCCCTCGCGCAGAAGGGCCTCGATGCCGACTCCTTCTTCGACATGGAGACCGTCGCGAGCCCCGCCATCTCGCCCGACGGCAAGGCCATCGTCTTCAGCCGCGGCTACGTGGACAAGGTGAAGGATCAGAATCGCGCCAACCTCTGGCTCGTCTCCGATTGGTCCTCGCCCCAGGGGCACAGACTCCGCGAGCTGACCTCCGGCACTTGGCGCGACTCCTCGCCGGTCTGGTCGCCCGACGGCTCCCGCATCGCCTTCCTCAGCGACCGCGACGGCACCTTGCAAGTCCACGTCATGCTGGCCGCCACCCGCGAAGTGGCGCAGTTGACCCGCGTCCAGAAGCCCCCCTCCAGCCTGCGCTGGTCCCCCGACGGCAGGAGGCTCGCCTTCACCATGACCGTCCCCGACGACGATCCCATCCTCCCCGTCAAGCTCCCCAAAAAACCCGAGGGCGCCCAGTGGGCCAAGCCCGCCGTCATCGTGGACCGCCTTTCCTGGGCCAGCGACGGCACCGGCCCCGTCCCCAAAGGCTGGTCCCACATCTTCACCATCGACGCCCTCACCGGCGGCACGCCCCGCCAGGTCACCACCGGCAAGTTCAACCACCGCGGCCCTCAGTGGTCCTCCGACGGCAAGACTCTGTACTTCACCGCCATCCGCAAGCCCGACGCCGAGTACCTCCGCAACGACACCGAAATCTACTCGCTCGATCTCGCTTCCGGCGCCATCCGTCCGCTCACCGATCGCCGCGGCCCGGACTCTAAACCCACCCCGCACGGCCAGTGGATCGCCTACACCGGCTCCGACGACCGCCAACTCACCTTCAACGTCTCCTCCATCTACCTCATGGACAACGCCGGCGGGCAGAAGCGCCTCTGGGCCGGCGGCCTCCCCTCTTCGCCCGGCGAGCTGCTGTGGAACGCCGAGGGCACCGGCGTCTATTACACGACGGAGGAGAAGGGCTCGTCGAACCTCTACTTCCTCCCCCTCGACGGCGCGCCGAAACAGATCACCGGCGGCGTGCAGATGATCACCCAGCCCGCGCTCGCCAGGACCGGCGAAGTCGCCGCCGTCCGTTCCACTTTCCATGAGCCCGGCTCGCTGGTCGTCTTCAGCGCTTCCGCCGGCCAGAACATCCGCAAGGTCCTCGACCTCAACTCCGACGTGCTCGAAGGCCGCGCCCTCGGCGCCGTCGAGGAGATGTGGTGGCAGTCCGCCGGCGGCTGGAAAGTGCAGGGCTGGCTCGTCAAGCCCGTCGGCTTCGATCCGAAGAAGAAGTACCCCCTCGTCCTCTACATCCACGGCGGGCCGTGGTCCATGTACAACGTCGCCTTCAGTTGGCCCTGGCAGAACTTCGCCGCCAACGGCTACGCCGTCCTCTACCTGAATCCCCGCGGCTCCACCGGCTACGGCCAGGAGTTCGTCAGCGGCATCCAGTACAGCTATCCCGGCAAGGATTACGACGACCTGATGTCCGGCGTCGACGCCGCTCTGAAGTCCGGCTTCATCGATGAGCGCAACCTCTTCGTCTGCGGCGGCAGCGGCGGCGGCGTTCTCACCGCCTGGATCGTCGGCCACACCCCCCGCTTCCGCGCCGCCGTCTCCATGCGCCCCGTCATCGACTGGCACAGCTTCGTCGGCACCACCGACGGTCCCAACTGGTACCAGCAGTTCCGCAAGAAGCCCTGGGAAGACCCCGCGGAGTACGCGGCCCGCTCCCCGCTCCATTACGTGGCCAACGTCACTACCCCCACCATGGTCATGACCGGCGAGGCCGACCTCCGCACCCCCATCACCCAGAGCGAAGAGTATTACCGCGCCCTCAAGCTCCTCAAGAAAGAGACCCTGCTCGTGCGCATGCCGGAGGAGTTCCACGGCTGGCGCCGCCCCTCGCACCAGTTGCTCCAGCAACTCTACCTGCTCGCCTGGTTCGAGAAATTCCGCGTGAAGGATAATTGATGCACCTTGATTTCGCCAAAGCCCTGCTCGACGTTTTGATCTTCTGGCTTCTCACCACGCCGCACGAGTTCGCCCACGCCTTCGTGGCCGACCGCCTCGGCGACGACACGCCGCGCCTCGAAGGCCGTGTCACTCTCAACCCCCTCCACCACGTCGATTGGGTGGGCACCATCTTCGTTCCGCTGGTCTCGTCGCTGTTCGGCGGCATCTTCTTCGGCTGGGGCCGCGCCGTCAACACCAACCCCTCCAAGCTCCGCGGCGGCCCCAACGGCCTGCTCGCCGTCGCCCTTGCCGGCCCGGCCAGCAACGTCGTCTTCGCCGCCGTCCTGGCACTCATCGGAATGTTCTGGTCGGGTGGCACCGAAATCCTCTTCCGCGCCGCCTACATCAGCCTCTTCCTCGCCCTCTTCAATATGATCCCCATCCCGCCGCTCGACGGCTCCAAGTTCCTGATCGCCGCCCGCATCCCCGTAGCCGCCTACATCGAGATCAGCCGTTTCGGCTTCATCCTGCTGATGGTCCTCATGTACTCCACCGGCCTCGGCCGTTGGATGTCCGAAGCCAGCTACGTCGGCGCCCTGCGCCTCTTTACCGCCTTCCGCGCCTAACCCCAAGGATTCCCCTATGACACGCCGATCCCTCCTCCTCCTCCTCCTCGCCTCAGCCGCTCTTGCTTTCTCACAGCCGCGCGGCCAGCAGCCCATGCCCCAGCCCGTGCAGGACCGTGCCGCTTACATCCGCCAGCACTACACCAAGCAGGAGTTCCTCGTCCCCATGCGCGACGGCGTGAAGCTCTTCACCTCCGTCTATGTGCCCAAGGACAAGAGCCAGGCCTACCCCATCCTGCTCCTGCGCACGCCGTACACCGTCGCCCCTTACGGCTCCGACAACTACCGCTTCAGCCTCGGCCCGGCCAGCGAGAAGTTTATGCGCGAAGGCTTCATCTTCGCCTACCAGGATGTCCGCGGCAAAGGCCGCAGCGAGGGCACCTTCGTCCATGTCCGCCCCCACATCCCCAACAAGAAGTCGAATAAGGATGTGGACGAATCCAGCGACACCTACGACACCATCGAGTGGCTGACAAAGAACGTCCCCAACAACAACGGCCGCGCCGGCATGTACGGCATCTCCTACCCCGGCTTCTACGCCGCCCAGGGTGCCATCGACTCCCATCCCGCCCTCAAGGCCACCTCGCCCCAGGCCCCCGTCATCAACTGGTTCATCGGCGACGACTTCCGCCACAACGGCGCCCTGTTCCTCGCCCACGCCTTCAACTTCCTCGGCAACTTCGGCCGCCCGCGCGGGGAAAAGCCCCTCGTCGCCGGCTCAAAGTTCGACCTGGATACTCCCGACGCTTACAACTTCCACCTCTCCATGGGCGCCCTCCCCAACTACGACGAAAAGATGTTCAAGGGCCAGGTCGAATTCTGGAAGGACCTCATCTCCAACGACACCTACAGCGAGTTCTGGAAGGGCCGCGACCTCCGCCAGTACGTCACCAGCCTCAAGCCTGCCATGCTCACCGTCGGCGGCTGGTTCGACGCCGAGGACGTCTTCGGCCCGCTGCACCTCTACGGCTCGGCCGAAAAGCAGAACCCCGGCGCCGTCAACATGCTCGTCGAAGGCCCCTGGAGCCACGGCGGCTGGGCCCGCACCAACGGCACCACCCTCGGCAACGCCAACTTCGCGTCCAATACTTCCAAGTTCTTCCAGGACGAGATCGAATTTCCCTTCTTCCTCTACCACCTCAAGGGCAAGGGCGACGGCAACAAGCTGCCCGAAGCCTACGTCTTTGAAACCGGCCGCAACGAATGGCACAAAATGGACGCCTGGCCCCCGAAACAGACCAAGGCCCGCACGTTCTACTTCCAGCCCGCCGGCAAGCTTGCCACCTCCGTCCCCGCGGCCGCCGACGCGTTCGACGAGTACATCAGCGACCCCAACAAGCCCGTGCCATTCCTCCCCTACATCGACCGCGGCATGAACTACAACTACATGACCGACGACCAGCGCCACGCCGCCGCCCGCCCCGACGTCCTCGTCTATCAGACTGAGCCGCTCGATCAGGACCTCACCGTCGCCGGCCCCCTCAAAGCCACCCTCCACGTCTCCACCACCGGCACCGACTCCGATTGGGTCGTCAAGCTCATCGACGTCTTCCCCAACGACGCTCCCGACCCCAACCCCAACCCCGCCAACATCCGCATGGCCGGCTACGAGATGCTCATCCGCGGCGAGCCCTTCCGCGGCAAGTTCCGCCACGGCTTCGACAAGCCCGAGCCCTTTACCCCCGGCAAACTCGACAAGATCGAGTTCGAGCTACCCGACGTCTTCCATACCTTCCGCCGCGGCCACCGCCTCATGGTCCAGGTGCAGAGCTCCTGGTTCCCGCTCACTGACCGCAACCCCCAGAAGTTCATGCCCATCCAGGACGCCAAGACCTCGGACTTCACAAAGGCCACCCAGCACGTCTACCGCTCCGTGCGCGCCGCCAGCGGCCTCACGGTGCAGGTGCTCGATTAATCGCCCACAGCAGGATCAAGCTTGCCGCGGCAATCGTCACCGCCCGCGGTAAGCCTACTGATTTCTCGTTGCCCGCTTCCAGCTCCGGGCTTCTGTCTTTCGCGAACATGCGGGGTATGTTCCGCAGCGTCTTCCACAGCCGCCCTCGCGCCAGAATCACCCCCAGCGCCGCCACTCCCCCCAGCAGCGCGTCCAGGAGGAAGACCACAATCAGGTTCTCCGCCCCCGCCAGCGCCGCCACCGCCGCCATCAGCTTCACATCTCCGCCGCCCAGCCAGCGCATCACGAACAGCGGGAGAAAGGCCAGCGCCGCCAAGCCGAAACCCAGCGCCGCGAACTTCAGCCCCCGCCACCCGTACAGGCTCGTGTGGATCAGGAAGCCCGCCGCTATCCCGCTCACTGTCAGCCAGTTCGGGATCTCCCTCCGGCGGACATCTGTCGCCGCCGCCGTCAACACCACGGCGGCCAAGGCTGCTTCTGCGGCAATCGGGAGCGCGGTCATGGCTCTCCCATTCTGCCAGAGCCTCGCCCGATATTTCCTTGACGCAAATCGCCCCCTGTCTGCACTCTATTGATATGAAGCTGATCGCGTTGACTGTGTTGTGCCTCGCTGCCTTGCCGCCGGCCTGGGCCCAGGCGCCGCGCCCTGCCCCCACCGTCAGCCCCATGACTGACGCCGGTCCGGCCAACTTGCCCGGCCAGAAAGTCGGACCCAACGATCTGCTCGCCATCTCCGTCTACGACTCGCCGGAACTCACCCGCACCGTCCGCGTCGGCGCCGAAGGCTACATCCGCCTGCCTATGGTCGCCCAGCGGATTCACGCCAGCGGACTCCTCCCCTCCCAACTCGAAACCGCCATCGCCGACATCCTCGTCAAGGAAGGCATCCTCGTCAAGCCCGTTGTCATGGTCACCGTGGCCGAGTACTCTTCGCGCCCCGTCTCCGTCGTCGGCGCCGTCAAACGGCCCGTCACCTTCCAGGCTGTCGGCCGCATCACCCTGCTCGACGCCATCGCCCGCGCCGAAGGCCTCAGCGACATCGCCGGCCCCGAAATCCTCGTCACCTCCTACGAGTCCGAAAACGGCGGCGACGAAAAACGCCTCGTCCAACGCTTCCCCGTCCGCCAGTTGATCGACAACGCCAATCCCGAGATGAACATTCTCCTCCACGGCGGAGAGGAGATCCGCGTTCCCGAGGCCCGCAAGATCTTCGTCACCGGCAACGTCAAGAAGCCCGGCGCCTTCCCCGTGCGGGAGGAGAACCAGATGACCGTCCTCAAGGCGCTCGCCCTCGCCGAGGGCCTGAACCCCTTCCCCCAGAAGTTCGCCTATGTTTACCGCAAGGCCGACGCCCGGGGCGGGCTCAACGAAATCCAGGTCGAGCTCTCCAATATCATGAAAAGAAAAGCGGTGGACTTTCACCTGGAGCCCGAGGACACGCTCTATGTGCCTGAGGACGAAGGCCGCCGCCGCCTCGTCACGAGTACGGAAAAGATTGTCGGTGTGGGCTTGGCCACCGCTTCCGGTCTGCTCATCTGGCGCCGCTAGGACGGCGTCCCCCTCAGGAAAGCAGGGCCAGAATGGCCTTCAGCTCCGCTTTCACCGGTCCCAGCTTCGCCTGCGCTTGCCCCGGCTCGGGTCCGAACAGGCTGCTCTGACTCGCCGGCGCCGGGGCCGGCGGCTGTAGCGCCGCGCGGTTTGCGCCCCGCCGCTGCTGCAGAAATGCCCGCGCCCCTTCGATGGTGTAGCGCTTCTCGTACAGCAGGTGCTTGATCTCCAGCACCAGCTCCACGTCCTTCCGCCGGTATAGGCGCTGGTTCGTACCCGACTTCTTCGGCGACAAAGTGCCGAATTCCGTCTCCCAATACCTCAGCACGTAAGCTTTGATCCCCGTCAGGCGGCTTACGTCGCCAATCCGGAAATACAGCTTGTTGGGAATCTCTACCGGCTGGGGCCGGGCTGCTGCCGTCGCCATGGTGTGGAATGCCTATCGCCATCCTAATGCCGTCCGCACCCTGCGTCAACAAAAACTACTGAAAATGTTTCAGTTCCTCCCCAAACCATCTCATTCCATTCATGTTGTTCTTGCCCGCGCTACCATGGTCCTATGGCCCTCATCGCCGGCATCCATCCCGTGCGCGAAGCCTTGCGCGCCGGCCAGCCCCTCGACCGCGTCCACCTCGTCAAGGGCGCCGCCGGTCCCCGCCTCCAGGAGATCATCGACCTCTGCCGCACCGCCCGCATCCCCGTCCGCTTTGAGGCCCGGGAAGCGCTCGATCGCCTCGTCAAAGGCCTGTCACACCAAGGCGTAATCGCTGTTCCTTCCCCCCAGAAGGCGTCCTCTCTCGAAGACGTCCTGTCGCAGGCCGGTCTCCTCCTCGTTCTTGATGGCGTGGAGGATCCCCACAACCTCGGCGCCATCATCCGTTCCGCCCATGCCGCCGGCGCCTCTGCCGTCGTCATTCCCGAGCGACGCGCCGCTGGCCTCACCGAAACCGTGGCCAAGGCGGCCGCCGGCGCCCTGGCCCTCCTGCCCGTCGTCCGCGTGCCCAACGTCAATCGCGCCCTGGAGACCCTGAAGCAATCAGGCTATTGGATCTACGGCCTTGACGAGCGCGGCACCCAGGTCTACTCCGACGTCGATTACGCTTCCCCCAGCGCCCTCGTGCTCGGCGGCGAAGGCCACGGTCTCCACGAGCAGACCCGCCGCCACTGCGATTTCCTGCTGCGCATCCCCATGGCCGGTCAAATCGCTTCCCTCAACGTCAGCGTCGCCGCCGGCATCGTCCTGTTCGACTGGCGCCGGCGCCTCCCCACTGCTTCTGTCTAACCGACTGAAAAATATGCGAAAATGACCGTCTGCCCGCCGCTCTGGACGAATCGTTCGCCTCCTCCCTGGCACCGGCCGGGATCTTTCCATGGGCCGCCGCATAACCTTTTGTGGGCCCCTATCGTCTTACCTACTGGAAAGGCCTATCCCGCGGTCTCTAGCTCCGCCAGGCTGTTGGGAACATTGCCACTTCCGCAGGGACAATTGACAGCGACCCCACAGGAACTACCATGCAGCCGCAGATGAACCCATCCTCGCTTCCCAGTCCCCAGGGCGTGCCCGCCGCGCCGGCCCGGCGCCGGCCCGCACCCATGGGCGGCATCGTCGTGCTGCTCGTCGTCGTGGCTGCCATCGGCGGATGGCTGGCCTGGCGCCATCTCCTCAGCCCGTCGGAATCCGGCGGCGGCGGTGCTGCCGCCGTCCGCACCGCGGCGGTCTCCACCGGCGCCCTCCATCGCACCATCCGCCTCACCGGTACCACCACCGCCGAGAAGTTCGCAGCACTCGTCGCTCCGCAACTCCGCGGGGGCCGCGGCGGCAGCGTTTCCGTCTCCGGTGGCCGCGGCGGCATGATGGTCACCATCGACACCAGCGCCGGAATGGACTCCAGGGGCGGCGGCGGCCGCGGCGGCTCCTCCGGCGGATCGTCCTCGTCCTCCAGTTCCTCCAGTGCCTCCGCCGAGACCTCCTCAAGCGCCTCCGGAATGTCCAGTTCGGGCGGTTCGGCTTCCGGTTCCTCTACTTCTTCGTTCCGCGGCGCTACCAACCGCTTCGGGGCGAGCAGTTCGACTTCGTCAGCCTCGACTTCCTCGTCCTCCTCCTCGTCGTCTGCCAGTTCCGCCTCTTCCTCGTCCTCCGCTTCGTCCTCCGGGAGCAGCGGTGGCGGCGGAGGTGGTGGTGGCGGCGACCGCATGAGCGGCGGCATGAGCGATTTCATGCAGGTCCTCCAGAACGTCGCCAAGCCGGGCTCCCTGGTCCGTAAAGGCGACGTCATCGCCGAGTTCGACACCCAATATCAGATTCAACGCCTCGACGACTACAAGGCCACTGTCGAGCAGACCGAGCGCAGCATGCGTTCCATCGATGCCCAGATTGACGTCGCGCGCAAGTACTACGACCAGAACATTCAGCAGGTCCGCGGCTCGGTCGACAAGGCCAAGCTCGACCTCAAGACGACCCCCGTGCGTTCCACCATCGACGCCGAGCTCCTCAAGCTCAGCCTCGAGGAATCGCAAGCCGGGCTCAAGCAGTACGAGTGGCAGATCCCCTACCAGGAGACCAGCCTCAAGAGCCAGCGCCGCGATGCTGAAATCGACCTCGAGCAGTCCAAGGTCGAGCTCAAGCGCGCCGAGGCCAACGTCCAGAAGATGCTCATCAAGGCGCCCATGGACGGCATGCTCGTCATGGAAAACACCCGCCGCGGCACCGAATTCGCACAGATCCAGGAGGGCGACCAGATCTTCCCCGGCCAGATGTTCGCCCGCATCGTCGATCCCTCCTCCATGCTCGTCTCGGCCAGCGTCAACCAGTCCGACGTTGAGAATATCCGGGTCGGATCCAAGGCTCTGCTTCACTTCGACGCCTATCCCGGCATCGAGCTCCCCGCCCACATCACCTCCATCGGCGCCATCACCAATCCCGGCGGCATGCGCGCCAGCTACTTCAAGGAAGTTCCCGTCTTCCTGAAGCTCGACCGCATGGACCCGCTCGTCATCCCCGATCTCAGCGTCAGCGCCGATGTCATTCTAGGCTCCGTCGAAAACACCACCCTGGCCCCGCTCGAGTCCATCTTCCAGGACCGTCAGGACGCCAAGCCTTACGTCTACGTCCGCACCGCCACGGGCTTCCAGAAGCGCGAAGTCGAGATCGGCCTCACCAACAACATCAAGGCCGCTGTCCTGTCCGGCCTGAAGGCCGGCGAGGTCATCGCTCTCGACCGCCCGCCCCAGCCCGGCGAACAGCCCGCGCGCACCGCCCAGGTCCGGCTCGCTCCGGCACGCTGCCCGGATGCCAGCCTCCCCCGCCAATCTCTCCCCGGAGTTCTCCATGTCGTCTAAGGATCTGAAACCTTCGAAAAAGCTCGGCCAGACCGGCGGCAAGGGCCGCATCGTCGCCTGGGTCGTCCTCCTCCTCGTGCTGGCCGGCGGCGGCTATGCCGCCTACCACTACACCGCCGCCAAGCCCGTGGAGGTCGCCACCGTCGCCGCCCGCAAGGGCGAGTTCACCATCACCGTCCGCGCACGCGGTGAAATCCGCTCCACCCGCTCCGTTATCCTCACCGCACCGCAGGTGCCCAACCCCCGCATCGTCAAGCTCGCCGAGTCCGGCAGGCCCATCCAGGCCGGCGACGTCGTCGTCGAGTTCGACACCGCCCAGTACGAAAACTACTACCTCAACTTCGTCACCAGCGCCCGCACCGTCGACAGCGAAATCGTCCAGACCAAGGCCAGCCACAAGATCACCGACGAGCAGGACGCCATGAACCTCATGACCGGCAACTACGACGTCCAGCGCGCCGAGCTCGAAGCGTCCAAGGCCGAGATCCTCTCCGAAATCGAAGGCGCCAAAAATCGCATCAACGTCGGCCTCTCCGAGGGCTCCCTCGAACAGACCAAGGCCACCGTCAAGAGCCACGACGTCACCCAGCAGGCCGACCTCGAGCGCCTCGACTCCCGCAAGAACAAGACCGTTCGTGACATGGACCGCGTCAAGGGCTACCTCACGAAGATGACCATCCGCGCTCCCTCCGGCGGCATCCTCAACGTCCTGCCCAACTTCCGCGCCCAGGGCAACTGGGGCCAGACCCCTCCGGCCTTCAAGGAAGGCGACAACGCCTGGACCGGCGCCGCCATCGCCGAAATCCCCGACCTCTCCGAGATGCGCCTCGAGCTCAAGCTCGAGGAGGTCGACCGCGGCAAGATCCGCATCGGCCAGCCCGTCAAGGTCCGCATCGACGCCATCCAGGACAAAGAGTTCGACGCCGTCCTCGATTGGATCAGCCCCATCGCTAGCCTCAACTTCCGCGGCTTCGGCGGCTCCAACGAGAAGACCTTCCCGGCGCGCGCCACCCTCAAATCCGTCGATCCCCGCCTCCGCCCCGGCATGAGCGCCACCGGCATCGTCCTCATCGAAAGCCAGCCCGGCGTCCTGCTCATCCCCAACAAGGCCAGCTTCCTCCAGGCCGGCAAACCGCATGTCTGGGTGCAGCGCGGCGCCTCGGCGTGGGAAAACCGCGCCATCGAGGTCGGCAAGCGCAACGATAACGACATCATCGTTCTGAAGGGCATCAAGGAAGGCGAGCGCATCGCCCTCGAAAACCCCGCCGAGGCCGCCAAGAGGTCCAAGAAACTGTGACGGCCCGTGCCCAGGCTCCTGCCGCCCAGCGGCGCCGAAATGAGATCTGAACCATGAAGAAAGTCCTCCTCCGCCTCGTCCTCGTCGCCATCGTGGCCGCTGCCGGCTATGGCGTCTACCGCCTCTTCCAGGGCCTGCCCGGCCGCCAGCAGGCGGTACCCACAACCCGTGTGCGCCGCGGCGACGTCGTGGTCCGCAGCTTCACCCGCGGCGAATTGCGCGCCGTCCGTACCGCCAGCCTCACCGCGCCCAACCTCTTCGGTACCGTGCAGGTCACCAAGCTCGCCCCCATGGGCGCCCTGGCCCGCGAGAAGAACCTGATCGTCGAGTTCGACGACTCCGAGGTCCTCAGCCGCCTCGAGTCCCGCGAGCTCGAACTCGAACAGGTCGACGAGCAGATCAAGAAGGCCCAGGCCGACCTCGCCATCCGCAACAACCAGGACCAGGTCGACCTCCTCCGCTCCCGCTATGCGGTCCGCCGCGCCGAGCTCGAGGTCAAGAAGAACGAACTGCTCTCCACCATCGACCAGAAGAAGAACAAGCTCAACCTCGAAGAGGCCCAGCGCCGCCTCAAGCAACTTGAAAGCGACATCAAGTCCAAGCAGGAGCAGGCCCTCGCCGAACTCAACGTCCTCCGCGAGCGCCGCAACCGCAGCGTCCTCGACATCAACCGCGAAAAGCAGCGCATCTCCCAGGTGAAGCTCCTCTCCCCCATCAGCGGCCTCGTCGCTATCAAGCAGAACCGCGCCGGCTTCTCCGGTATGTTCGGCACCCAGGTGCCCGACATCCGCGAAGGCGACCAGGTCCAGCCCGGCATGCCCGTCGCCGACGTCCTCGACCTCTCCGAGCTCGAGATCATCGCCCGTGTCGGCGAACTCGACCGCGCCAACCTCCACGAGGGCCAGGACGCCATGATCCGCCTCGACGCCCTCGCCGACAAGGTCTTCAACGGCAAGATCAAGTCCATGAGTGGCACCGCCAGCGCCAACGTCTTCAGCTCTGACCCGGGCAAGAAGTTCGATGTCCTCTTTTCCATCGACATGAAGCAGTTGCTCGGCGCTCTCGGCGCCACGCCCGACCAGGTCGCCCGCATCATGGCTACCGCCGAGGAGAACCGCAAGAAGCCCATCGCCCAAACCGTCACCTCCATGTTCGCCGGCGGCATCCCCGGCCTCAGCGCCGGCGGCGCCCAGATGATGCAGGGCGGTTCCGGCGGCGGCAACCAGATGATCGTCATGCAGGGCGGCGGAGGCCAGCAGATGTCCTTCGGCGGCGGCATGTCCGGCCAGGAAGGCCAGTCCGGCCAGGGTGGCCAGTCCGGCCAGCAGCGCCGCATGACCTTCGGCATGGGCGTCGGCACGGGCGGCAACTCCAGCATGACCCCCGATCAGCAAAAGAAAATGGCCGAGATCATGAAAAAAGCCCTCAACGGCAAGAACATGATGGAGCTCTCCCAGGAGGAGCGCCAGGCCGTCTTCGCCAAGATCCGCGACGAAGCCAAGAAGGCCGGTATCGAGATGCCCCAGCGCGGCCAGCGCCGCGAAGGCGCGGCCGCAGGCGAAACCGGCGCGGCCGGTGCCTCCACTGCCGGCGCTGAAGGCCGCTCCGCCCGCTCCGGCCGCGGCGGCAACGGCGGCGGCATGGGCCTCGGCGGCCCCACCGGCCCCTTCACCCAGAAAGACCTCGACGCCGCCGTGCTCCCGCCTCCTCCGTCCGAGGGCGACCAGATGGAGGTTCTCCTCCGTCCCGGCCTCCTTTCCGACGTCGAGATCATCGTCGAAAAGGTCGCCAACGCCGTCTACGTCCCCAACCAGAGCGTCTTCGAGAAGGATGGCAAGAGCGTCATCTACGTCCAGTCCGGCCAACTCTTCCAGCCCCGGACCGTCACCATCTCCAAGCGTTCCGAGACCGTCTCCGTCATTGAATCCGGCCTGAAGCCCGGCGACGTCATCGCCCTCCAGGATCCGACCGTCAGTGAAGAAGACCGCAAAAAGAAAGCCGAGAAAAAATCCTCCGGCGGCGCCGCCAGCGCCCTTCCCGTCGGCGGCTCCAAGGGAGGCCAGTAAGCCATGACCGCCATCATCCAGGCCTATATCCCTGAAATCTACATGGGGCTCTCGAGCCTCCTCGTCCACAAGCTCCGCACCATGCTCACCATGCTGGGCATGATCTTCGGCGTCGGCGCCGTCGTGGCCATGCTCGCCATCACCGCCGGCGTCGAAAAGGAGATGCTCTCCTACATCGACCTCCTCGGCGTCAACAACATCATCATCGAGGCCAAGGAAGCCGCCGACCGCACCGAACTCCAGACCCGCCGCACCATCAGCCCCGGCATGACCTTCCGCGATTACCGCGCCGTCCTCGAAAATACCCAGGGCATCGACAAGGCCACCCCGCGCAAGCGCTTCAAGCCCATGAAGGTCCTGCCCAAGACTTCCGCCGAGCCGCCCATGCTCATCGGCGTCGAGCCCAGCTACAAGGACATCCAGAGCCTCAAGCTCGTCGAGGGCCGCTTCTTCAACGACCGCGAGAACGAAACCGCCGCCCCCGTCTGCGTCCTCGGTGAATCCGCCAAGGTCAATCTCCTCGGCTACGAGCCCGCCGTCGGAAAGTTCGTCAAGGTCAACGATACCTGGCTCCAGGTCATCGGCGTCATGGCCCAGCAGGCCGGTGGCGACACCGACGTCGAGGGCGTCGAGATCCTCTCCCGCAACAACCTCGTCGTCAGCCCCCTCCGCACCGTCATGTTCCGCTTCGAGGACCAGAACAGCTACCTGAAGGACGAAATCGACGGCATCTACCTGCGCGTCAAGCCCGGCACCGATTCCATTGAGTCCGCCTCCGTCATCAATGCCATCCTCTCCGCCACCCATAAGGACGCCGGCGACTACAGCGTCACCGTCCCCGCCGGCCTCCTCGAGCAGAAGAAGCGCACCAGCGACATCTTCAAAGTGGTCATGATCTGCATCGCCGGTATCAGCCTGCTGGTCGGCGGCATTGGCATCATGAATATCATGCTCGCCACGGTTCTCGAGCGTACGCGCGAAATCGGCATCCGCCGCGCCATCGGCGCCCGCCAGGCCGACATCGTCCGCCAGTTCCTCACCGAAGCCGTCATGATCTCCATCCTCGGCGGCTTCCTCGGCATCCTGTTCGGCGTCACCCTGGCGCAGATCATCGCCACTGCCGCCGGCTGGTCCACCGTCGTCACCGTCACTTCCATCGCCGTGGCGTTTGGCGTCTCGGTCGGCATCGGCCTCCTGTTCGGCATCTACCCCGCCGTCCAGGCCGCTAAGCTCGATCCGATCGAGGCCATCCGCTATGAATAGTCCCTCCACAGTTCAGGTTGAATCCATGCGCCCTCTTGCAGTCCTCCTCATCTCCGCTCTCGTTCTGCCCGCCCAGCAACAACCGGGCGCCCCGGCCGTGACGTCCACGGCCCAGCCCGCCGCCAGCTCCGGAGCCGTCACCAAGATGGACCTCTCCGACGTGGCCAACAAGGCCCCATGGGTCGGCACCGGCGCCTGGATGCGCCAGGTGTTCCGCCCCAGCGACACCAAGGTCACCGTCGAGGGACCCGTCCACCTCAAGGATTTCGTCGTCGACGGCAAGCTCACCCTGTCGCTGAAAAACTACCTCGATCTCGTCGTTGCCAACAACACCGACGTCGCCGTCCAGCGGCTCTCCATCGAATCGCCCAAGAACGCCATCCAGCGCGCATTCGGCGTCTTCGACCCCACGCTCTCTTCCAACTTCAACGCCACCCGCGCCACCACCCCCGCCACCAACCAGTTGCAGGGCGCCCAGGTCCTCAGCAACCTCAACCAGCCCTTCAACGCCCGCTTCACCGAGTTGCTGCCCACCTCCACCACCGTCTTCAGCCAGATCAACTGGAGCAAGCTTTCCACTAACGACCAGTACTCCCTCTTCAACCCCGCCTACACCAACACCTGGCAGATGGGCTTCACCCAGCCCCTGCTGCGCAACCGCGGCGCCTACATCACCAAGCTGCCCATCACCATCGCCCGCGCCACCCGCCAGCAGGTCGACTTCAGCATCTACGACTCCGTCCTCCGCCTCCTCGTCACCGCCGAAGGCGCCTATTGGGACGTCATCAGCGCGCGCGAAAACCTGAAGGTGAACCGCGCCGCTCTCGAACTCGCTCAGAAGTCCCTCGAGCGCACCAACCGCGAAATCGAGCTCGGCGCCACCAGCGAGCTCGAACGCTTCCAGCCCGAGCAGAACGCCGCCACCGCCCAGATCAACGTCACCCGCACCGAGTACCAGCTCCGCCAGTTCGAGGACGCTCTCCGCCGCCAGATCGGCGCCGACATCGACCCCGACGTCCGCACCCTGCCCGTCGTGCTCACCGAGGATCCCACCAAGCTGCCCGACACGACGAAGTACGATCGCGATCAGCTCGTCCAGACCGCCCTCGAGAACCGCCCGGATCTCAAGGCCCAGAAGCTCGCCCTCGACATCAACGACCTCCAGATCAAGAACGCTCTCAATTCGCTCAAGCCACTCTTCAACCTCAACGGCAGCTACCAGACCTACGGCCGCGGCGGCCCGGGCTACAATCGCAGCACCACTCCCCCCACCTTCATGCCCGGCGGCCCCAACGACGCCTGGAGCCAGATGTTCGGCTTCAACTACAACACCTTCTCCTTCGGCCTCCAGTTGAACCTCCCGCTGCGGGACCGCGCCGGCGCCGCAAATCTCGCCGACGCCGCTGTCGCCAAGCGCCTCTCCGCCCTCCGCGAGCGCGGCCTCCAACAGCAGATCCGCCAGGAAGTCCTCAACGCCGTCACGGGCGTCGAGAGCAGCCGCGAAGGCGTCCGCCTCGCCCAGATCGCCGTCGACTACGCCCAGAAGCGCGCCGACGCCGACCAGAAGCGCTACGACCTCGGCGTCATCAATATCTTCTTCCTCCTCTCCGCCCAGAACGACCTCACCACGGCCCAGTCCAACCTGGTCAACCAGACGGTCACCTACAAGCGCAACCTCCTCACCCTCCAGCAGCGCCTCGGCACCCTGCTCACCGATCGCGGCATCGTCATCCAGTAGCCGGAACGCCTATCATGGAACCAGGGCGGGCCTCTCCGGCCCGCCTCTTCCTTTATGGGCCGCATCCGTATCCTCAGCGACGTCGTCGCCAATAAGATCGCCGCCGGCGAGGTCGTCGAACGCCCCGCCTCCGTCGTCAAGGAGATGCTTGAAAACTCCCTCGACGCCGGCGCCACCCAGATCCGCATCGACGTCGAAAGCGGCGGCCGCCGCCTCATCCGCATCGCCGACGACGGCTGCGGCATGCTCCGCGACGACGCCCTCCTCGCCTTCGAGCGCCACGCCACATCCAAACTCTCCAGTGTCGACGAGCTCGAAGCCATCGCCACTCTCGGCTTCCGCGGCGAAGCCCTTCCCTCCATCGCCTCCGTCTCCCGCCTCGTCCTCGAAACCCGCTCCGCCGCCGAGCCCACAGGCACCCGCGTCGAAATCGCCGGCGGCAAGCTCCTGGCCTGCGACGAGACCGCCTTTCCCGCCGGCACCACCATCACCGTCCGCGACCTCTTCTTCAACGTCCCCGCCCGCAAAAAGTTCCTCCGCAGCGAGCAGACCGAGCTCGCCCATATCGCCTCCCTCGTCACCCACTACTCCCTCGCCCACCCCGGCAAGAACTTCGAGCTCACCAGCGGCGGCCCCGCCAACGCCAGCAAAGAGCTCCTCCGTGCCACTCCCGTCGCCTCCCCCCGCGAGCGCGTCTTCCAGGTCTTCGGCGCCGCCGTCCTCGACGAGCTCGTCGAACTGCCCCCCCTCTCCGCCCAGCAGGGCGCCTTCCGCCTCTCCGGCTTCATCTCCCGGCCCCAGATCCAGAAGACCAACCGCAACTCCATCTTCTTATTCGTCAACCGCCGCCTCATCCGGGACCGCCTCCTCCTCCACGCCATCTCCGCTGCTTATCACAACCTCATGCCCCCGGCCTGCTACCCCTTCGCCCTCCTCCAAATCGATTGCGATCCCGGCGAAGTCGACGTCAACGTCCACCCCTCCAAAACCGAGGTCCGCTTCCGCGCCGGCAGCTTCGTCCACGACTTCGTCCGCGACGCCCTGCGCGAAACCCTCATCGCCTCCCGCCCTGCCCCCAGCGCCCCGCTGCCCACCAGCCCCCACGCCGCCCCCGATGCCCAGCCCGGCGCCCGCCTGCCTTACTCCGAGTTCACCCAGCAGCTCGAAAATTTCGCTTTCGACCAGGGCGCCGCCCCCGCCGGCATCGATCCCGCCCAGCCCCGCAGCGTCCTCCCCCAGCCGTTTCTCCAACCGCCGCCCGCCCCCCCACGCCGCTTCGACTTCTCCGCCCCGCCCATCCCCATCGGCCAGCCGGACACCGCCTTCGAGCCTCTCCGCCTCAAGGTTCCCGAAACCCACGGCGGCTTCCCCGACGGCGCCGTCCTCGACGCCCCTCAAACCATGGCCTCGCTCGACGACCTCCGCGTCCTCGGCCAGATCCACGACAGCTTCATCGTCGCCGCCGGCCGCGACGGCCTCTGGATCATCGACCAGCACGTCGCCCACGAGCGCATCCTCTTCGAGCAGGTCCTCGGCCAGCAGCAGCGCGGTCAGGTCGAGCAGCAGCGCCTCCTCCTCCCCATGGTGCTTCCCCTCAGCCCCGCCCAGCAGGTCGAGTACGAGCGCATTGCCGGCGAGCTCGACGCCGCCGGCTTTGAAACCGAGCCCTTCGGCCACCGCACCATCGCCGTCAAAGCCGCTCCCGCCGGCCTCTCCCCTGCCGACCTCGAGCGCGCCGTCTACGAAATCCTCGAAATCGCCGAAACCGAGCTCCGCAAGGTCAGCGTCTCCGACCTCCGCCGCGGCATCGCCGCCTCGCTTGCCTGCCGCGCCGCCATCAAGATCAATACCCCCCTTGAAGCCAAGAAGATGGACTGGCTGCTCCGCGAGCTCTCCCGTACCCAATACCCCATGAGCTGCCCCCACGGCCGCCCCGTCGCCCTCCGCTACTCCACCCGCGACATCCTCAAGAGCTTCCACCGCATATGACGGCCCTCTCCCCCCGCGCCGCCCTCCTCATCATCGACCTGCAGCGCGCCATCGACGACCCCTCCTGGGGAGTCCGCAACAACCCCGAGGCTGAGCGGCGCGGCCTTGAACTCCTCGCCGCCTGGCGCGCCTCCGGCCGCGCCGTCTTCCATATCCGCCACGACTCCGTCGAGCCGGCCTCCACCTACCGTCCCGGCCAGCCCGGCCACGCCTTCAAGACCGGCTTCCAGCCTCAGCCCGGCGAACCCGTCATCGCCAAGCACACCAACAGCGCCTTCATCGGCACGGACCTCGATCGAATCCTCCGCGCCGCCGGCCATCTTCAACTCGTTGTCTTCGGCGTCATCACCAACAACAGCGTGGAAGCCACCGTCCGCATGGCCGGCAATCTCGGTTTCGACACGCTCCTCGTGGAAGACGCCTGCTTCACCTTCGGCCGCACGGATTGGCACGGCGTAGCCCGCACCGCGGACGAGGTCCACGCCCTGTCTCTCGCCAACCTGGACGGTGAATACTGCCGCGTCGTGCGAGCCGCTCAGCTTCTGGACGCGCTGGCTCCGCTGCGCGGTTGAACCGCCACTACTCCCACTCGATCGTGCCCGGCGGCTTGTGCGTCAGGTCGTACAGCACCGCGCAGATCCCCTCCTGCGCCAGCAGCGTCCGTGTCATTTCCGCCAGCACCTCGGCGGGCATCACTACCGACTGCGCCGTCATCCCATCCACCGAATCGATCGGACGCAGCACGATCGAGTCCGGTCGCTCCGCCGTGCCCAGCGGCACGATGATCACCGGGAACTGCCACACGCTCTTTTCGAAGCCCGACTTCAGGCACAACGCCCGCACCGCCGAATCCGCCCGCCGCAGCCGGGCCAGCCGCGTCTCGCACAGGTACGCCCGGCTCGTCCGCATTTCGCTCACCGGCGCGTGCGACCCGGCCAGCGCCGCTACCCGGTTGATCCCCGCCAGCCGGTTGATCAGCGCCGTCGCCCGCTCATGCACGCCCTCGGCCGCGGGCGATTCTTCCAGGATCAGCACCGGACGGTAGCTGCGCGAATCCCCCTGCACCCCCACCGAATGCAGCGGCGCCAGCCAGCCGTCTTCCAGACGCTCCACACCCCGCTCCTCGTCCTCGCACAGGCACCGGATGGCCAGCCCCGGCCCCGGGAACGGATGCCGCGACAGCAGTTCTTCCGGTAGCGCCAGCTCGCGGCCCACCTCCCGCACCTCGTCCTTGTACAGCAGGTGCAGCGGCTCCAGAATGCGGTTCTCGGCCATCAGCTTCTGGATGCCTGATACCCGGTTGTGGTGCGTCTTGATCAGGTCCGCCTTCGACGTCCCCCCGCTCTCGATCGTGTCCGGGTAAATCGTCCCCTGCCCCAGAATCCAGTTGCCCTCCAGGAAATGGCCCGAGGCCAGGATCTGCTCCTGTACCTCCACGAACATCTCCCCGATGATGTGCCGCTTTCGCTCCGGCTCCCGCACTCCGTCGAGCGCCGTCAGGAACCGCGCCTGCGCGTGCTCCACCCGGAACACCCCGCGCCCCAGCGAGTTGAAAACCTGCTGCACGAACTCCGTCTCGCCTTCCCGCATCAGCCCCGTGTCCACGTACAGCGCCCGCACCCGCTCCGCGCCCAGCGCCCGCAGGCACAGCGTGAACGCCACCGTCGAATCCACGCCGCCAGACACGAAGAAGAATACGTTCCGCTCGCCCACCGTCCGCCGGATCTCGTCCTCGATCCGCGCCGCCTGCTCGCGCGGGCTCCAGTCCTGCTCGCAGCCGCACACGCCGAAAAGGAAATTGGAGAGGATCCGCCGCCCGTTCCGCGTGTGCACCACCTCCGGATGGAACTGCAGGCCGTACAGCCGCCGCCCCGCGTCCCCCATCGCCGCAATGGCGCAGGTCTCCGTCGAGCCCAGCAGCTCAAAACCCGCTGGCACGCGCGTCACCGTGTCCCGGTGGCTCATCCAGATCTGCTGCCGCCCCGCCGCGCCTTCAAACACCGCAGCCGCGCCGCTCGGTGCAAAGTGCGCCAGCCCGTACTCGCCCTTCTCCCCCTTGCTCACCTCTCCGCCCAGGTGCCACGCCATCAACTGGTGCCCGTAGCACAGCCCCAGCACCCCGCAGCCCAACTCGAAGATCCACGGATCCACCTGCGGCGAGCCGTCTTCGTACACGCTCGCCGGCCCGCCCGAAATCACAATCCCCTTCACTCCGCGCAGCTCCGCCGCCGGCGTCTCGCTCGGACGGATCTCGGAATACACTCCCAGCTCGCGGATCTTGCGCGTGATCAGGTGGCAGTACTGCCCCCCGGTGTCGAGAACGATAATCTGCGGTGTCGGTGCGTCAGGAAGGCAAAGCTGGTTCAATCGCGACGGGACCTCTTGTCCAATTGAACCATCTGCTTCTTCTGGCTGTCGAGCAGTTCCTTCGCCTTCGGCATCAGTTCCTCGGCTTTCAGCACCGCCGGGTCGGTCTCGATGCCGTACCGCAGGCTCTCATCCAGCCCCGCCGCCGTGATCAGCGCCTCCCGCTTCAACTGCACCTTCAGCCACTCCTGGTTCTCGGCAAACTCGGCTTCGGTGAACTTGGCGCCGTTCTTCAGCAGGAACTGGTGGAAGTCCGCCATCATCTCCTGGTCCGGGTTCCAGTCCTTGGCCAGCCTCGTGTCGCGGCCCGCGAAAAACTTCGGAATGTAGTCTCGGAACGCGGACCGCCGCAGTACCTCGATCTGGAACTTGTTGTACTTCAGGTCGAACTTCTCGTCCGGCTGGATGCCGTTCCCGCCGTACACCGCCCGGCCGGAGTCCGTCATCTTCACGTCCGTCGTGTCTTTCTGCACGCCGTCCTTGCGGTTGAAGTAGTACTCGTAGAAGGAGCCGCTGCCGTAGTCGCGCTGGATCAGCCGCCCCGACGGCGTGTAGTACTTCGCCGTCGTCAATGCCAGGCCCGTGTTCTCGGATAGCGGGAACACCGTCTGCACCAGCCCCTTGCCGAACGTGTTGTCGCCGAAGATGTACGCCCGGTCGTGGTCCTGCAGCGCCCCGGCCACAATCTCCGCCGCCGACGCCGAATAGCGGTCCACCATCACCACGATCGGGTAGTCCCGCGTCGAACTGCCGTTGCTCGCCGTGTACGGCTTCTCCGGCGACGTTCGCCCGCGGTGGCTCACCACCGTCTGGCCCCGCTTCAGGAACCGCCCCGCCACCGCCACGCCTTCGTTCAGCAGGCCGCCCGGGTTGCTTCTCAGGTCCAGCACCAGTCCCTTGATGTTGCTCTCGCCCAGCTTCTTGAAGGCGTCTTCCAGCTCGTGCGAAGTGTTCTCGTTGAAACTCTCCACGTCGACGTAGGCGATCCCCGGCTTCAGCCAGAATGCGTTCTGCACCGTGTAGCGCGGAATCTCGCCGCGGATCAGGTTGAACGTGATCGGCTTGTCCACCCCCTCTCGGCTGATCACCACCTGCACCGGCGTGCCTTTGTGCCCCTTCAGCAGGTCCGCCACCTCGGCCGTCGTCATCCCGTCCGTCCGCTTGTCGTTCACTTCCAGAATTACGTCCCCCGGCCGGATCCCGGCTTTGTACGACGGCGAGCCCGTGAACGGAGCCACCACCACAATCCGGTTGTCCTTCGGCTGGATCGTCATGCCCACGCCGTAGTAGGAGCCCCGCTGGTCTTCCCTCAGTTGCTGGAAGTCCTTCGGATCGAAGAAACTCGAGTGCGGGTCCAGCGTCCGCAGCATGCCCGCCACCGCGCCTTTGTAAATCGCCTTGTCCGGGTTCACCTTGTCCGCCGCGTTCTCTTCCACCAGCCGGTAGATCGACGTGAACGTCTTCAGGCCCGCCGTCAGGTCGTCGTCCGCCGCGCCCGGCGCCGAAGAGGCCGCCCGCGCCGCCGCGCCTGGGCCAAAGTTGCCGGCGACGATGGCACACAGCCCGATCACCAGCAAAGAAAAGAAGAACGCACGCACGTGACGCATCTGTTTAGGTCTCCCAGACCTGCCCCAAGTATATCGCAGGCCCTTTACACCAGTTGGACGAGCCTCAGCCCCCCAAGGTTTGAGAAAAATGGCTGGCTTGAGAAAAATGGGCGCCCGGTCGTCCGGACGCCCATCTTTAGGGGCACAGTTGTATGTGCTCCCTGTCCCGGCCGTGGCGCATCCTCCGAGGCAGCAGTGGAAGACGACCCGCCCCGCAACCGCTGACGGGCGGGATCAGGCTGCTGCGCCACAGGCCGGACCAGGAACTCGCGCTATATCGCCTTGGCCTTCCTGGCCTGCGCCGGCGCCTCGCTCTTCGGAGGCTTGCGCGGCGTCCCTGTCAGCCTCTTCGCCTGGTCCGTCACCGCCACCAGAAACATCGGCTGCTTCGCCGCTTTCAGGATCTCGATCACCCGGTCCCGGTCCGATTCCAGGTACACCGTCTTGCCGTCCGTCACCAGGTTCAGTTCCCCTTCCCCGTTCAGAACCTCCCCGATGTGCTTGCCCATCTCCCGCTGCAGGAACCTCAGCACCCGCCGGATCTTCTGCAGGCTGAATCCTTTACGCCGCAACTCGGCGATGACGCTCACCTCCACCACTTCCCCGGTCAGGTAGATCCGCTTGTGCCCTTCGTGGCGCGGCGACACCACCCGCTGCTCGTCCCACCACTGTAGCTGCCGCAGGCTCACCCCCGACAGCCGGCTGACGTCGGCGCTTGAAAATGTCCG
>DAHVTI010000364.1 GCA_027324255.1 Bryobacterales bacterium | reverse complement strand
GGGGCGGGGGTGGGGGCGGGCTCTGGCGCCGGAGTGATGGTGACGGGCTGGGCCGGAGCGATGACGGGGATGTAGGGCGGGGGCGCGGGGATGGGATCGGCCTTGGCGGTGTGGACAGGGGCAGGAGGCTTGGGGGCGGCGGCCTTGCGGACGGGCTTTGTTTTCCGGACCGGCGGCGGCGGGGGCGCTTCGACGACGGGCGGGGGAGCCGGGGTTTCGACCGGCAGGGCCACGGCGGGCTGGACGGGCGCGGCGGACTGTACGGCGGCGACGGGGGCAGGAGCGGGGGTGGGGTGGCGCAGGCCCAGATAAACCACGGCTCCGACGGCGGCGCCGCCCAGCACGAAGGCCAAGGCGAGTTTAGGTAGCATCGTTCTTCCTCAGTGTAAGGGACGCCGGGGCGGGCGAGCGCGTTTCGGTTCCTTGTTTCGGTTCCTTGGCCAGCCCCGTTACAATGAAGAAGATGGCAGACTTTCCCGGCTTCTACCAGGTGGGGTCCGTGCGCATTGAGCCGGCCACCGTGCTGGCGCCGATGGCGGGCGTCACGGATACGGTTTTCCGGCGGCTGATCCGCAACCAGGGCGGGTGCGGGCTGTTGATGACGGAGTTCACGAGCTCGCACGGGGTGGTGGCGACGGGCCGGCATCCGAACCGGAAGTCGTTGAAGACGTTCAATTATCTGTATTTCGAGCCGGAGGAGCGGCCGATTGCGGCGCAGTTGTTCGGCTCCGATCCGGAGGTGATGGCGGAGGCGGCGAAGGTGTGCGAGGCGAACGACTTCGACGCCGTGGACATCAACTTCGGGTGTCCGGTGAAGAAGGTGGTGACTTGCAACGGCGGGTCGGGGCTGCTGAGGAATCTGCCGCTGGTGGAAGAGGTGCTGAAGAGAGTGCGGGCGGCGATCCGGATTCCGCTGACGATGAAGTTCAGGGCGGGATGGAACGACCGGGAACTGGTGCACGTGCAGATGGCGAAGATGGCGGAGGACCAAGGGCTGCAGGCGATTGCGCTGCACCCGCGGACGCGGGAGCAGGGCTACAGCGGACGGGCGGACTGGGCGCGGATTGCGGAAGTGAAGGCGGCGGTGAAGATTCCGGTGATCGGCAACGGGGATGTGACGACGCCGGAAGAGGCGGTGCGGATGGTGGCGGAGACGGGGTGCGACGCGGTGATGATCGGGCGGGCGGCGGCCTCGAATCCGTGGATCTTCCGACAGATCGCGGAGTATTTGCGTGGCGGGACCTATTTTCGTCCGACGGAGAGAGACCGCTGGGCGATGATGCACACCTACTATCAGATGCTGATCGACAAAGGCGGGCTGGACAGCGTGGGGAAGATGAAGCAGTTTGCGACGTATTTCACGCACGGGGTGCGGAACGGGGCGAAGCTGCGGACGGCGATTTACCAGGCGCGGGAGGCTAGGGCGATGCTCGGGCTGGTGGATGAGTTTTTCGAGCGGGAGACGCGGAGCGGGGAAGAGAAGCTGGCCACGGTGCTGCTGTAAATGGGCGAGCGGAAGAGAGTGCAGGCGATCACGGACGGGTCGTGCCTGGGCAACCCGGGGCGCGGGGGGTGGGCGTGCGTGCTGCGGTATGGCAAGCACGTGAAGGAGCTGTACGGGAGCGAGCCGCACACGACGAATAACCGGATGGAGCTGACGGCGGCGATCCGGGCGTTGGCGGCGCTGCGGGAGTCTTGTGAAGTGGAGTTGGTGACGGATTCGCAGTACGTGAAGAACGGCGTCGAGAGCTGGATGGCGAAGTGGAAGAAGAACGGCTGGAAGACGTCGGAGAAGAAGCCGGTGCTGAACCAGGATCTGTGGGAGGCGCTGGACGCTGAGCTGGGGCGGCACACGACGAAGTGGAAGTGGACGAAGGGGCACGCGGATCACGCGGATAACAACCGGTGCGATGAGCTGGCACGGGCGGCGGCGGAGGAGCAGAGGGGGTCCGGATAGGTTTGGCGGGACGCGGGGGGCCGGCCTGGAGGCCTGCCCCACAATGGCATCTTGGATCGTAGGGACATCCGACGGCAGGGGTTGAGCGGGCTAGGGTTTGGGGAGGCGGGAGCGGACGGCCAGGATGTGGGCCTTCGAGCCGGGGACATCGCTTGAGTAGAAGCCCACCGTGCAGTTTCGGCGGAAGAAGTAGACGTCGCCGGGCTTGGCGGGGTGCTTGCCCATGACGCCTTCGGCGCCTCCTCCGGCTACCATGTCGCCGCTGCCGTCGAGCAGGTAGTAGATCTCTTCTTCGTCCTCGTGGTGGTGCGGGGCGTTGGTGCCTCCAGGGGCGAACTCCATGACGTAGAGGCTGGTGACGGTCTGGGCAACCGTGAGGCGGTCTCGGGTGCTCTTCTTGTCGCCGAGCATGAGTTGGTAGAGGGTGGACGGGGGGTGGCTGCCGACGGTCTGCTTTTTGACTTCGTTGAGGTTGGCGATGGGGAGTTCGGGGGGGATCTCAGCGGGCTGGGCCTTGAAGCCCATGACGGCTACTCTCCAGCTTTGGCCCTGAATCGAGTGCTTCGCGCCGGGGGCGCAGTAGAAGAAGTCGCCCTGGCGCAGAGAGCGCTTTGTGCCTTGGTAGGTGACTGCGCCTTGGCCTTCGAGGACGACGTAGATGCGCTCCTCGTTTGAGTAGGCGGCTTCGGGGAGAGAGGCGATGGCTTCGCCGTAGCGGACGACACTGCGGAGGACGCGCTGGCCTTCGAAGAAGGGCTTGTAGCCGCCGATGGCTTGGACGGAGGGGGCGTGGACGTGAAGCCACGTGGGATCGACGGGGGCGGCAAGAACAAGAAGGAGCAGGAATGGTTTGGCCGGCATAGCGGGTTACTCCGTGGTTTCGAGTTCGACGGCGGCGACGGCGCCGGGGGGGAACTGCCAGGCGGCGCCAGGCGGGAGGGCGGATTCGACGGGGCGGAAGACGTCCGGCTGATCCGAGGGGACGGCGGTGCGGAGATCGGCGGGGGCGATCTGGAAGACGCGGCCGCCGGCGATGGCGGCGCCCTGGACGGCGAAGCGGGCTTCGACGGTGCGGCGGTATTCGGTGTTGACGATGAGGAGGGAGACGCGCTTGCCGGCGCGGGTGGCGGCGACGTCGAGGCCGGCGGGCGTGCGGGAGACGGCGACGCCGTGGGTGCCGGTGTGGCGGCGGAAGAGGCGGGCGATGGCGCCGGCGGGGGTGAGGTAGCAGGCGCCGCCGGGGACCTGGAGGAGCATGGCGTTGACGGTCCAGCGGTTGCCTTCGAAGTCGGCGATGGTGGCGATTTTTACGCGATCCCCGCGGCGGAGGTAGGCGTTCAGAGAGCGGGCGTGGTAGGGGGCGGAGAGCCACTCGAGCAGCAGGGGGTTGGCGTTGTGCGGCGGGAGAGAGAGATGGCCTTCGGTGATGGCGACGGGCATGCGGGGGCCGGCGGCGTCGATCATGGCGTTGAGGCGGGACTGTTGGCGGTCCGCGAGTTCGAGGAGTTCCTGCCAGGCGCGCTCGGGCTCGCGCTGATAGCGGAGGCCGCGGAGGATGGTGTCCTGGCGCTGGGGCGACTGGCCCATCATGTGGAAGGCGACCATATCGATGTGCTCGCCGGCGCGCTGGACCATGTCGGGGGCCCAGAAGCCTTCGCTGCCGCGGTCGCCCCAGGCGATCAACTGAATGTTGGGATCGCGGGCGCGCATGGCGCGGGCGAATTCGATGGTGTGCGTGATCGCCTCGTCCTTCTTGAAGGTGGCGTTGCCGTAAGAGGTTTCGTTGCCGATCTGCCAGAGGCGGATGTCATAAGGCGCGGGGGCGCCGTGGGCGCGGCGGAGTTGGTCGGAGGGGTCGTTGGCGTAAGAGACCCAATCGGCTGCTTCTTTGGCGTCCGCGGTGCGGTCGCCTTCGCGCGTGGTGCGGAAGCGGGCGGCGCCGTCGGAGAGGAAGTTGACGCACATGAGGGGCTGGGCGGAGACGCGGCGGCAGAGGTCGGCGAATTCGGGGGTGCCGACGCGGTTGGTCTCCTTGCCTCCCCAGACGTAGTTGCGCATCCAGGGGCGCTGGGCGGGGGGGCCGGTGCCTTCGCGCCAGCGGTAGTAGCGGCTGTAGAGGCCGCCCCAGCGGATGACCTGGGGGCCGAGGTCGCGGGTGGCTTCGACGAAGCTCTGGCGCCAGTCGTCGCGGTCGTAGTCCCAGGCGGCTTCGACGGAGGAGTCGGTGACGCCGAGGGGCTCCATGAACTGCATGTAGAGCCAGGGGGAGACCTCGAAGAGGGGCTTGGGGTCGACGGCGAGGATGTCCGGGCCCTGGAGGAGAGCGGCGGCGGCGGGGGCGGAGAGGAATTCGCGGCGCTGCATGGCTACCAGATTCTGGCCTTGGTCCAGGCGTCCATGAAATCCTTGCCGGTGTAGCGGATGGTGCGGTCGTCGACGATTTCGCCGCCGAGGGCGTAATTGGCATCGATGCGGAGGGAGTTGCGGGTGGTGTACTCGATCTCGATGGTAACGGGGCCGGAGACCTTGTAGGGCTGGACCTTGCCGATTTTGGCGGCGGCGCGCTGGGCGGCGGCGCGGATGGCTTCGCGGGCGGCGGGGGCGGACATGGAGATGCAGGTGTAACGGGCGAGCCCTTCTTTGACGGCGGCGGTTTCGGCGTCGGGGACGAGGGCCTTCATTTCGTTGACGGCGGCGTTGTCGCCGGTGAGGAGGATGACGGGGGTGTTGAACGCACCGGCGAGCATGGTGCGCGTTTCGGTTTCGCCGACGGGCTTACCGTTGAGGCGGATGTTCTGGATGCCGAGGGAGGAGTAGCTGTGGGCCATGATTCCTTTTCGAACGCCGGCCTTGGAGTGCTGGCCGAGGAAGGCGATGGCGCTGTAGCCGCGCTCAAGGGTCATGGTGCGGCCGGCGCCGCCGATCATGAGTTTGGCCTTGGGGTGGATGGTCTGGACGGAGAGGGTGGAGCTGTTGGAGTGGCCGTCCCACACGATGACCTCGTCCACGCCGCCCTGGAGGAAGCCTTCGACGGCGGCGTTGGCCTCGGCGGTGAGGAGGGCGCGGAGTTCGGGGTCCTTGGTTTCGGTCTGCTCCTGGCGGCAGATGCCGGCGACGCCTTCGGCGTCGGTGATGATGAAGACGGTCTTCTTGGATTGGGCCTGGGCCGCGAGGGCGGCGGCGGCGAGCAGCAGGATTCTGGGCCAAGTCATGCTGCGAGTATATGACTGTTTAGAGGGCGAAGTAGGGTTTGTTGGTGCGCCAACGGCCGCGGGTGAAGTCGGGAAAGGGAAGCGGGGCGCCGCCCTTCTCGATGGACGCTTCGGACATGCCGATGACGGCGCTCATGGTGACGGAGTCGTAGATATCGAGGGGCGTGGGTTTCTTGTCGCGGGCGGCGGCGAGGAAGAGGCGGACTTCGAGATCGTCGGTGCCGCCGTGGCCGCCGGCGAGGGGGTCTGAGCCGGGGGCGCCGGGCTCGGCGGGCTTCCACCACTTGTGGTCGAACTCCTTCTGGTAAGGATCGAAGGACTCCCACTCGTGGTACTTGGCGGTGCGGCCGGCGACGTAGACGGTGCCGGGCTGCTCGCGGTAGAGGCCGAGGGTGCCCTGGACCATCCAGCGGTTGTCGTAGGGGCGGGGCAGTTGCATGTCGTAGTTGATGACGATGGTCTTGCCGGCCTTGGTGCGGACGACGGATGTGACGATGTCGCCCTGCTTGTAAGTTCGTGTGGCGTTGGGATGGCCGGGGCCGAAGCGGCGGCGGAAGTAGTCGTTGATGCCGCGGGAGGCGGTGGCGGTGCTGGAGATGGTGTCGAAGGCGTCGCCGCGGTTGATGTCGAGCCAACTGAGGACGGGCCCGAGGGCGTGGGTGGGGTACTGGTCGGCGTTGCGCTTGACGAGGTATTCGCCGCCCCAGCGCATGTTGCCTTGCGGGTCGAAGAACCAGTGGTCGATGCAGTCGTGGGAGTGGGCGCAGTGGCAGTGGACCATGGCGCCGAGGAGGCCGGCGCGGATCATGTTGAGGACGGCGAGGTTGTCGCGGCGGAAGCTCCAGTTCTCCATCATCATGCAGGAAGTGCCGGTTTTCTCCTGGGTGTCGACGAGCTGCCAGCACTCTTCGACGGTGAGGGCGGCGGGGACTTCGACGCCGGTGTGCTTGCCGGCCTGCATGGAGTAGACGGCCATGGGGGTATGGAAGTGCCAGGGGGTGGCGATGAGGACGGCGTCGAGGTCCTGGCGGTCCATGAGGCGCTTGTAGGCTTCAGGGGAGTCGCCGTAGGGCTGGGGGGCGGGCTGGCCCGCTTTGGTGACGGCGGCCTGGGCGCGTTCGAGGGCGGCGGGGTTGATGTCGCAGAGGGCGGCGACCTGGACGCCGGGGGCGCGCAGGGCCATGGAGAGGAGGGATGAACCGCGGCCGCCGGTGCCGACGATGCCGAGGCGGACGGGGGGCTTTTCGGTTTGGGCGTCCAAAGAGGCGGTTGCGAGGGAGGCGAGGAAGTTGCGTCGTTCCATGGTGAGACTCCAGCGCACTTATCGTATACCGGGGCGGGGGATGGTGGTGCGGGACAAGCCTGGCGGTTTTGGGAGATCGTTTTCGGGCGTTTGCGGTTTCGGGGCGGCGAGCTTACAATAAGAAAAGGCTCGGGGCGTGGCTCAGCCTGGTTAGAGCGCCTGGTTCGGGACCAGGAGGCCGGTGGTTCAAATCCACTCGCCCCGACCAGTTATCATACTGGTAATCAGGAACGTACGGCGGTTCGAAGCGAGATGCTTCGAACCGCCGTTTGGCGTTGGGGGGAGTGCGGGGGAGGCTGCCGCGCCGACCTGCCGCCGCCCCGCGGTGCTGTGGAGGTTGGACGCTCTTCGGATTGTGGCAAACTCGTTGAAAAGCCATGGCGGTAGAGCGCGCCAAACCGTTTCCGACACCGGCAGCCGACGATCCGGGGCTGGCAGAAGTGGTGCGCCGTTTGGTGGAAGCCTACCCGCCGGACCGGATTTACGTTTTCGGTTCTGTTGCCCGCGGCGATGCCGATGCCGACAGTGACTACGACCTGCTGGTCGTGGTCCCGGATGATGCTCCGCAGGAGAGGCGCCGCAGCCGGCTGGCCTATGAGGTGCTGCGGGGAACGGGCATCGCCGCCGATGTGCTGGTCTGCACCAGGTCCCATTTCGAGGATCGCCGGTCCTTGAAGGCGTCCCTGCCTGGGACGGTCTTGCGGGAAGGACGTCTGCTGCATGCCGCCTGACGAGGCCCGATTTCCAGATGTCCTGGCCTGGCTCGCCAAGGCGGAACTCGACCTGCAAGGCCGCCGCGTACGAAGCCGCGGCTCCAGCCGAGGGTTGTGGGGCGACGTTATGTTCCACGCCCAGCAGGCGGCGGAAAAGGCGATGAAGGCATTCCTGGCATGGCACGATGTTCCGTTCCGGAAGACGCACAGCCTGGAGGAACTCGGGCGGCAATGTGTCGCACTGGATTCGACGCTGGGCTCGATTGCCGATAAAGCGGCGCCACTCACCGAATACGCTTGGAAGCTCAGGAATCCTGGCGAGGCCGAGGAACCCGACCGCGCTGAGGCGGAGGCGGCGCTGTCGGCGGCGCGGGAGGTGTACGAAGCGATGATGGGCCGGTTGCCGCCGCCGGAGCGGGCATAGGGCCGGGGTGCGCTGGTGCTGGCGGCGCTGAATCGTGTCCACATTATTCCTGGTGGCGTTTGGGGGCTAGCGGAGCGGGGCTTCGAGGAGGGAGACGTAGTCTTCGAGGAGGGAGCGTTCTTTGCGGTTATAGGCGGATTTGAAGGCGCGGCCGCGGAAGAAAGTGGCGCGCTCGGCGGAGGACATGGCGCGGAGCTGGTCGAGTTCGCGGCGGACGGCGGCGTGGCGTTCTGGGGGGAGGGCGTTGAGGTCGCGGTAGAGGCGGCGGGCCTCTTCCTGGCGGGCGGGGGGGAGCTTCTGGAAGAACTCGTAGCGGCGGGCGAGTTCCTGCTGTTCCTCTGGGGTGAGGCGGTCGAACTGGTCCATGCGGTCCTCGGCCTGCTTGCGGCGGTCTGGGGGGAGGCGGTCGAGGAAGCGGCGGCGCTCGGCGGGTGGCATGGCGCGGAGGCGGTCGACGAGGTTGGGCCGGCCCTTGGGCGGGGGGCCGGGGCGGCGCTGGGCATTGGCGAGAAGGGCAGCGAGGGGAGCGGCGAGCGCCAGGAAAAGGGCGGATCTGCGGCGCAGGCTCATCGGGCCTCAAGCGGCAGTTGGCGGAGCATGTCGACGTCTTCGAGGACGCGTTCGAGCTGCTCGCCCTGGGATGTGGCCGACAGGCCGGACGATTTCCGCGAGGCCGGGGGGAAGACCGCCAGCCAGAGAGCGAGGGCGGCGGCGAGGGGGATGGCGGGCTTCCAGGAGAGGCCGGACCTCCAGACGCGGAAGAGGGCGACCCAGGCGGGGGCGGCCTGCTGCTCTTCGAGACGCTGGCGGAGGCGCCGGTTGAAGTCCCAACCGCTGTCGGAGACCTCCCAGGCGTCGAGGGAGTCCCAGACGGTGCGCTGGGCGTCGCGGAACTGGCGGCAGGAGGGGCAGTGTTCGATGTGGGCTTCGAGGGCGGCGGCGCGGGGCGGGTCGAGCTTGCGGGCGGAATAGTCGAGCAGAAGGGCGGGGTCGCCGCCGGATTGCAGCGGACAGTTTTGGCGCGTCAGTTCCATCCGAGATTAACCGTAGTGGGCGAGCCTGGTGCGCAGGCTCTCATAAGCGCGAAAGAGCAGGGACTTCACGGCCGATTCCGAGCAGCCGAGGACCCTTGCGATTTGAGAGTACTCCATTTCCTCGTATTTGTGCATCAACACGGCGGCGCGCTGCTTGGCGGGGAGCTTGCCGATGGCTTCGCGGACCTCTTCGAATTTCACCTCGCGGACGAGCAGGCTTTCGACGCTGGGGGTGTGGTCGCAGAGCTTGTGGGTGGCGTTGAGGGCGTCGTTGTCGTGGAGGCTTTCCTGGGACTTGAGGTTCTTTTCGTCGCGCATCCAGTTGAAGGCGAGGTTGGTGGCGATGCGGAAGAGCCAGGTGGTGAATTTGGCGGAGGGCTCGTATTTTTCGCGGGAGCGGTAGACGCGGAGGAAGACTTCCTGGGCCAGTTCTTCGGCGATGGCCTGGTTCTGGACCATGCGGAAGAGGAAGTGGATGACGGGGGCGCGGTGGCGTTCGAGCAGGGCGCTGAAGCTGGTGCCGCAGCCACCGCGCACGCGCAGCATGAGGACCGCATCGAAGTCGATTACCGCGGCGGCGGCCATAGAAGGTGTAACCCGGTGGTTCACGGAAGGTTGCAGGGAAAACTCGCTGGCCATGTACCCGTGAGACGGCAATCGGGCACGTGGGGTTTACACGGAAACGATAGCAGGCGGGGCGGGCTTGGGGTGTTTGCCTATTCTTCCTTGAGGGAGCGCTCCATGAGTTCGCGGAGGGCTTCGCGGGGGGAGCGGCCCTGCTTGAGGATGGCGTACATCTGGCGGGTGATGGGGAGGTCGACGTGGAGGCGGGCGGCGAGGTCGATGGCGGCGTAGGTGGTTTGGACGCCTTCGGCGACCATCTTCATGCCGGAGAGGATTTCGTCGAGGGAGCGGCCCTGGCCGAGTTGGAAGCCGACGGTGCGGTTGCGGCTGAGTTGGCCGTTGCAGGTGAGGACGAGGTCGCCGAGGCCGGCGAGGCCGGCGAGGGTGCGGGGCTGGCCGCCGGCGGCGACGGCGAGGCGGGTGATTTCGGCGAGGCCGCGGGTGACGAGGGCGGCGAGGGTATTGGCACCGAGGCCGAGGCCGGCGCAGACGCCGGCGGCGATGGCGATGACGTTTTTGAGGGAGGCGCCGATTTCGACGCCGGCGGGGTCGGCGTTGGTGTAGAGGCGGAAGGTGGGGCCGGAGAAGGCGGTTTGGATGGTCCTGGCGAGGGCGGCATCATCGGAGGCGATGACGATGGCGGCGGGTTCGCCGCCGGCGACTTCGCGGGCGAAGGTGGGACCGCTGAGGACGCCGATGCGGGGCGGGAAGCGCGGGCCGATGATTTCGCGCATGACTTCGGAGACGCGGAGGAGGGTGCCGTTTTCAAGGCCCTTGGTGGCGCTGACGAAGAGCATGCCGGGGCGGAGTGCGTCGAGGATGGAGGAATAGACGCGGCGGGCGTGATGGGAGGGCATGACGCCGAGGAGGACATCGGCGCCGGCGGCGCAGCGGGCGGGATCGGTGGAGACTTCGATGTTGACGGGGAGGGCGAAGCCGGGGAGGTAGACGTCGTTGAGGCGCGATTCGGCCATGCGGGCGGCGAGATCGTGCTCGTAGACCCAGAGGCGGACGCGTTCGAAGCGCGGGCTGAGGACGATGGCGAGGGCGGTGCCCCAACTGCCGCCGCCGATGACGGCGAGGGTCTTCACTTTTTGCCTCCGAAGCGGAAGACGTTTTCGGTGCCGGCGCGAAGGCGTTCGATATTGGAGCGGTGGCGCCAGACGATGAAGCCGCCGCAGAAGAAGACGGCGGCGAGGACCTGCCAGGAGGGGTGGTAGATGAGCCAGACGCCGAAGGGGAAGAGGCCAGCGCCGAGGATGGAGCCGAGGGAGATGTAGCGGGTGGCGGCGACGGTGACTACGAAAACGATGAGGACGCCGAGCAGGGCGGCGGGGGCGATGTGGAGGGCGACGCCGACGAAGCTGGCCACGGCCTTGCCGCCCTGGAACCTGAGGAAGACGGGGAAGGCGTGGCCGAGGACGACGGCGACGCCGGCGGCGGCGATCCAGGCAGGATCATTGGCGGCGAAGCGGGCCATGAGCCAGCAGGCGGCGTAGCCTTTGGCGATGTCGAGCAGGAGAGTGAGGACGCCGAAGGCGCGGCCGGTGGTGCGGAGGACGTTGGTGGCGCCGATATTGCCGCTGCCCAGGGCGCGGACATCCTGGCCGGTTTTCAGGAGGACGAGCAGGTATCCGAAGGGGATGCCGCCGATGATGTAGGCGGCCAGCAGGAGGAGCAGTGGCGTCATCATTTCGTGAGGGGGTAGCTGGCGAGCTTGGTGTAGGCGGAGCCGCCGGGGAGGAGCTTGCTTTCGTAGAGATGGAAGTGGGTGGCGGTGAAGGTGCCGAACTCGGCGCTGGGCAGCTCGGCGATGGCCTTCTTGAGGGGGAAGAGGTCCTCGGGGCGCTTGATGCGGGCGAGCGTCAGGTGGGGGTGGAAGGGCTTCAGCTCGGGCGGAATGTCGAGCTGAGCGCAGAGGATGTCGGTTTCGCGGGCGAGGTTCTTGAGGCCGTCGAAGGCCTGGAGGCCGGCGTAAAAGACGCGGGGCTGGTGGGGGTTGGGGAACCAGCCGAGGCCCTGGATGGAGATGCGGAGGTCGCCGGAGACGGGGACCTCGTGGAGGGCGTCCTTGAGGAGGTCGAGATCGTCGTCGGGCCAGTCGCCGATGAATTTCGTGGTGATGTGGAGGTTCCTGAGGGAACTCCACTGAATGCCGGCCAGGGGCTGGAGGTGCTGGAGGAGCAGTTCCAGGTTCCGCCGCATTTCATAAGGCACATCGATGCCTACAAACAGTCGCATGGTGCGTGCTACCCTCACATAGCGTAACCCGTTATGGCTCTTCGAGTCCTGCCGCGCAGCTTCTATTCCCGGCCGACGGTGGAGGTGGCGCGGGACCTGCTGGGGCAGGTGCTGGAGTGCCGGGGGCGGCGGGGGCGGATTCTGGAGGTGGAGGCTTACCTGGGGGAGGGGGACGAGGCGGCGCACTCGGCGCGGGGGCTGACGCCGCGGACGAAGGTGCTGTTCGGGCCGCCGGGGCACGCGTACGTCTACTTCATTTACGGGATGCATTGCTGCCTGAACGTAGTGGCGGAGCCGGAGGGGACGGCGGGGTGCGTGCTGATCCGTTCGGTGGAAGGGTGGGGGGACGGGCCGGGGAAGCTGACGCGGGCGATGGGAATCGGGCTGGAACTGAATGGGGCGGACCTGCTGACGGGGCCGCTGCGGATTCTGGCGTCCGCGCATGCGCTGAAAGAGACGGTGACGGTGACGCCGCGGATCGGGATCCGGCGGTCGGCGGAGTTGTTGTTGCGGTTTGCGCTGGAGGATCGAGGAGAGCAGTAGGCTGAAGTGAGGATGACCCAACCGCTTCGCACGCGCGAGCCCGATTTCAGGGACCGGCTGAGGTATGGGGCGATGATTGCGGCGGTGATTGCGCCGGTCGTGATTGTGCTGGTGGTGGCGCCGGACCAGCCGCTGTACGCGCTGCCGGTAGTGTTTGCGCTGCTGTTTCTGCTGATCCTGTATCACGCGCGGAACACGGCTTATCGCTGCAAGCACTGCGGGCACGAGTTCGCGGTGCCGGTGTGGCGGGACGCGTTCAGCCCGCACATGTTCGAGACGAAGTACCTGCGGTGTCCGGCGTGCGGGAAGCGGTCGTGGGCGAAAGCGCTGGTGCGCGAAGGGTAGAGGGAGGAAGGGCATGCACACACCGCACGTGACGGTGCTGGGGGCGGGGTTGATCGGCAGAGCGATGGTCTACGACCTGTGCCGCGAGTATCCGGTGACGGTGGCGGACCATTCGCCGCACGCGCTGGAGGCGCTGGCGCATCTGCCGGCGGGGCAGGCGTGCGCGGATCTGACGGCGACGGGTGCGCTGGAGTCAGTGTCGGCGCATGCGGACCTGGTGCTGTCGGCGATGCCGGGCGCGCTGGGGTTCGAGATTCTGCGGCGGCTGATCGGGATGGGCAAGAAGGTGGTGGACATCTCGTTCACGGAGGAAGATCCGCAGACGCTGGACGAGATGGCGCGGGAGCACGGGGCGGTGGTGGTGCCGGACGCGGGGGTGTGTCCGGGGCTGTCAAACCTGGTGGCAGGGTATGCGGCGACGCATTTGTTCGCGTTGCTGAAGAAGTACGTGTGCTACGTGGGCGGGCTGCCGGTGGCGCCGCGGGAGCCGTGGTATTACAGGAACCCGTTCGCGGCGGAGAGCGTGGTGGACGAGTACACGCGGCCGTGCCGGTTCCGCGTCGAAGGCAAGGACGTGACGCTGGAGCCGTTGTCGGAGCCGGAGGAGTTGGAGTTTCCGGGCGCAGGGAGGCTGGTGGCGTTCAACACGGACGGGATCCGCACGCTGCTGGGAAACCTGCCGCAGGTGCCGACGCTGGTGGAAAAGACGCTGCGCTACCGCGAGCACTACAGCCTGATGCGCAGCCTGCAGCAGGCGGGATTCCTGGAGCCGGCTTATGTGGGGACGTTCACGGATGTGGCGCGGAAAGGGTGGCGGTTTGAAGAGGGGGAAGAAGATATCACGGTGATGCGGCTGGTGTTCGAGGGGACGGATACTGCGGGGGCTGAGGCTCGTCTGAGCTTCGATCTGTGCGACCGCTATGACAGGCAGGCGCGGCTGCTGTCGATGGCGCGGACGACGGGCTTCACGGCG
>DAHVTI010000348.1 GCA_027324255.1 Bryobacterales bacterium | reverse complement strand
CGGCGACGAAGCAGTACACGCCGCCGGGTGCGAGCGAGGCACAGGCCAAGGTGGTGGGGTACAGCTACTATGCCGACGACACGCGAGCGGCGTTGGTCTACCCATCGGGGCGCGCGGTGGCAACGTGCGCGGATGCGCTGGCGCGGGCGGTGTGGGTGAGCGCCCAGAAGACGAAGAGCGACTGCGAAGGGGGCGTGGTGGCGGCGCCGGGCGAGGGCTATGTGACCGGGTTGGAATGGGAGGCGTGGGGCGGGGTCAAGAAGCAGAGATGGGGCAACGGATGGTGGGAGGCGACGACCTACAACGGGCGTGGGCAGATGACGGAGAGGAAGCTGGGGACGGTGGATGGGCAGAGCGATGTGTGGCGGGTGGGGTTGGAGTATGGGACAAGCAACAACGGCAATGTGGCGGCGTTGACGTTGGGATTGCCGGGCAATTCGTCGGCGGCGCAGATGGAGTTTGACTATGACAAGCTGAACCGGGTGAAGTTGGCGATCGAGAACAAAGTGGACGGTGCGCTGCCGGCGGTCTGCGAGGCGAACCGAAGCGCCCGGTGCCAGCAGTATGGGTACGACGCGACGGGCAACCGTGCGTTGCTGACCCAGTGGCAGGCGCAGGCGGGCGCGGGAGTGGCGCAGAGCTTCAACGTGGCAACAAACCGGGTGGCGGAGGCGGGTTGGGACTACGATAGCCGTGGAAATGTGAAACAGAGTCCGGGGGCCGTCGCGGGCACGGTGAACAAGTGGCTCTACGATGCCGAGGGCCGGCTGAGATGGGTGTGCAAGGGGGTGCTGGAAGCGACCAGTTGCGTGGAAGGAGCGGGACAGCCGGGGGCGAGTGAGGCCAAGTACGGCTACAGCGCGGAAGGTTGGAGAGTGACGAGGGCCAGCGGCTCGGTGTCGGCGGTGATGGTGTACGGCGCCGAGGGGCAGATGGTGGCCGAATACGGAGGAGAGGCAGGGACGCCCGGAGTCGGCTACCTGAGTGCGGACCATCTTGGATCAACCAGAGTGGTGAGCGGAGGTGCCTTTGGTAGCGGCGTGGTGCGCGAGCGGCGGGACTACATGCCGTTCGGCGATGAAGTCCAGTTCGGAGTCGGCGACGTCCGCAGTGGGGTGACCGGGTACGGGGCGGATGACGTCCGCGTCAAGTTTACCGGCAAAGAGCGGGATGCCGAAACAAGTTTGGACCACTCGTTATATCGATATTCCTCGGCGGCCCAAGGGCGTTGGACAAGCCCGGACCCACTTCCTGGCTGGCCTGAAGATCCACAGAGTTGGAATCGGTATGCCTATGTAAGAAACAACCCTTTGCTCCTCACGGATCCGCTCGGCTTGTCGTATGAGATCTGTGGGGTTGACGGAAAGGACTGTGGGGTCTACAGCGATAAACAGTACGAACAGTTGCGGAAGGACAAGAGCTTCATTATCGCCAAGGGAAAGATCTACAGCCGGACCAAAGATGGCAAACAGGGGGATATGCTCGGCAGTGTCAAGTATCAGGGACCGGATTTGGAAGATCGCGGGCAGGCGGTTAGTAGCGGACTTGCGGCCCGTGCCGATGCCTCAAACCAGCTCATCGCGACAGTTGCGGTCGGATCGACTGCGGTCGGGGTCTCCGGCGGCGCATTCGTAGGCTTCACCGGGCTGAGTAGTGGTGGGCTTACAACGCTGGCGACTGGTGGTGAGGCTGTTGGTGTTGAAGGGCTCACAGCAGAGCAAGTCGCGCTCGTTTCTCGCTGGGGGCGGTCCGGATTGCAGCCGGGTGATTGGGTGATGAACGGGGGGACTGGGCTACTCACTTACCTCATGTCAGGCAAGTGGCAGCCAGGTCTTGGCAACCAATTCGCCAACTTTACATCGGGCCAGAATTTCCTTGTCCCTAAGGCCACTCTCCAGAATCCAGGCTGGGCTGAGAATGGGCTTGGATGGATCAAGAACCTTCTCGGTCAGAGATTCTTTAACCCGTAGGACGAACGGCCTATGCACACAATTAGCTGGGTCAGCGGAATCGTTCTCGCGCTTGTATTTGTGATATTGGCCACAGGCAATGCTCTGGCTGTGGTCAGCTACTTCCAGAATCGCCGCCATGTATCGGCGATTCCACTTTTCGGTGGCATCGCCGGTACGCTTGCATGCCTATTACTGCCTGTAGAAGGTTTGAGGCCATTCTGGTGGGTGCCACTGGTAGTTGACTATGGGAGTGTCCCTTTGTTCGTGGGGTTCTTCGTCATGCGAATCAGAGAGGCCGTTCGAGGAGACCACGGTGGCTGAGGGTTAGACGAAAGCGTGCAGGACACGCGATCTGACACGCGTCCTTGGCGCGATGGCTGGCAACCAACAGCCCGGAACCAAGCGGCCGTGCGGAGCTGCCGGCGCCGCCACAGTTCCTGACGGAGCAAACGAATGCTTCCTCGGCGCCGGCTGCGACATAGCGGCCGCGGGCAAGGCCCCCTCCGGGGGCCGCGCCAGTGGGGGCTCAAGGACGGCGCCGCAGGCGCCATCTGCTCAATCCGCAGGCCCCTGGGGGGGCCGAGGACTGGGGGCGACCAAAGACGGGAAGTTTGCATAATGCGGCGTTCGCGGAAGCCGCTCAAGAAACGCCGCCGGAGGCGGCCACCTCAAAGCTTCGGCTTCGGCGAACGTCCCGTTATGTAAATCTTCCCCACCATGCGCCGCAGGCCGGCTGCTGACACCACGCACACTTCCAGGCGGCGGCCGGCGTGCAGTTGCCGTCCGACTTTCAGCGGCGGCACGACGGCTGCCGCGGTGAACTGCCGGGAGTCCGATCCCCTCCCCGGCCACCGGCCGGGGAGGGGGTAGGGGGAGGGGATCAGTTGACGCCCCACGGGCACGGACGAGCCGCCCGACAGGGCGGCGAAGGACGTGCGGCTCCTTAGTTTCCTCCTTGCCTGCGGGGTGGGTTCGGGCGGGGGCGCAGAGCCCCTGCCCGTCGGCCTCGTCTTGTCTCAGGGCGAGATGGGTCCTGAGGGATCAGCGATAGGCTTCGCGGCGGTTTCTGACGCCGGTGATTTCGATGGAGTTCTCGTCCTTGAGGTCGAAGAAGACGCGGTGATCGCCGCAGCGGAGGCGGAAGCCGGTGCGTGGCGGCTTGAGCTTCTTCACGTTGCCGTTCCGGATGGAAAGGTAGCGGTCCACGCAGTGGAGGATCTGCACGGCCGTGTTGCGGTCGATGGCTCGCAGATCGGCGCGGGCCTCCGGCGACCAGATGACCGAGATGCGCTCCGGGGCTTTGTCCTCACTCACTGGTTCAGCCCGAACTCGCGCAGGATCTCTTCGTGTGGGATGCCCTCACCGCGGGCAAGGGAGGCTCGGGAGCGGTCCAGGGCGGCGGCGGTCTCCGGCGTGATCTCTTCCTTTTCCACGGGGGCGAGGGCGAGCGAGCGGGCCAATGGTTCCACCATCACTTCGAGCAGACTCCGCACGGCGTTCAACTTCTCCGCCGGCAGCAGATCCAGCAGCGCGTGGGCCTGCCGGCGTTCCTGATTGAGATTCGGTTCCATGGTTTCCCTTTTCGCGGTTAAAGCTCGGCCATCACCCGGCTGACCTTGGAGCGCTTCACCAGGCTGTCGAGTACGATCATGAGCGCCTTCTGATCTTCATCCGAAAGCTGATCGACCTTCTTGTACAGGCGGTGCAACTCCGGGTTGTGGATGTGAGCATCGCCGCTGGTTTCTTTCCTTCCAGCCAGTTCGTCGAGACTGACATCGAGGATGTCTGCGATCTTGACAACAGTGCCAAACAGCGGGGTGGCATCGCCGTTTTCCCAGCGGGTGTAAACGCGGGGGCTGACGCCGAGCAGTTCGGCAACACGGGTCTGGGTGATCTTGCGAGCCGTGCGGAGTCGTCTGAGCCGTTGGTGAAAGTCCGTCATATTCCAGCCGGGCGGAAAACGCTGAACCTGGCTCATTGTAAAGCCTCCTTGTGCGCGTCCTGCTTGAAACTGTCTACAGTGTCAGCATACACTATGACAACGCAGTCACTTGACGAATTTTCGCAAAAGGATGGTTTCCATGGCACGCATCCCGGACTCAGAGCTTGAGCGGCTAAAGAGAGAAATCCCCATCGAGCGGCTGGTGCTGGGCTTCGGGGTGGAACTGCAACGGCACGGGGCGGAACTGATCGGGCGGTGTCCATTTCATGACGACAAGACGCCTTCGCTGGTTGTTTCTCCGAAGACGAACCTGTGGCACTGCCTGGGCGCCTGCAACGTGGGCGGGTCGACGCTCGATTGGGTGATGCGGACCAAGGGCGTCAGCTTCCGTCATGCCGTGGAACTGCTGCGAGCCGATCATCCCTCTTTAGCCGCCGGAGACGGCCACGTCGTTCGCAAAGGGACCGCGGTGAAGCTCGAAGCACCCGTCACGTTGGACGCCGGCGATCAGCAGACGTTGCGTGATGTCGTCGGCTTCTATCGCAAGACGCTGGGCGAATCGCCGGAAGCACTGCGGTACCTGGAGAGCCGTGGCCTCACGCACCCGGAGATGATCGACCACTTCCAACTGGGCTTCGCCAATCGCACGCTCGGGCTCGCGCTGCCGGACAAGAACCGGAAGGCCGGCGCCGACCTGCGCGGGCGCCTGCAACGGCTGGGCATCCTGCGCGAGAGCGGGCATGAGCACTTCATGGGGTCGGTCGTGTTTCCGGTGATCGATCTGGCCGGCGACGTGACGGAGATCTACGGGCGCAAGATCACGGCCGGCCTGCGCGCCGGCACACCGCTGCATACGTACTTGCCAGGGCCGCATCGCGGGGTGTGGAACGAAGAGGCGCTCGCGGTCTCGAAGGAGATCATCCTGTGCGAGTCGATCATCGACGCGTTGACGTTCTGGTGCGCGGGGTTCCGCAACGTGACGGCCAGCTACGGCGTGAACGGCTTCACGGACGATCACCGGGCCGCGTTTCAGAGGCACGGCATTCAGCAAGTCTGGATCGCGTATGACCGCGATGAGGCCGGCGACATGGCAGCCGAGAGGCTGAAAGAAGAACTGCTCGTTCTCGGCGTTGGTTCGCACCGCGTGCTGTTTCCGAAGGGGATGGACGCCAACGAATATGCACGGACAGGCGAGAGCCTGGCTGTGTTGCTGAACCGCGCCACATGGTGGGAAACGGCGGCTAAAGAGAAAACCAGTGAACCGGAAGCGGAGCCCACGCCCGCGGAAGCCCCGCAACCCGTGATCCCTTTCGCCGCTGAGCCGGAAGTCCACGTCAACGGGGACGAAGTCCTGATTCGGAGCGGGGACCGCCGCTATCGCATCCGGGGTTTGGCCAAGAATCTCAGCCCGGAAGTCATGAAGGTGAACGTGCTCGTTTCGCGGCAGGAGGACTTCCACGTCGATACGCTCGACCTGCAGACGGACCGCCAGCGGGCGGCCTTCATCAAACGGGCCGCCGAGGAGCTGGGCCTGAAGGAAGATGTGATCCGCAAGGATGTGGGGCAAGTCTTTCTGGCACTGGAACGCCTGCAGTCGGTGCAGATCCGCAAGGCGCTGGAACCAGCGAAACCGGAAGTGGACCTCAGCCAGGAGGAGCGCGCCGAAGCACTCGCGCTGTTGAAGGACCCGAATCTGCTGGAGCGCATCGTGGAAGACTTCGACCGCTGCGGCCTGGTGGGCGAGAAGAGCAACAAGCTCATCGGTTATCTGGCGGCCGTGTCGCGTCATCTGGAATCACCGCTGGCGGTGCTGGTGCAGTCGTCGTCGGCGGCAGGCAAGAGCACGCTCATGGATGCGGTGCTGGCGTTTGTGCCGGCCGAGGAGTGCATCCGGTTTTCGGCGATGACGGAGCAGTCGCTTTACTACATGGGCAGCATGGATCTGAAACACAAGGTGCTGGCGATCGCCGAAGAGGAAGGCGCGAGCCGCGCCGCCTACGCGCTGAAGCTGCTGCAAAGCGAAGGTGTGCTCTCCATCGCGTCCACCGGCAAGGACCCGGCGACGGGCAAGCTCGTCACGCATCAGTATCGCGTCGAAGGCCCGGTGATGATGTTTCTGACCACGACCGCCATTGACATCGACGAGGAGCTGTTGAACCGCTGTCTGGTGCTGGCGGTGAATGAGGATCGCGAGCAGACGCAGGCGATCCACCGGCTGCAACGGGAACAGCAGACGCTCGAAGGCCTGGTCCGCCGGCAGCAGCGGGCCGCGCTGATCAAAGTGCACCAGAACGCGCAGCGGTTGCTGAAGCCGCTGTTTGTGGTGAACCCGTTCGTCGATGAGCTGACGTTTCCCGATGCGCTTACACGCATGCGCCGCGACCATATGAAGTACCTGACGCTGATCCGCGCGATCGCGCTGCTGCACCAGCATCAGCGCCCGGCGAAAACGAGCCGGGGGCTTTCCTTCATCGAGGCGACGCGGGCCGACATCGCCAAGGCGAAGGAACTCATGGACGAACTGATGCGGCGGTCGTTGGATGAGCTGCCGGCGCAGACGCGGCGTTTGCTGGGCCTGGTGGAAGAGATGGTGAGCGGTGAGTGCCAGCGGCTCCGGGTGGACCGCAGAGATGTTCGTTTTAGCCGCCGCGATGTGCGCGCTCATACCGGCTGGGGCCATACGCAGTTGAAGACGCACCTGCACCGGTTGGAAGAGCTGGAGTACCTGATCGTACACCACGGCGGGCGGGGCCAAACATTCGTCTATGAATTGAACTGGTCGGGGTTGGAAGAGGAGAAGTCGGGGGCAAGTCGGCCCCAAGTCGGGGGGCTGTCGGGGGCTGGTCGGGC
>DAHVTI010000308.1 GCA_027324255.1 Bryobacterales bacterium | reverse complement strand
ATTGTGAGTCAGGCAGATCAGTTTCCATTCGGCTCCCACGTTATCCTTGCCGCGGAAAGTGAACCGCCGGAAGCCGCGCCGCTCCCTCGTCTGACCGAAGACCGGTTCCACAATCGCCTTCCTCATTTTGTAGATCGCGTGCCCAGCCTCGGTTCGCAGCTTGTGCCGCATCGCCTCCTGCACCGAGGCTTGCTCCGCTGGCGGCCCGGTCGCCGGCTCGCTCGCCTCGCCGTGCGGGTGCTTCTGCCGCCCTGTGGCGATGTGGAGATCGATCCCTGCCGCGTGCTCGTCCGAAACGTTGTCTTCGCTCCAGTAACCCGCGTCGGTGCCGATGGCCTCCGGTTTCCGGCCCATGTTGGCGGCGACCTGTTCGATCATCGGCGCCAGGTGCTGGCTGTCGTTGGCCGTCTGCGTGACCTCGGCCGCCACGATCACCTGAGCCTGGCTATCCACCGCCACCTGCGCATTGTAGCCTTGCACGAAGCTGCCCTTGTTGGAGCCGTCCACCATGATCCGGCTCTCCGGATCAGCGAAATTGCGCTGCGCCTTCGCCTCCGGTTTGGCTTGCTCCGCATCCGGCACCACGGGGTCACGCCCACCGGCTTTCTTCCCCCTCCGCGCCTCCTGCTCGCGCCGCTCCGCGATCTTGGCCTCCGCCCCGGCCCGCTGCCGCTCGGCTTTCTCTTTGGCTTCCTGTTCCAACGCCGCCTTCGCTTCCCGGATCTTCTTCAGCCGGCTCTCCCGCCTCGCCAACTCCGCGGGCAACTCGTCGCCCCGCTTGCCCTTTTTCGCCGATTGATTCGATGAAGTTTCGATTGTTGCGATTGAGTGAAATCGTTGGGTGGGAGGACAGGAACCATGCCCCATGACCCCGTCGCACTGCCGGAGTCGGAGGAAGTTCACATTCGAGAATTGAATCGCATGCTCCAACTCGGCTCGCCCGCTTTGGTCGGGACCGATGGGGAGCGCATGGAACTGCCGAATGCCGTTTTCCGGTTGCTCAAAGACATCGCGCGCAACATGCAGTTGGGCCGGGCGATTGTTCTGGTTCCTGAGAACCAGTAACTGACGACCCAGCGGGCTGCGGACCTCCTCGGTGTTTCCCGACCTCATCTGATCAAGTTGCTGGGGGCCGGCGAGTTGCCGTATCACAAGGCCGGCAGCCACCGGCCTGGCGCGGTCCCTTCGACTCGGAGGCCTTTTCGCTCGATGGAATCAATGCGTTGCTCAAGAAAGCGTTCCACCGGCGGGCGGCATCGAAAGGAGTCGCACCGGCTGCGAGCACGGACGCGCAAGTCGATCACCTGGCCAAGTTCATGCTCGCGGCCCTGCGCCGTGAGCCAACGCCTGAGGTGGCAAAGAAACGAATCTCACCCGGCACGGCCTTGCCACTCGAACTCACCGATCGGGAACGGGAACTCATCCTCAAGCAGAGGTTCGCTCCCGAAGAACTGACCCGCCGGTTGTGAATCGTCCCCCCGCCCGGAAAACCGGCCGTCGTTCGTTACACGCTGAGCGACCTGGACGATCTTGCGGGCTACGTCGCGTCGGAGTCCAATCACGCCACGGACCGCGGGCCGCACAAGGAGTGGGCTACCATCTACGTGAAGATTGCGGCGATCCTGGAGTCTTACACTGACGGGGAGGAGTAGGCGCGATGGAGAAGTTCGACGAGCAGAATCTTGACGTGCTCCAGAACATCGAGTTCGGCATCGTTCAGGTGTACCGCGCCCACGCGTCCTTGCTCGACATCGACGTGAAGGACGCCATCGACGCCCTTGTGCGCCACTATCACGCCGAGGAAGGGCACCGCACGCCGCCGGCGATGACACTGGGCGAACGCGCGGAGTTGGTCTTTCGGGCTGTCCAGGCGATCTGCGAATGGCGCTTGGGCAGGTCTTCGTTGCCTCGCGAGACGGCGCTGCACGAATCGGGGATGCCGGTCTCTGAGCTGGTCCGGTGTCTACGCAAGATCCAGAAGTCTATTCCACGCTGGTCCCGTCAAGGCGGCCGCAAAGGTTACCTCGATTTCGTCAGCCAGTACATGCCGTAGACCCGCCGCTGGTCGCACGCGGGCTGACCGCGATGGGGGCCGCCCACGCCTGTATAGGCCGCCCCGTTTCTCGTCTCCGGTTTCGCGACCGGCAGTTCACAAGACTGTCGGCGTATGACCGCGCGCGTGCGCGAGAAGAGCACGTGGATTACCAGCGCTCGTTCCCAGGTCCGGGACCGGTCCAGACCGCCGTTTTCATCACGCTTAGGTCCATTCGGGTCCAAATCGAGGCCTGCTAAGTCTCGTGTTTTCATCGACAACTGTCTGTAAGTGATTGATTTAATGTGCTTGACGTGCAAGAGGTCCCGGGTTCAAATCCCGGCGGCCCGGCCAAGTCTCTCAAAGGCTCACAGACCCCACCCGCCTCAACACCTTCACTTCAAGTCCAAGTCAGGTCCAAACCTCCAACAGGGGCGTGGTATCCACCTGCAAAAGGCTGCCCCCCTGTCCGGCCTGGTGAAGAGGAACATTCGCGCATGAATTGTGGGTGTTGCACGCATCCCAGCGGGGTGCGGTTCGCCGCTCCATCCGGTCGCGCATCGCCTGAAAGGTCTGGGGAGGCGTCATGTCTGCCGGCAGGGGAAACGCCGTCCTGCCCTCGCGGTCTCTAACCTCCCAGGCATCGATACACGGGAGAGTCGAGAACTTGCGCGTCTGCCACTGGCCGATGTTGTTCAGCCATTCGAGCTGCCTGCGGACGTCCCGAAATTCCAACCCTCCCATTTGCTCCCCAGGGATCCTGCGCGCGCCGAAGAAGGAGCGTTCTTCGAGTCCGGCATCGGACAGGCTTGCCGTGCGCGAGAAGTACAACACGGCGAATTGGACCATCCAAAGGAAGAACCCGATCCCGGCCTCCGCAACGATGGCGGGCCAGGGCTTCCACCCTCCACGAACGAAACACGCCGGGACGCCCGTCACCAGGCCCATCACGCAGCCATAGAACAGGTTCGCCTTCCATGATTGGCTGGGCTCCCTGACTTCGAAATAGGGCGCGGCATCGACCGCCTCCGCCGCGGTCCTCCACGCGCCATCGCTCCACACGGCATCGACACCCCAGGGAGCGTTCCACACCACCCAAGCCGCCCCAAGCAGCGCCAGGCCGAAGCTGGCGGCCTCCAGCGCTTCGTTCCACAGATCGAGGATGCCCGTCAGCCGCCGGTCCTGTGGGTCGGCCGGATTCTCGCTCACCGTCACCTCGGATCAGCCGTAGTAGCTGGCGCCCTCCGTCCGCGGGATTCTGAGAATGGATTCCTCCGATCCGCTGCCGACCTGAACGTCGACGACCGACGGGCCGGGGAGACCGCGGACGGTCGCCTGGAAGCGCTTCCAGGCGTACAGGCGATGTACATTGACGGCCGCGGCGCGCAGTCCGGCCTGAAGGTACACCACCGCGCCGGTGGCCAACGCCGCGAGAAGCACGTACTTCCAGGTGAGAGTCAACGGCGCTCCAGAATCGGAACAGGACATCCGGCCCCGTGACAAGAGAGGATTATAGTCCCGAGAGAATAAGCGCGGAGCGCTGCACGGACCTGCGGCCCGCGGCCGCGGGGCGAAGTTCGTCCTGCGCGCGGCCTGCCTGCGTAGTCATCGCAGGGGGAGAGTTGATTGCGCTTCACGCGCTCTGCGAAGCGCGGGCGCAGCGATATGGCCTGACCGGCGATGTGCGTCGCGCCGCTGGACACGGTCGGCTGGGCAGACTGCTCACCAGCGGCACAAAACAATCGAGCATGAATATCCGGATGGCTGTGTCATACTGTCCGCCGGAGGAAGACAGGGCAGAGCCATGTTGCGAGGGTTGAGAAGGTTGCGAGTTGCGCTGGCGGCCGGAGCGCTGGCTGCCTGCTCGGGGGAGAGGGCGCCACAAAAAGAAGTGGCCAGTCCCGATCCGATCGTAGTTCATCAGGACACGCAGACTCGGGAGACGAGCTACACGATCTCTTCCGGGGACTGCCGGATGACGTGGGTGGTATATCAGACCGATTTAAACCGCGGAGTGATCCGGCACAGGCCGGATTGCGGACTGCCGTTTGCGGAGCAGGCTCTCCTGATCGGGAAGCTGCTGGTGAAGGTGATGGCGTCCGATGAAGCGGCCGGCGATTTCCGGACGTTGAGTTGGGGCCGGATGTACCCGGACGGTGCGCGAGACGCGACGATGGCCGCAAGATTGGCGTCAGCGGCGAAGCGATCCAAGGAGTGGGATGCAGCGAAGGGCCGTCCAACCGGCGGGGACGCCAATGGGTGGGTCCGCAACTTGGCGAACGAGGCTGCGATCTACAGAGAATTGGAGGAGGTCTTCCACCGATCCGGCCTGGACATTCGGTTGAGTGGCGTGGAGAAAGTACTGGTGCTCGAGGCAGGGCGGCTCCCCTTCATCGAAGAACTGCGGGCGGAGGGGGTTCAGGCGGGAGACAGAGTGCCATTCGATTGCCAGGCGTGGTTCTCGGTGAAACGGATGGAACCGGCGCAGCGGGGAGCGAAGGCACGGCCATGAACGGCCGGAAAGGAGGGGAAAGGGTGACCCTGATCGGGATGCGCGTGCTCGCGCTGGCGGCGCGGCGCGGCGCCCGGCAGAGAACGCAACTGGTAATGCGCTCGGCGAGCCGTGCGGTGACAAGCCGGGGAGGTTGGAATTGAACCTGACGATTTGGACGACAGTTTACGGGCAGTGGGTCTGGATCGGCGCTCCGGTGATGCTTGTGGCGGCGGCCGCTTTGATTGCACTGATATCGGGCCTTGCGGCTACGGTGAGGCGAGCACAGCTTTTCAGGGTCGCGTTGGCGGAAAGGCAGGAGGTTGAGTTTGCTGAGGCCGGCCCGGTGGTGCTGAGCATGGAGGCGCCGCGCTTTTCCAACCGGTTTGCGCGAGTGGAGTTTGAGTTGACGGGCATCGGCGGCGATGAGATTGAGGGCAAGCGGGTGTGGATGCGGTCGAGGACCTCGGGCGTCAGAATCGTGAAAGTGGCGTTGCTCAGCTACGAGATTCCGCGGCCGGGACGGTTCGTGCTGAAGCTCAGGGGGCTGGACGGGGCGCTGGCAGGAGATGAGGAACACGCGGTCGTATTCACCAGGCCGGTTGCTGCGAGCACAGCGGGATTCATCGTTGGCATCGCACTGTCGGCCGGGATTCTGATCGCCAGCCTGGTGCTCTTCATTCTCAGGCTGCGCGGCAACGGAAGCGCGGGCTAAGCGAGAGCTGAGGGCGATGTCCCTTGCAGCGGGTGCGGACGGGCGTCCCACAGGGAGGAGCGCGTGGCGCTGATCTCCGGACGGGTGATGGGCGACGAGTGCACGGACTGCTATTACTGGTGCGGGACGTGCGGGGCGTACACCCTGAGGCTCTATCGGGACGTGTTCGCCGGGGAGGAAACGGTGAGGGATTCAGAGCCGAGCTCGAAGGCGGAAGGGGACCGCGGGCTGGAACTGATCCGGAGTTGCACGGAGCCATGGAATGAGCGCTGCCGCTGCCAGGGGCACAAGGCGTATTTCGGGGGCTGGCTCGACTGAGGCCGGTCGAAGCGGCGGCCGCGGTGGAGCCAGGCCCGCCGCCGCGGGGACGGCCGCTCCCCTGCGGATCGGCCCAACCCCGAATCGTTGGGCGGGCGCAAGCCCGGTGCCCGGATCGCGCTCTGATATTCGGGGCATCAGGGCATCGATCCCATGGATGGCGGCCCAGGGACACCTGGCTGCCGGACCCCGCCCGCTCCGAAGTGGACGGAGCAGCATGGGATCCTCCCGGCCTCCACAAACTCCCCTTAATTCCGCCGGACGGGGTGTATACTGTTCCCGCAATAAGGAGGAAGCCAGGTGCCCATCTCTGCTCTTCGCCGGCCCATGGCTCTTGCCCTGAGCATCATTCCGATCCCTCTCCTCACTGCCCAGCCGCCGGCTTCCGCTTCCGGCTGGATCGACGTCAAGGGCCAGCGCACAGTCCTCAGCCATGCTTTCGCCGCCCTGACCGAGGATGCACTCGAAGGCGGTGGCAAGGAGAAGATCGAATTGCTCCTCTCTGATCGGCCCGTCCCGCCCGAGTTCCGCAAGGCCACCGATGCCTGGAGCTTCTGGGCGGGCGATCAGGCCCGGAAGGGAGAACTCCACGGCATCATCGTCTACCTCAACCCGGAGACCAGGGTGTGGAGCCGCGGCCAGCGCCTCTCCAGATACGGCATGGAATTCTACTCGCAATCCGGCTCCTCTCCGGAGTTGAACGACCTGGTCTTCACCCCCGCTTCCACCGCTACCGGCGAGATCGCCGGCAAGGTGTCCATGAAGAAGCCCATGCGCGCCGTCGATGAAAGCGAAGGGCCTTGGCGGGTGGAAGCGGAGTTCCGCACGCCCATCATCGCCCGCCCTGCCGTCACCGCCAGTCTCACCGGGGATGCCGCGCGAAACAGCGCCCCCTACAAGGCCGTCCAGGGCCATCTGCTTGCCTGTCAGAAACGCGATCTCGAGGCCATCCGCCGGTCTATGAACTCCAACGCCCGGGAGATCCTCGCGAAGTTCGAGGCCGCTCAGGGCCGCAAAGCCCTCCTCGACATGTTCGCCGGGGAAGCGGCGGACGCCCTCAAAATGAAACTCGTCGGCGTCACCGTGCGCGGCGATTCCGCCGAGGTCGCTTTTGCGGGTGTCGCCAAGGATTCCGGTAGCCGGCAGGTCATGCGCGTCGTCCTCGAAGACGGCGCCTGGAAGATCGGGCAGTAGCCCTTCCGGCTCAATCCCGAAAATGCCGTCCATGGCGAAGATGGAATTCACCGGCTACATCGCGCTCTCCTGCTTCGGTCTCATGATTGTCGGAAGTCACTTCCAGCACCTCGCGCAGCAGCGGCTCCGGAACCAGCTCCACCACCTGGTACATCCACTTGAGCGCGGACTACCAGGTGAACGGCCGGGACTTTGAAACCGGGAACATCTACTTCGGCTTTTGCGGAGGCTCGGGCGACGCCTCGGCCATCCGGCTGGAACAGTTTCGCTATCCGCCCGGCACCCGGGTCCCGGTCTGCCACCACCCGCTGGATCCCTCGCTCGCTGTCCTCCGTCCCGGCTTTGATCTCGACGTCCTCGGCCTCCCCGTTGCCGGCCTGGCCGTCGCCTTGGGGGGCCTCGCCTTCACCCTCCTCTTCCTTGGAGCCTTCAGAAGCTACCCGGTCTTTCCCATCGGCCTCCGCGTCTTCGGCGCCGTCTTTCTCGTGGCCGGCTGCGCCATGCTCACCGCCGGAATATGGCGGTTCAAGCAGGCCAGGGACAGCCTCGGCTGGCCGGTCGCCTCCGGCGCCGTCGTCTACGCCGAACAGCAGTCCGCCACCAGCCTGGTGGAGGATAGCGATGGCAACCGGAGCCGCGTCACCTCCTACAGCGCCCCCCTCGCTTACCGCTACCAGGTGAACGGCGGGACCTATTTCTCCAACATCCGCCGTTTCGGGGCTCTCGCCGCCGCCAGTGGCGATTGGGCCCAGTCCATTTTGCTCCGCTATCCTACCGGCGCAGAGGTGCCAGTCTCCTACAACCCCTCCGATCCCAATACCGCCGTCCTCGAGCCCGGGCCTTCTTCGGAATCGTACTGGCTCCCCCGCGGCGGCGCGGCTTTTTGCTTTTTCGGCATCGCCGCGTTCGTCCTGGGCTGTCGCGTGAAACCCGATTTCTTTAGCTGAATGGCCGCGGATCGCGGGGCCGCCGGCAACTTCCGCCCAGCGTCCCGTCGCGCCGTCTGGCCGCGCGGTCCCCGCGAGCGTTCGCTGGGGCCGCGGCATCGCGTTCTTCAGGAACACGCCCAAGCACGATTCAAGCCGCGGGTCGTGGTCGTAGATGGCCGAACCGGGCGGCAGGACGCCTTCACCGTTGCCGGATGAGCCGGAGCAGTTCCGCATTGAGTCCGCGGCGGATGCGGCCTATACTCCCGGGTGAATCCAGTCACCCAATCTGGAGCTGGTTGCGAAAGGAAGTCGGAAGATGACGAACCATGCCAGGAGATTCGAC
>DAHVTI010000452.1 GCA_027324255.1 Bryobacterales bacterium | reverse complement strand
CAACTGCGGCCCGCCGCGACAACCCTGCGCCACACCGTCGATGACCTCGGCCGCCGCATGCACGTCGGCCGACTGGTTGAGGTCTTCGAGAGCGCCACAGCCTCCACCCCGCAGGTCTTCGGCTGGCTGCGGCCGATTCTTCTGATCCCCGCCGCCATCGCCGGCCTCACCCCTCAGCAACTCGAAGCCGTCATCGCTCACGAACTCGCCCACATCCGCCGCCACGACTACCTCGTCAATCTCCTCCAGACCGTGGTGGAGAGCTTGCTCTACTACCACCCGGCCGTGTGGTGGGTCTCCTCGCGCATTCGCACCGAACGCGAGCTCTGCTGCGACGAGGCGGCCGTCCAGGTCTGCGGCGACCGTGTGCTGTATTCCCGTGCGCTGCTGCAACTGGAAGAAACGCGCTTCGACTTCGCCATGGCCGCTGGCGCCAGTTTGAAAGACCGCGTTGGAAGGATTCTCGGTATGAAGGAACGCAACAATCTGATGGCTCCCGCCCTCGCGCTATCGGCCGCCTTGATCGTCGGCGGCAGTCTGGTGTGGGCGCAACAAAAACCAGCGCCGCCGGCCCCGCCGGCGGTCCCCGCCCCAGCCGCGATGCCGGACACGGTAGTGGTGGACGGCAAGACTTACAAGCGAAAGCTCGCCGTTGCTCCGCCCGCCCAACCCGTGGCGCCGCACGCCCCCAAGGCACCCGCCCCGCCGGCGGCCCCTGCCACACCGGCCGACGAGATTCGCGCCCTCGATCAGCAGATGCGCACGCTGGAAAGGCAGCTCCAACAACTCGCCGAGCGCCGCCAGCAGTTGCAGCGCCAAGCCGGCGTCGCCGGAGACCAGGCGCGCCAACTGGAACAGGAGAAGCAGCGGCTGCAAAAGACCATGCGGGAGATGGAGCGCCAGGCGGCCGCCGAGGACCAGCGTGCTCAGCGCGCCGAGGCCTACGCCAAGCTGCAGCAACTCCAGGCCAGTCAGAATCTCGAGAAGGAAACGCAGCGCCGGATCCGCTACGCCGACGAACGCTTCGCCGAAGAAGGCAGGCGCGGTTCGGAAACCGATCGCGGCAAAGTCTATCTAAAGTACGGCCCGCCCGACGAGATCGAAACTCATCCGAGCGAGGGCAAGGACGCCTGGCTCTATCGCAGCGGCCCCATCATCCGCTTTGACAAGGGTAAGCTCGTCTCCATCGACGCCGCTATTTGAGCGACGCGTCCACCTTAGCCCGGATCGCGGCCGCTTCCTTGTAGATCTGCACAGGATTCAAGGTGAGCGGCCGCTTGTTTTCCACGGTCACGCGCCCCTCGATCACCACATCTTGCACGTCGCTGGCCTTCAGCGAAAACACCAGCATCGAATAGGGATCGTGCGCCGGCGCCCCGTTGGGCTCGTTCAGCGAGACCGTGATCAGGTCGGCCCGCTTGCCGGCCTCCAGAGACCCGATCTCTTTGTCCATCCCCAGCGCCCGCGCCCCGCCGAGCGTCGCCATTTCAAACATCGTCTTCGCCGGCAGCACCTTCGGGCTGCGCGTGTTCACCTTCGCCAGCTTCGACGCCAGGTCCATCTCTTCGAACAGGTTGAAGTCGTTGTTCGAACCCGCCGGCCCGTCCGTGCCCAGCCCCAACGGCAGGTTCATCGCCACCATCGCCGGCACGTTCGCGATGCCACTGGCCAGCTTCGCGTTGCTCGACGGGCAGTGCACGATCCCCGCGCCCCGCGTCTTCACGAACTGAAGATCGTTCGAGCCCGCCCACACCATGTGCGCCATCACCGTCCGCCCGTCCAGCGCACCGATCGAATCCAGGTACATCGTCGGCGACAGCCGGTGGTGCTTCAGCCCGGACTCCATGTTCTCCTGGTTCGTCTCCGACACGTGGATCAGGTACGGCACGCCGTACTTGTTGGCCAGCGCCCGCGCCGCCTTCAGCGTCTCCTCGGAGTTTGTGTACGGCGCGTGCGGCCCCACCGCCGGCGTGATCAGCGCGTCGCTGCGGTAAGCCGCAATGAACTTTTCAGTCGCCGCCAGCGCCGCCTCGGGCGTCTTGTAGTCCGGGGCGGGGAAGCCGATCACCGTCTGCCCCAGCACCGCCCGCATGCCCGCCTTCTTCGTCTCCTCCGCCACCGCCTGCTCGAAGTAGTACATGTCGGCGTACGTCGTCGTCCCGCCCAGCATCATCTCGAGCACCGCGAGCCGCGTGCCGGCCCGCACGAAGGCTTCGTTCACGTTCTTCGCCTCGGCCGGAAAGATGAAGCGCCGCAGCCAGTCGTCCAGTTCCACGTCGTCGGCCATGCCGCGCAGCAGCGACATTGCCGCGTGCGTGTGCGCGTTCACCAGGCCCGGCGTCAGCAGCGCGTCCGGCCGATCGATCCTCTTCGCCGCCGTGTAAGCCTTGTCGATCTCCGCCCGCGGCCCCACAGCCACGATGCGGCCCTTGGCAATGGCCACCGCGCCGTTGTCGATGATCCGGCGCTGGCCGTCCATCGTCACCACCTTGCCGGCGGACACAATCAGATCGGCGGGAGCCGCGACCAGCGCGGCGCACATCAGAAGGCTAATCGAGATAAGTCGCATCGAAAGCTCGCGGAAGAAGATCGGACAGGCGGAACGTCTCGCTCGCGCCCGCCAGGTTGAACAGCACCACTTCGAGATCCCCGCACAGGTCCCACAGCACCTGCCGGCACGCGCCGCACGGGGGCGTCAGTTGCGGCGTGTCGGCCACCACGGCGATGCGCGTGAAGCGCTTCGCCCCCTCGGCCACCGCGCGGAAAATCGCCGTGCGCTCGGCGCACATCGTCAACCCGTAGGAAGAGTTCTCCACGTTGCAGCCGCCGTAAATCCGCCCGTCGGCCGCTTCAATGGCCGCGCCGACCAGAAAGTGCGAAAACGGCGCGTGCGCGTGGCCGCGGGCCTCGAGCGCTGCCTGGAGAAGGACGTCCATGTCTTAAGCGTCCAACCGCGGAATCACGCGCGTCAAGAGACGGATGATGTCGCCCGCCGCCGCCTGCCCGGTCTCCAGCACCTCGGCGTGGCTCAATTCCTTTTGCATCCCCGCCGCCATGTTCGTCACCGTGGACAACGCCAGCACCCGGATGCCCATGTGGTTCGCCACAATCGTCTCCGCCACCGTGGACATCCCCGCCAGGTCCGCGCCGATCGTCCGCAAGTAGCGGATCTCGGCCGGCGTCTCGAAGCTCGGCCCCAGCAGCCCGGCGTAGACGCCTTCGCCCAGCTCGATGCCCAGCTCCGCCGCCGCCTGCTTCGCCCGCTCCCGATACTCCGGGCAATAGGCGCGCGTCATATCGGGGAAGCGCGGTCCCAGCGCGTTGTCGTTCGGCCCCACGAGCGGATTGGAGCCCTGCAGGTTGATCTGGTCCGTGATCAGCACTGGCAGCCCGCGCCGGTACGACGGGTTGATCCCGCCCGCCTCGTTCGTCAGCACCAGGCTCTTCAACCCCAGCATGCCCAGCACCCGCACGCCGAACGTCACGTCCTGCGGCGTCCAGCCTTCATACAGGTGCACGCGCCCGCTCATCACCGTCACGCGCGTCCCGCCGCACCGGCCCACAATCAGCTTGCCCGCGTGGCCTTCCACCGCCGGCACCGGCCAGCCCGGCACGTGGCGGTAATCGATCTCCATCCTCTCGTCGAGCGCGCCCGCGAACGCCGCCTGCGCGCTGCCCAATACCACGGCCGTGCGCGGCCATTCGGCCAGCCGCGATTTCAGGTAGTCGGCTGCCGCCCGGATCACAGCAGCACTCCCGCAATGCAGGCCGACATGAAGTTCGCCAGCGTCCCGGCCAGCATGGCCTTCAGCCCCATCCGCGCCAGGTCCGACTTGCGGTTCGGCGCCAGCGCGCCGATGCCGCCGATCTGAATCGCGATCGACGAGAAGTTCGCAAAGCCGCACAGCGCGAACGTCGTAATGGCGAACGAGCGCGGATCCAAGGCCTGCCTCACTTCGCCCAGCCGCAGGAATGCGATGAATTCGTTCAGCACCATGCGCGTCCCCAACATGTCGCCCACCATTTGCGCGTCCTTCCAGCTCACGCCCAGCAGCCACGCCACCGGCGCGAACACCATCCCGAACAGCTTCTGCAGCGACTCCGGAATCCACCCGATCAGCCCGTGGCCCCAGCCCATGATGCCGTTCACCAACGCGATCAGCGAGATGAACGCGATCAGCATCCCGCCGATGTTCAGCGCCAGTTGCAGCCCTTCGCCCGCCCCGCGCGCCGCCGCGTCAATCACGTTCACGCCCGGCTTCTCGATGCTCACCCTCACGTCCCCCGCCGTCTCCGGCTCGCCCGTCTCCGGCACCAGCATCTTGGCCAGCATCAGCGTCGCCGGCGCCGTCATGATGACTGCCGTGAGAAGGTGCTTGATCTCGACGCCCGCAATCTTCACGTACGCCGCCATCACCGCGCCCGACACGTGCGCCATGCCGCACGTCATCACCGTGAACAGCTCGCTCTCGGTCAGCTTGGGAAGAAACGGCCGGATGGTCAGCGGCGCCTCGGTCTGCCCCATGAAGATGCTCGCCGCCACGTTCGTGGATTCAGCCCCCGAGCAGCGCATCAACCGGTGCATGCCCCACGCCATCCCCTTGATCACCACTTGCATCACGCCGAAGTAGTAGAGCACCGAAAACAGGCTGGCGATGAAGATCACGATCGGCAGCACCTGGAACGCGAACACCACGCCGAAGGCGCCTGTCTTCACGCCCAGCGGGCCGAACAGAAACTCGCTGCCCTTCTCGGCGTATTCGAGCAGCGCGTTCACCGCCACGCTCGCCGCCTGGAACAGCAGCCCGAAGTCCGTCTTCAGCACCAGAAAGGCAAAGGCGAACTGCAGGCCCATGCCCCAGGCGATCACACGCGGCCGGATCGCCTTGCGGTTCGAGGAAAGCAGAAAGCAGAGGGCCAGAATCGAGACCAGGCCCAGAAGTCCGGTAAAGCGCTCCATGCCGGCCCCTTGCGTGTCGGATTTCTAGCTGACGACTTCGAGGATCAGTTCCCGTGGCTCCGGAGCCGTGGCGGAGATGCGGAACGCGTCTTCCACCCGCTCGGCCGCCTCCTGCAGGCGGTCTTCCTTCGTGAAGTACAGCCGGCACAGCACGCCGCCGGCGTCGATCTTCTGCCCCACCTTCACTTCCAGAATCACGCCCACCGCCGGGTCGATCGTGTCTTCCTTCGTGTCGCGGCCCGCCCCGATCATGGCCGAAGCCAGCCCGATCTCTTCGGCGTCGATCGCCGAAACGTAGCCGCCGCGCGGCGAAGTGATCTCCATCGCGCCCGTGGCGTTCGGCAGCAGTTCGAAGCGGTCCAGCACCTGCGGATTGCCGCCCTGCGCCGCGATGGTCTCCTTCAGCTTGCGGAAGCCCGAACCGTCGATCAGCTTGTTCTGCGCCAGCTCGCGCGCCTCTTCCAGCGTCGCAGTGATCTTCCCCAGGAAGATCATCCGCGCCGCCAGCTCGATCGAAATGATCGCCAGGTCGTCCGGACCCGCGCCTTGCAGCGTCTGCGAAACCTCCATGATCTCCAGTGCGTTGCCGATGGCGTAGCCCAGCGGCTGGTTCATGTCCGTGATCAGCGCCTGCGCCCGCAGGTCCGCGCGCCGCGCGATGGTCGTCATTAGCTGCGCCAGGCGCCGCGCGTCGATCTGCCGCTTCATGAAGGCCCCCGCGCCCACCTTCACGTCCAGCACCAGCGCGTCCAGCCCCATCGCCAGCTTCTTCGACATGATCGAGGCCGCGATCAGCGCCGTCGATTCCACCGTCCCCGTCGCATCCCGCAGCGCGTACAGCTTGCCGTCGGCCGGCGTAATGTTGTCGCTCTGGCCCACCACGGCGTAACCCGTCCGCGACAGCACGTCCTTGAACTCATCGATGCTCAGGTTCGTCCGGAAGCCGGGAATCGATTCCAGCTTGTCCAGCGTCCCGCCCGTGTGGCCCAGCGCGCGGCCCGAAATCATCGGCACTTTCACGCCCGCCGCCGCCGCCAGCGGCGCCGCAATCAGGCTCGTCTTGTCCCCCACGCCGCCCGTCGAGTGCTTGTCCACCTTCGGCCCGGGCACCGACGACAGGTCCAGGCGCTCGCCGGAGGCAATGATCGACTCCACCATCGCGCCCACTTCGTGGTCCGTCATGGCCTGGAAATACACGGCCATCAGGAAGGCCGACATCTGGTAATCCGGGATCTCTCCCCGGGAGTAGCTCTCCACGAGCCACGTGATTTCTTCGGGCGACAGCTCTTCGCCGTTCCGCTTACGCTGAATGAGGTCGACGGTTCGCATTTTCAATCGTTTAGCGTACCACCTTTACGACCCCTAACACAAATGGCGCCCGCGCCGCCCCGCGCGCCTTCAGCGGCTTATCACCACCGGCGGCATCGCGTATCGGTATTCGCCCCGGAACACCTCGCCGAACAGCTCCAGCAATTCCCCGTGGATCAGCCCGTTTGTCACCGCGATGTGCTCCCCGCGCAGCTCCGCCGGACCGCCCGTCATGCTCGATGTCTTCCCCCCGGCTTCGCGCACCAGCAGCAGCCCCGCCGCCATGTCCCACGGATTCAGCCCGAACTCCCAGAATCCGTCCAGTCGCCCGCACGCCACCATGGCCAGGTCGATCGCCGCCGATCCGCTCCGCCGCACCCCGTGCGACACCATCGCCACCTGGTGGAAGAAATGCACGTTCACGTTCTCGTGCCGCTTCCGCGAAGGGAAACCGGTCGCCAGCAGCGCCGTCTCCAGCTTCGCCGCCTTGCTCACGTGGATCCGCCGCCCGTTCAGAAACGCGCCCCCGCCCAGCTCCGCCGCGAACATCTCCTGCCGGATCGGGTCGTAGATCACGCCCGCGATCATCTCCCCCGCCCGCTCCAGCCCCAGCGTCACGTTGAACGCCGGATAGCCGTGCGCGAAGTTCGTCGTCCCGTCCAGCGGGTCCACGTACCAGCAGTATTCGCTCGCTTTTTCCCGCAGCCCGCCCTCTTCCCCCAGCACCGAGTGCGACGGGAAATACGAGTGCAGCCGCTCCACCACCAGCTTTTCGCTGGCCCGGTCGGCCTCCGTCACCAGGTCGAATTCGCCCTTCAGGTCGTAGCCGATCCCGCGCTCAAAGTGGTGCGCCAGCAGGGCGCCGGCTTCGCGCGCGATCTCCGTCGCGGTCTCCAGAAAGCTGGGCATGGAAAACGGTCAGTCCTCGAGTTCTTCGATGTAGCGGATGGAATGCTTGTAGATGAACAGGTTCGGCTCGTCCGGCTCCCGGGTCAGGCGGATGAACCCCTGATCCCAGTACTCGATCGTGCCTTCCGCCTCTTCGCCCGTGACGAGTTTCACGCGCACGGGCGTCCGGTCGGCCACGAGCTGCCGCAGGTATTTCGGCTCCTCGAAGGTCTGCGCGGGTGCTTTTGACTTAGGCAATGCTGGCTGATCTCCCCGTTCCCTTCATCGTAGCGCATCGGCGAAATAGCCGTTTCGCGCCGAAACGCTGTGCCCCGGCCGCTTCACTCCCAGGTGCACCCGGTGGAAGCGGTCCTGCGACGGCGGCACGTTCTTCGGATAATAGCCGATCAGGTACTGCGTCCGCAGGTCGCGCAGGATGTCCTCGAACGCCTGGTCCAGTGAAGCCCCCAGGGCAGGGAAGAAGATCTTGCCCCCCGTCCACTCCGTGAGCTGGATCAGCGCGTTCTCGCCCCGCAGGTTGCGCCCCGCGTCCCCCGGCACCGGCACCACCAGCACCGCGTACATCACCGTGTTGGCCCGTTGCAGCCCCTCCAGCGCCCGTTGGAAATCAACCTTGCTGATCGTGTCTCCGCCGTCGCTCACCACCACCACCACGCGCCGCCCGCCGCGGTGCTCCATCTCGTCCGACGCCAGGTATATGGCATCGTAGAGCGCCGTCGCCCCTTCGCTCTTCAGCCGCTCCAACGCCGCCGACAGCCGCTCCAGCCGCCGCGTGAAATCGGCCTGCAGCGTCACTTCGTAGTTGAAGCTGTACAGCGCCGCTGCGTCCGCCGGGTTGCCTTCCTTCAGCAGCGTCCGCAGGAACCGCCGCACTGCGTCCAGTTCGTAGCTCCGCTCGCGCTGCGTGGACCGGCTGCGGTCCACCAGCAGCGCCACCGACAGCGGCTGCGCCGTCTGCCGCTCGAACAGCGCCACCTCCTGCGCCACGCCGTTGTCGGTCACCGTGAAGTCTTCCTTCGCAAGCCCCCCCACCAACTGCCCCTGCGCGTTCTTCACCGTGGCCAGCATCCGCACCAGCTTCACGTCCACTTTGAACACGGGCGCCTGCGCCAGCGCGCCGGCCGCGCCTGCCACCACCGTCCCGATTACCGCCCGGCGACCGATGCGTCCCAATCGCCCTCCACCCACACCTCGCCGTCCTCGAAGTGTTCTTTCTTCCAAACCGGCACCAGCTTCTTCAAACGGTTGATCCCTTCCAGCGCCGCTTCGAACGCCGCCGCCCGGTGCGGCGACGTCACCACTATCACCACGCTCGCCTCGCCAATCTCCATTCTCCCCAGCCGGTGCACCATCGCGATGCGGCTGATCCGGTGTGCCGCCGCAATCGCCCGGCCGATCTCCGCCATCACCTTCACCGCCATCGCCTCGTAGCATTCGTAGTCCAGGAACCGCGTCCGCCGCCCGCCCGTGTTGTTCCGCACCACGCCTTCGAACAGCACGATGGCCCCGTCTTCCGGCTGCAGCAGCCGCCGCAGCGCGCCCGGCTCGATCGCCTCCCGCGTCAGCGCGAAGAAGTGCCCCGCCGGATCTTCGATCACGTGCGTGTACGGCCCGGTCCCGCCGCTCACCGGCGGCAGGAAAGCAATCTCGTCGCCCTCCTTTACCGCCTGCGCCCGCTCCGCAAACTGCTGGTTGGCCGCCAGCACGATGCTCCGCCCCGCTTGCCTCAACCGCGGGTGCCGCTCCGCGTAGTGCTCGAAAACGTCGGCCAGCGTCGAGCCGTCCTGCACCTCCAGCCGCTCTTCCGCGCAGCCGGTGATGTCTTTCAGAAGGCCGAAAAAAAGTACTCGGATGGTCACGCTAACGGCCATGTTAGCAGACGGCCCCGCGCCGCCCGCGGTTGCCTCTTCCGCCGCTACCATGGTTGTTGCATGTCCCCGCATCCCGACACCAGCGAGGTCCGCTTCCGGGTCCGCTACGCCGAAACCGACCAGATGGGCGTCGTCTACCATGCCAACTACCTCGTCTGGATGGAGATGGCCCGCACCCAGTTGTGTCGCGTGCGCGGCGTCGCCTACCGCGACATCGAGCAGAACGACGGCCTCCACCTCGCCGTCGCCGAGGTCAGTTGCCGCTACCACCAACCCGCCCGCTATGACGACGAAATCGTCGCCCGCGCCCGCTTCAGGCACACCCACCCGCGCATGGTCACCTTCGCCTACGAGATCCGCCGCGCCGCCGACGAGTGCCTGCTGGCCAGCGGCGAAACCCGCCACGTCTGGCTCCGCCAGGGCAAGCCCGCCAAAATGCCCGAAAAGTACTACGATCTGTTCGACATCC
>DAHVTI010000280.1 GCA_027324255.1 Bryobacterales bacterium | reverse complement strand
CGGCGCCCGCCACCGCATCACGTTCACGTTCGACGCGTCCCTTCGCGTGTACACCAGGAACAGCCCCTCCGAATGCGCCAGCCACCGCTGCTGCGTCGTGGACATCCTCAACGGCTCGCCGTCCTCCCAGCACCACGGCCGCAGCCCGTTCCACTCCAGCCCGTCCCCCGACGCCGCCACGAACCCCTGCTGGTTCTCCGCCCGGATCGTCATCAGAAACCGCCCGCCCCACCGCACCACCGACGGCTCCAGCAAACCCCGCCCCGCGCTCAGCCGCAGGAAATTCCCGTGTCGCTTCACCCGCAACTCCTCCCCGTCGAACGAGCACAGCGTCGTCGCCACCGCCCGGTCCTGCCTCCCCAGCGGCCCGAACGACATCGGCACCAACACGTCCCCATTCTCCAGCGTCGCCCGCTGCGCGCAGTTGCTCATGTACAGCGCCGACGCCTCCGGATGCTCCCACTCCAGCTTCTTCAATGCCCCCCATCTCCCGTCCGCCCGCCGCACCATGTACACCGGGTACCGCCCGTCGTTCGGCCGCGTCAGCCGCTCGTTCCGGTAGTACACGTTCTGCGCCACCGCCAGCACGCTCCCCGTCTGTGCGTGCGCCTCCGGCACCGTGTCGCAAAAACCTTCCTGGATGCCGTCCGCATGCGCCCGCCGCCCGAACCCCGGGATCGGCTCCGGCTTCGACCACGTCCGCCCCATGTCCCTCGACACCGACTCGTGCACCGGCCCGTACACGTCCGGCCCGCTGATCGTCTGCACCGTCATCAGCAGCGCGTCCGATCCCGGCAGCCGGCACACCCGCGGGTGGAACCACGTCACGCCCCGTCCGTCCAGGTTCGCCCAGAAACTCTCCTGCGTGATCGACTCAATCAGCGGGCCCGGCGCGCTCCTCGGCGCCGGCGCCGCCGCCAGCATCGAAACACAGTCCCTTCGCGTCATCGCATCCGCGATCTTACCGCGTCAGCCGCAGCACGAAGTCCTCCATCACCAGCCGGTCGTCCGGCCGCGTTGACTTCAGATCCCGGTCCGCCGCAAACACAGACCGGATCGCCTCCTCCAGCTTCTCCCTCGAAAACCGCGCGCTCGCCGTGTATATCTGTTCCGCCCGCGACCGCCACATCGCCACCCCCTGCCGCTGGAAGTAGCTCTGCACGTCGTTCGACGAACGCAGGTTCTGCTCCTTCGCCGCCAGCGCCATGCGGAAGATCCCGCCCAGGAACATCAGCGCCAGCGGCAGATACTCGCCCGCCCGCACCAGCGTGTCCAGCAGCTCCATCGACTGCGTCCGGTCCCGCCGCGCCAGCGCGTTCACCAGGTTGAAAATCGTCGTCTCCTGCGCGTCCGGCACCAGCGCCGAGATGTCCGCCGCCGTAATCCTTTTCCCCCCCGCCGCCGCAAACAGCGCCAGCTTCTCGATCTCCGCCGCAATGCGGTACGCTTCGCCCGCCGTCGCTTCCACCAGCAGGTCGATCTCCGCCCCGCCCATCTGCAGGCCCCGCTCGCCGGCGAGCGTCTGCGCCAGTTGCTTCGCCTCCGCCCCGCTGTAGTTCCGGAACTCCACCACCGCCCGCACCGCGCTGAAGAACTTCAGCAGCCGGTCCATCTTGCTCTTGTCCTCGCCCTCGAAGTCCCACCGCCGCGCGTCAAACACCACCACCGTGCCCGGCGTTGGATCCTGGCAGTAGGCCGCCAGCGCCTCCGCCTGCCCCGCTTTCGGCCCGCCCCCATCTTCATCCTCTTCCACCGCCGCGGCCGCTCGCCCTCTCGGCAGCGCGCTCTCCGCCGCCGACACCCAGATCAGCCGGCTCCCCGCGAACAGCGACATCGCCCGCGCATCGTCCACCACTTCCGCTAAGGAGACCTCGTCCAGGCTGTGCCGCGTCAGCCCCTCTTCCCGTTCCTCCGGCGCCAGTGCCGCCTCCAGCAGCCGCTTGCGGCACCCCTCCCGCCGGTAGCACTCCGGACCCACGAACAGGTACACGGGCTCCGGTGCCTGTTTCTCCAGCCCGCGCAGGAATTGGTCGGGTGTCATCGCCTCAGAATGCCTCGAGCACCGAACTCACCACCTGCCGCGCCACCTCCTGGCTCACCCGCTGCAGCGCCGCGTTGCTCTCGTCGAAATACTGCGCCTGGTCCACCGCCACCTCGTAGCGGCCCCGGATCTCCATGTTCCGCCGCTCGTACAGCACCTTCCCCGATTCCCGCTCCAGCAGTTGCAGGTCCAGAAACACCGACAGTTGAATGCCCGCCGCGCGTCCCGTCTTCTGGTCGAAAATCGTCGGGTACGACGTGTAGTTCAGTACCGTCCCCCGCAGAATCGCGTCCGCCTCCCCCATCTCCGGCACCACCCGGTACCGCGTCCGCATCAGGAACTCCCGCCCGATCGCCCCCGGCAGCGACTCCGTCAGCTTGTACCGCGGCGTCGCGTTGCCGAACGCCGGAATGCAGATCGTCTTCAGCGTCGCCGGCAGCAGGTCCGGCTGCCCGCCCACCTTGTAGCCGCAGCCCGCCGTCAGGCAGGCCAGTACGGCGATGCCCGCCGCCGCCTTCACGCCGCGCCCCTCTCCTTCGTCAGCAGCCCCGCGATCAGCAGCGCTTCGTCCGCCACCGCCCGCAGGTTGTCGAACGCCACCCACAGCCACAGCCCCTTCGCCGAGTTCCGGTCTTCCGCCACATCGCTCACCGTGATGCCGCTCTGCCCGGCCACATCCGCGTTCGAGCCCGGCTCGGCCTCTTCCCCGCGCGCGTCCATCCCCGCCCTGCTCAGCGCCGCCAGCGCCTCCGCCGCCGCCGGCCGCGCCCCCGCGAACTCCACCCACACGCTCAGGCAGTAACCGTGGAACACCGGCGCGTGCACCACCCGGATCGACGGCAGCGGCACGCCCCGCGCGCCCAGCAGGCTCGCCAAGTGCCGCTCCATCCGCTGCTCGTTCTTCCCCAGGCTCGCCTGCGCCTCTGCCCCGTATCGCGGCAGCAGGTTGAAGCTCGCCTACGCGTCGAACAGCTCCTTCGGCATCGGCTGGAAGTTGAACAGGTTCACGCTCTGCTTGTGCAGTTCGTCGATGCCCGCCTTGCCGTACTCGCTCGCCGGCTCCAGCACCGTCGCCACCGCCGCCTTCAACGGCGATGCCTGGTGCAGCACCAGCAGCACCCGCGCCAGCGCCGCCGCCGCCGGGTGCGCCGGCACGTGCAGCGCCTCTTTCCCGGCCCTCGGCGCGACCTCTTCCAGCAGCGGCGCCCGCAGCACGGACTCCGGCAAATCTTCAAATCCACCTTCCAGATCCACAAACGCCGGCTTCCGCTCCAGCCCCCGCGCCAGCAGCAGCGCCTCCCGGTTGTTCTCCGCCGTGCCGCCCAGCAGCACCACCTCGGCGTCCTCCAGCAATTCCGCGCTCAGCGGCTCCACCACCGCAATCTCGTCCTCCTCCGCCGTCAGCACCGGGTCCTTCGACGTGCCCGCCGCCGTGCGCAGCACTACCGGCAGCTTCCGCTCCTTCACCAGGTCGCTGATCTCCTTGCCCAGCAGCGTTTCGCCGCCTACCAGCAGCCACTGTACCTTCTTCATCGCTCCTTCACCCCGCTGCCTGGCCTGGTTCCGTGCGCCGCCCCCACCCGAACGTCCGCCGCAGAATCCCGCCCGCCCGCACCACCATGCCGCTGCCTACATAGGTCACCGACAACACCAGCAGCACCGGCTTCGAGAAGTTCCAGATCAGGTAGAAGATCATCGCCAGCACCAGCACGCTGCGCGGGCTCCGCGGGCTCACCAGGTTGAAGTCCTTGAAGCTCCTGTATCGCCACGTGCTCACCATCAGGAACGACAGCAGCGCCAGAAACGCGGTCCACGCCGCCACAAACGGCCACCACGTCAGCGGCACCGAATCCAGCGCGTAAATCACCGCCGCCACAATCCCCGCCGCCGCCGGAATCGGCAGCCCCACGAAATACTTCCGGTCCGGCCGCCCCGGGTTCCGCGGCACCGGGTTCGTCGTGACGTTGAACCTCGCCAGCCGCATCGAGCCGCAGCACACGAACATGAACAGGATGAAGTAGCCCGCCTGCAGCAGGGACTTCCGCGTCTCCGCCGGCGTCGCCGGGTCCAGGAACTGGAACCCGAAGACGAACGCCAGCACCGCCGGCGCGATCCCGAAACTGATCACGTCCGCCAGCGAATCCAGCTCGCGCCCGAACTCCGACGTCGTGTTCGTCAGCCGGGCGATTCTGCCGTCCAGCCCGTCGAAAAACACCGATACCCCGATTACCTTCGCCGCCAGCTCCCAGTGCGGGTTCGAGCCCAGGTTGCCCGCCTGCGCCCACAGCGCCCCCTCCACGGCTTTGATAATCGCCACAAAGCCCATGAACAGGTTCCCCGCCGTGAACAGCGTCGGCAGCGCGTATGCCGCCCGGCGCGGCCGCCGGTCCGGTGAGTTCGGGTCAATCAGGCGTTCCCGCAGGTTCAGGCGCGGTGTCATGCTCATTTTCTTGCCGCCAGTATCGACGAGCCCGCCGACACCCGCTCCCCTTCCTTCACTCGTATCTCCCACTCAGGGCCGAAATCCACGTCCACTCGCGAGCCGAACTTGATCAGCCCCACTCGCTCCCCCGCCGTCACGTAATCGCCCGGCTTCTTGTAGCACACGATCCGCCGCGCAATCAGCCCGGCGATCTGCGTGAACGCCACCACCGTCCCGTGGCCGTCCACCGTGATCGTGTTCATCTCGTTCTCGACCGACGCTTCATCCTTGCTCGCCACCAGGAACTTGCCCGGCTTGTGCTTCACGTCCACCACCTTGCCCGCGATCGGCGCGCGGTTCACGTGCACGTCGAACACGTTCATGAAGATGCACACCTGCGTCTTTTCAGGCCTGCGCTTGATCAGGATGATCTTGCCGTCCGCCGGCGACACCGCCACATCCCCCGCCGGAATCGTCCGCTCCGGATCGCGGAAAAACCACAGGCAGAACACCGCCAGCACGTAGAACGGAATACCCGCCCACCCGCCCGTGAAGTAGCCCAGAAGCGCGCCCGCTCCCGTCAGGAACAGGGCGTAGTAGATGCCGGTGATGACCATGGGGAATACTGCGACTCTCACTATTGTCCCAAATGCCGCGTCAGATGGGCGAGCAGCGCCGTCCGGTCCGCCATCCGCTCCACCAGGATGCTTTCCTTCGCCGCGTGCGCCCCTTCTCCTACCGCCCCCAACCCGTCCAGCGTCGGTATGCCCAGCCCCGCCGTGAAGTTCCCGTCCGAGCCTCCGCCCGTCGCCGACTCTTCCAGCTTCAACCCCAAATGCCGCCCCGCCAGCTCCTTCGCCGTCCGGTACAGCGCCGCCACTCCCTTCGTCCTCTCCATCGGCGGCCGGTTCAGCCCGCCCGCCACCTCCACCCGGCACCGCGGGTCCACCGGCTTCAACCCCAGGAACCTCCTGTGCAGCCCCGCATAGTCCCTCATCCGCGCAATCCGGATGTCCACCTCGATCTGCGCCTCCGCCGCCACCACGTTGGTCCGCGTCCCGCCCCGGATCACCCCCGGGTTCACCGTCAGGCCTTTCTTCAAGTCGGTAAAGCAGGCGATCCGCTCCACCTGCCGCGCCGCCTCCACAATCGCGCTCGCCCCCGCCGCGAAGTCCACCCCCGCGTGCGACGCCTTCCCCCGCACCGTCACCGTGTAGTCCCCCACCCCCTTCCGCGCCGTCTTCAGCTTCCCCTCCAGCCCCGTCCCCGGCTCCGCCACTAGCACGGCGCAGCTCTCCGACGCCAGCTTCTCCGTCCAGGGCCGCGACACCTCGCTCCCTACTTCCTCATCGGAGACCACCCACAGCGCCACCGGCCGCCTCACCTCCATGTCCAGCTCTCTCAGAATCCGCATCGCCGTCAAAAAGAAGGCGAGCCCCCCCTTCATGTCCAGCACGCCCGGTCCCCACAGCCGCCCTTCTTCCTCCCGCCACGGCATTGCTCGCAGCGTCCCCACCGGCCACACCGTGTCGCCGTGCCCCACCGCCAGCACCCGCTCGCCCCGCTTCCGCCGCGGCCCCGGCAGGTCGAACGTCAGCAGCAGGTTCTTCCCGTACCGCCCTCCGCTGAACGTCTTCGCCGCCGCCAGGCCCTCCGCCTTGGCCGCCAGCAAATCCATGAAGCGCGTCACCGCCGCCCCGTCGTCGCTCGGCGATTCGCACTCCACCAGTTCCCGGATCAGGCTTGTCAGGGCAGGCACTGCGGCCTGCGCGCGCGTGAGGATGGTGTCCATCGAATGTTAGAATATCGTTTCTGCAATGCCTGTCCTCGAAAACATCGATATCCGCGACATCCTGCCGCACCGCTACCCCATGCTCCTCGTGGACCGCATCGTGGAAATCGAGGAGCAGCGCATCGTCGGCGTCAAAAACGTCACCGCCAACGAGCCCTTCTTCATGGGCCACTTCCCCGACTACCCCGTCATGCCCGGCGTCCTCATCGTCGAGGCCATGGCCCAGGTCGGCGGCGTCCTCGTCCTCCTGAACGTCCCCGACCGCAAAAACAAGCTCGTCCTCTTCGCTTCCATCGAGGAGGCCAAGTTCCGCCGCCCCGTCCTGCCCGGCGATACCCTCACCATCGAGTGCGTCACCCTCAAGCGCAAAGCCAGCATCGTCAAAATGCAGGGCACCGCTACCGTCAACGGCCAGGTCGTCGCCGAAGGCATCGTCATGTGCAAACTGGCCGACAAGCCCGCGCTCGGGGCGCCTCCGCAGGCCGTTTAGCCATGCCTGTCCACCCGACCGCGATCGTTCATCCCGCGGCTCGGATCCACCCCGAAGCCGACATCGGCCCCTTCTGCGTCATCGGGCCCGAAGTCGAAATCGGCGCCCGCACCCGCCTCATGGCCAACATCTTCGCCGAAGGCCCCACCTGGATCGGCGAGGACAACCTCTTCTATCCTTACTCCACCGTCGGCGTCGCCTCCCAGGACATGAAGTACCACGGCGAGCGCGCCGAAACCCGCATCGGCAACGGCAACCGCATCCGCGAGTTCGTCACCATCCACCGCGGCACCGAAGGCGGCGGCGCCCTCACCCAAATCGGCGACGACAACCTGCTCATGGCCTATGTCCACATCGCCCACGACGCCCGCCTCGGCAGCCACTGCATCCTCGGCAACGCCGTCACCCTCGCCGGCCACGTCACCATCGGCGACTACGCCATCGTCGAGGCCTTCTCCGGCATCCACCAGTTCTGCCGCATCGGCCGCCATGCCTTCGTCGGCGGCTACAGCGTCCTCACCCAGGACGTCCTCCCCTTCTCCATGACCGTCACCCCCCGCGACTCGAAATTGTTCGGCGCCAACAAGGTCGGCCTCAAGCGCCGCGGCTTCGAGCCCGAAACCGTCGACGCCCTCAACAAGTGCTTCCGCCTCCTCTCCAGCGGCGCCCTCAACACCTCCCAGGCCCTCGATCAGATCCGCGAGCAGGTGCCGTCCTGCGCCGAAACCGGCGAGCTCATCGAATTCATCCGCTCCGCCAAACGCGGGTTCATCAAGTGAGATACGCCCTCATCGCCGGTTCCAGCCGCTTCCCCGTCCTCGCGCTCGAAACCGCCCGCTCCCTCGGCCACGATGTCGTCGTCATCGCCCTCAAGGACAACGCCCCGCCCGAAGTCGAGCAACTCGCCGCCCGCTGCTATTGGATCTCCATCGCCGAGCTCGGCCGCCTCATCGACATCCTCCACCAGGAACAGATCACCGAAGCCATCATGGCCGGCCAGGTCAGGCACACTTCCCTGTTCAGCTCCCTGAAGCCCGACTGGCGCCTCTTCAAGCTCCTCATGTCGCTGCCCTCGCGCAATACCGACGCGTTGATCGGCGGCATCCGCCAGGAGCTCGAAAAGGAAGGCATCCGCCTCGGTGACTCCACCCTTCTCCTGAAGCCCCTCCTCGCCCCCGAAGGCGTCGTCTCCAAGCGCAGGCCCGACGACGGCGAGCGCCAGGACATCGCCTACGGCCGCCGCGTCGCCAACGCCCTTGCCGGCTTTGATATCGGCCAGAGTGTCGCGGTGAGCGAGCGTGCCTGCGTCGCCCTCGAGGCCATGGAAGGCACCGACGCCATGCTCCGCCGCGCGGCGTCGCTCGTCAACGGCCGCAGTCTCCGGCTGGTGAAGGTCTCCCGCCTCCGCAGCCACCTCCAGTTCGACGTGCCCGTCGCCGGCCCGGACACCATCCGCACCATGGCCGAGACCGGAACCACCGCTCTCGCCGTCGATGCCGGCCGCACCCTCCTCCTCGACAAGGAGGAGATGCTTGAACTCGCCGCACGCCACGGCATCTCCATCATCGGCTACCCGCCGGAGGAAGAATGAACGAATCCTGCACTCTCGTCGGCGTCTGCGGCGCCGGAGCCTTCGGGCGCAACCACCTGCGCGTCATCCGTGAATCCGCCCGCGCCGAACTCGCCGGCGTCTTCGACATCGATCCGGCCCGCGCCGCCGCCGCCGCCGCCGAGTTCGGCTGCCGCGCCTTCCACTCCCTCGACGACTTCCTCAGCCACTGCCAGGCCGCCATCGTCGCCGTTCCCACCGTCGCCCACCGCGAAGTCGCCTGCCTCCTCCTCGATGCAGGCCTCGACGTCCTCGTCGAAAAGCCCGTCGCCGTCACCGTCGGTGAGGCCCGCCTCATCATCGCCGCCGCCACCCGCCGCGGCCGCATCCTCCAGGTCGGCCACCTCGAACGCTTCAACCCCGCCGTCGAAGCCGCCCGCCGCATCCTCACCCTCCCGCTCTTCTTCGAAATCCACCGCCTCAGTGTCTTCACCCCCCGCAGCCTCGACGTCGATGTCGTCGCCGACCTCATGATCCACGACCTCGACATCCTCCTCTCCATGACCGGCCGCATGCCCGACGAGGTCCGCGCCGCCGGCATCCCCGTCCTCTCCGACAAAGCCGACATCGCCAACGTCCGCCTTTCCTTCCCCGGCGGCTGCATCGCCAACCTCACCGCCTCCCGCGTCTCCACCGAGCGCGTCCGCAAGCTCCGCTACTTCCAGCCCCGCCAGTACGTCTCCGTCGACTACGCCAAACAGGAGTGCGTCTCCATCGCCGTCGACGAAAATCGCCAGGTCAAGTTCCTCCCCCAGGCCGTCGTCAAACAGGAGCCCCTCAAGCGCCAGTTCGACGCCTTCCTCGATTCCATCGCCACCCGCGAACGCCCCGCCGTCGATGGCGAGGCTGCCGCCCGCGCCCTTGAGCTCGCCTCTTTGATCGTTGCCGAAATGGACAAGCACCGCCGCGTGGTAGCCGAATCCCTCGCCGCGGCGTCTATCCATCTGGGGCCTCCCTCCGCCCGCTGAATCCATGCTCGAGGCATTTCAGACTTACTGGCACGCCGACCAGGACGAACCCCGGTTTCTCCTCGAAACCCGCGATCCCGGCCGCTCCGCCCGCCGCCGCCTCGCCGCAGCCGGCGCCCTCTCCTGGCACTGCCTCCTGCTCCTCCTCGCCCTGACCCCCGCAACGGCAAGCGCCGAAACGCTCTACGTCCGTGCCGGGCGGCTGATCGATCCGGAAGCGGGGCGGGTGCTCACCGCGCAGGTGCTGAAGGTCGAGGACGGCCGCGTCGTCGCGGTCCA
>DAHVTI010000450.1 GCA_027324255.1 Bryobacterales bacterium | reverse complement strand
CACATGAAGAGGCCGCCGACGCCGTACTGCGCCACGATGCCGGCCACGACGACGACGAACGCGCCGGTGGGGCCGCCGATCTGCGTCTTCGAGCCGCCGAGGAGTGAAATGATGAATCCGGTGACGACGCCGCAGTAGATGCCTGCCTGGGGCGGGAGTCCGGAAGCGATGGCGAACGCCATCGCTAGTGGAAGAGCGACGAGGCCGACGGTGACGCCGGCCACGAGGTCTGAAAGGAGCGTTTTAAGATCGTAGTCCTTCAGGCACTGGAAGGACTGAGGCAACCAAGACCGCACATTCCTATTTTACTGGAAGAGACCGCGCCGCGTCAGGCGCGGCGGCGGCTGAGCATCGAGACGGCGGCCAGTCCGAGGCCCATCAGCAGCGCCGTGCCCGGTTCCGGCACGGCCGTGCCGGCCGGGTTGTAGGTGAAGTCGTCCATGACGAACTGCCCGCGGTCGGCGGTCAGGCGGACTTCATCGACGGGTCCGGAGTAGCCCGAGGCCAGGTACGTCGAGGTGGAGTTCAGGTTCAGGCTGGAAGACGTCGCCACCAGGTTGCCGCTGAAGTACATGTCGAACAGGGCCGTCCCGGAGCCCGAAAACCACGCGCCCAGAAACTCCGCGCCCGGCGTGACGAAATAGACGGGCATGGCTGCGTAGCCGCTTTGATTCAGGCGGTTGCCAAGCAGGACGTTGTTGAACGAGTGCGGCGGGTAGATGGCACTCGACGACGAATCCCAGACGCCGAAATCCACACCCCAGTTCAAGCCGCCGTAGCCGGCGGGCACGGCCGCGCCGAAGGGGTCGTCGGGCAGGTCGTCGAAGTTGACCACCGTCGCGGCCGGCGCGGCCAGCGACAGAACCGCCGCCAGGATCGCTGTTTGCACAATTCTCACTTTGGGTTCTCCTCCAAGAGATACGGACTGAATCCAATGCTGCCACAACCCCGGGCAGGATTCAAGGACGAATTGTGCAGATTCCGGAAGGCGGGCCGGGGGACTACAGGCGGCGAGCCTTGAGGATGCGCACGGCGGGCGTCAGCTTCTGGCCCTCGGCCGGGGCGGCCTGGATGCGCCTCACCACGTCCATGCCTTCGATGACGCGGCCGAAGGCGGCGAAGCCCTGGCCGTCGGGGTTGCGCATTCCGCCGAAGTCGAGCGAGGGCTGGGGGCCGATGCAGAGAAAGAAGCCGGAGGTGGCGGTGTCGGGACCGTCGCGGGCCATGGAGATGGTGCCGTCGAGATGCCTGAGTCCGGTCTTTGATGTGCGCTCGAGCGGGATGGGCGGAAAGCCTTCGTTCGCGCGGGCAGGATTGGCGCCGGCCTGCACGACCTCGATGCGGATCTTGTTCCGCGGCTGGTTGCGCATGGTCACCGTGCGGTGGAAGACGCCGCCGTCGTAGAAGCCGGCGTCGACGTAGCGCAGGAAGTTGCGCGCGGTGACCGGGGCGTTGGTGGTGTCGACGTCGATGACGATGCGGCCCCAGGGGGTTTCGAGCGCGACGCGGGGCGACTGCGCGGCCAGCGGCAGAGCGAGCAGCGCGGCGAGCAGGAGCGGGGCGCGAAGCATGACCCATTCTAATCCGGCGCGCAGTGACGGCCCCGGGACGGCATGAATGGAACGGCTGCACGGCGGGGAGCTTTCCGTCACCGGCCCGCAAGCCGGGTGTGGAGGACCTGCGCCGGGGCGACTCCGACTCCGCCTTGCAGCGCTTCAGGAGTGCATCAAAAGGCCTGTTGCCAGGGACGCCGTCGAGACGATGATCGCGGCGGATTGTACGCTGGGCGCCGCCTGGGTCTTCCAGTTGCAGGGCCGCTTCGACGAGGCGGGGAGGATTCTCCGGTCGACGGGGCGCGCGATTACAACTTCGAGTCCCGCATGGCGGCGAAAGCGATGGAGCGCCTGCCATGGCGGCAGGCCGCGGCCCGAAGGCAGGATGTGCGCCGGCAAATGAGACAATGGAGGGATCCATGGCTGACACATTCAAAGTGAAACTCGAAACCACCAAGGGCGACATTGTCCTCCAGGTGAACTCTTCCTGGGCTCCGCTGGGCGTGGAGCGCTTCCGCTCCTTGGTCGAATCCGGCTACTACGACGGCGCGAAGTTCTTCCGCGTGGTGCCCGGCTTCGTGGTGCAGTTCGGCCTCGCCGCCGACCCCAATGTCACTGCCGCCAACGGCACCAATCTCAAGGACGATCAGGTGACGCAGTCCAATTCGCGCGGCCGCCTCACCTTCGCCACCGCCGGCCCGAACACGCGCACCACGCAGTTGTTCATCAACCTGGGCGACAACAAGTTCCTGGACGGCCAGGGCTTCGCGCCGTTCGCCGAGGTGGTGGAGGGCATGGAGATCGTGGACCAGTTCCACTCCGGCTACGGCGAGCAGCCCAACCAGGGCCACATCCGCATGAAGGGCAATGCGTACCTGGACGCGAGCTTCCCGCAGTTGGACGGCATCGTCAAAGCCAGCTTGATCGAATAACCGCGCGGGGCGCGGCCTATTCCACCGCGCCCCGCCCTTCGCCTCTGAGGAACTCGCCGAACTTCTCGCTGGGCACGCGCAGGCCGAGGAAGAACTGGCCGAACAGCGCGTAGGCCGCGCTCACCTCGTCGAAACGCATCTCGTAGATGAGCTGCTTGTAGACCAGCGGCGTGTCGGCGTAGAGGTCCACGCCCCACTCCCAGTCGTCCAGGCCGATGGAGCCGGAGATCACCTGCTTCACCTGCCCGCCGTAGCGGCGGCCGATGAGGCCGTGTTCGTGCATCATGCGCTGGCGTTCGGCGAACGGCACCTGGTACCAGTTCTTGTCCTCGCCGCGCTTGCGGTCCATGGGGTAGAAGCAGAGGTAGCGCGACTCGGGAATCTCCGGCCAGAGGCGCGCGGCCATGGCCTTCTTCTGGCGGTCGAGCGTCTCGGCGACGGCCGCGTCCCAGGCCTCCGTGCCCGGCGTCAGGCCGCGGCCTTCGAGGTCGTCCCAGATCTTGCGCGTGGATTCGTACAGGCCCAGCTCGACGACGCTCAGGTAGGAGTGGGCGGGCGCGAGGTAAGCGCTGAGCGCGAGGTGGCGCACCTGCTGCTGGACGTCGAGCAGGCCGACGAAGTCGCGGCGGTAGTGCACCAGCATGAGGTCGCCCTTGTGGCCGAGCATGGCGTAGGCGGCGGACTGCTCGCCGCCCTCGGCGCCTTCCTGCGCCTGCAGCCACTCCTCGGCTTCGCGCACCATGGCTGTGCGCGAGTGCGCGTCGAGGCCCCGCCACTCCTCCCACTTCACGTGGAACATCTGGTGCAGGACGGCGGCGCCTTCCAGCGTCAGGGGGACGGTCAGGTTGCTCATCTCACCTACCAGCTTAGCGTTACTCTAGGCGCCGGGATGCCTGTAGGGCGGGCGATATTCGCGCTTCAGCATCCTGTTGGCGGCGATGTCGTTGGGGATGCGCGCCGTCTTTTCGTCCCACCGGATGGTGCGGCCGGCGCGGAGAGCGATCATGGCCAGTTGCACGGTGGCGGTGGAGCGCCAGGCGTCCTCCGGCGTGCACGGCGGCTGGCGCCCGGCGCGCACGGCGGCCAGAAACTCCTGCATGTGGCGCAGGCCGAGATCGGCGGGTGGCTTGCTTTCGGTGACGCGGCGCGGCGCTTCGCGGCCCTTGGGCATCACGGTCCAACGCTGGTCGTTGACGAAGAGCGTCTCTTTTTCGCCGAAGAACGTGACGCCGTACATGAAATCGGGGTCGCGCTCCACGGCGCCCCACAGCCGGTGGCGCCACACCACGGGGCACTGGTCGAACTCGAAGTGCGCGGTGAGGGTGTCGGGCGTGGTGATGCGCCCCTTGTACTCGTAGAGGCCGCCGGCGGCGGTGACACTCCTGGGCATGCCCAGGCCCAGCGTGACGCGGGTAGCGTCGATCAGATGGATGCCCCAGTCCACCAGGTGGCCGTTGCCGGTGGTCTGCTCCAGGCGCCAGGACTTGTGGCCGATGTTGGGCGAGTAAGGCAGCTTGGGGGCGGGGCCGCACCACAGGTCCCAGTCGAGCGTGGCGGGCGGCGGCTGCGGTGCGTTGTCGAGCGGCTGGGCGGTGTAGTGGATGTTGACGTCCGCCTGCACGATGCGGCCGGCGTGGCCGGCGCGGATGTAGTCGCGGGCGGCGGCGAACGCGTCGCTCTGGCGGCGCTGGAAGCCCACCTGCACCAGGTTGCCGGCCTTCTTCCAGGCGGCCACCATGGCCTGGCCTTCGCGCACGTCGTAGGCCAGCGGCTTCTCTTCGTAGATGGCCAGCTTGCGCTCGCAGGCGGCGATGAAGGGCAGGGCGTGCCAGTGCGGCGGGGTGGTGATGATGACGGCGTCGAGCTCCCGCATCGCCAGCAGCTCCCGGTAGTGCTTGAAGGTGCGCGGCCGCGCGCCCTGCTGCTTTTCCACCGCCGTGGCGGCTTCGTCGAGGTGCTGGGAATCCACGTCGCACAGCGCGGTGAACTCCACGCCGCCGGCGTTGTAGGCCGAGCGCATGTCCACACCGCCGTACCAGCCGCAGCCGATGACGCCCATGCGCAGCTTCTTTTCCTGGGCGTGAACAGCCGCGGCGGCCAGCCCCGTGCCCACGAATCGCCTTCTCTCCATCGCTGTCTCTCCTGGTCCGAAACAGCTACCATAGCACCGTGAGCGACTACCTGATCTCGCTGCCGGAACGGGTGCTGCGGTCGGCCTCGGCGCTGGCCGGCGGGCTGCTGAACGAGATCGGCGCGGCGGCGCTGCCGGCGGCGCTGCGGCGCACGCGGCTGTACCGCTCCATGGTGGAGGCGGTGCTGCGGTTCCTCATCGAGCAGGTGGGCGAGGTGGAGGGCATCTTCCCGGCCGAAGGCAAGCTGGCCGAGGACTTCCTGCTGCGGCGCACGGCCGGCAACGGGCTGGAGCTGATCGGCATCCTCACCTTCCGCGCCTCGCCGGTGTGGGTGCTGGCGGCGCTGGCGGACCTGAGCGGCGCCGGGCGCACGCTGATCGCGGAGATCGCGGCCAGCCTGCGCGAGCAGGGTCTGATCCCGCCCGAAAGCCGCCCCTCGACGATGGACCAGATTCTGGACGCGCTGGAATCGACGGCCGGGCGCGCGGCCGAGGCCATCAACACGCCGCCGCTGGACGTGGCCGGGCTGCGCCGGGAGTGGGCGTCGATCCAGGAAGAGGCGCGCGGGCTGAAGCCGTCGCGCCTGCCGGGCATCGAGCGCCTGGAAAACGGCTGGCGCGAGCTGCGGCAGACCGCGGCGGCCGAGCGGCGCACGGTGTTCGAGCTCTCGGCAATGTTGGCGCTGGAAACGGTGCAGGCGCTGCCGCGGCACGCGGCGTGGCTGGGACGATCGTCGGTGCTGGCGGTGCGCACCACCGGCGGCGTGTTGGCCGAGAACCTGCTGGAGCACTATTCGGACACGCTGGAGGCGATCCGGCACGAAGGGCTGGCACGCTGGTGGATGCTGCAGTTCCGGCCCTACCTGGCGGCGGCGGCGCGGCAGTTTTCACCGCGCAAGGCAGCGCCGTGGACGGTGCGGCTGCTGGCCCTGAAGAAGTAGGCCGGCCCCCCGGGAGTGGGAAGCCGGCCTGGAAGCTCAGTTCCTCAACTTCACTGCCCGCGGCGGCGGGCATGCATTCCGATGGCCGCCAAACCGCCGCCGATGAGCAGCCAGGTGGCAGGCTCGGGCACGGGCGGCGGCGCGGGCTCGTCCGGCGGTCCGTCAGGCGGCGGCGGCAGGAGCGGGTCCGGCGGCGGCGCGCCCGGAGGCTGCGGCGGCGGTGCGTCCGGCGGGGTGCCGGGCAGCGGCGGCGCGATGATGGGCGGCTGGGGCGTGGGCCCTGGCGGGACGTCGGAGCCGGGCGGCGGCACGCTGGGCGGCGGCGTGGACGGCGGCGGGTTGCCCCCGCCGGTGGGCGGCGGACCCGGCTGGTCCGGCGGCGTGGCCGGCGGCGTAGACGGCTGGTCCGGAGGTGTAGTCGGCGGCTGCGACGGCGGCGTCACGGGCGGCGTCACCGGCGGAGTGACGGGCGGCCCCGGAGGGGTGACCGGCGGAGTGACGGGCGGCGTCACAGGCGGCGACGGGGGCGTCACAGGCGGAGTGACGGGTGGAACGGGCGGGTTATCCGTGCCCGGCGGAACCGGCAGCGGGGTTTCTCCCGGCGGCGGCGAGCCGGCCGGAAGGATGTAGCCGCCGCCCGGAGGCGAGACCAGGAATCCGCCCGGAGCCGGGGGAGTAGTGCCGGGCGGCGCCAGTTCCGGCGGCGGAATCACGGCCGGGGCCTCTTCGCCCCGCGTCTCGTCCGGCGGCGCGGCCAGCGGCGGAGCCTCCAGCGGGGTGCTCATCGCCAGTTGCGGCGCGGCGGGCGAATTCAGTACCTCTTCCGGCGGCTCCAGCAGGCTTGTCTGGGCCTGCGGCGCATCCACGATGCGGTTGCCGCAGCGGCCGCGGATCTCATTCTTGCCGTCGGTGACGATGCGCTCGCCGGGGTGCAGCGCCACTTGCTTCTTCGTGTAGAAGACCTTGTCCTTGATGCGGTAGGAGACGTAGACGAGGCGCGGCTTGTGGACGACGGCCGTGCGGGCGCTCCGCGGGTCGAAGCCGCGGTAGTGGGCGGCCACTACCGGGTCACGCTTCATGGCCGCGATGATGTCGTCGGGCGTTGCCACGCCGCCGGGCACCACGGAATAGGGATAGACCAGCCGCTCCGTGATGGGCTCCCGCCGCTTCCACATCTCCGTGAGCAGGGAGAGTTCGGGCAAGGTGGCGGACGGGCCGGTGAGGGCGGAGCCGCCCTCCCGGCTTTGGTAGATCGTGATGCCCGAGGCAACAGCCACCACGATCAGGCCCACCGCCCAGGCGAGCGGCGCGCCGTTGCGTTTTTTCTCTTCCCTCCGGGCGATCCGGACCTGGTTTTTGCCGTTCACTCCGCGAAATCCATTTCCGGCCCGCGTCCGCACGCGCTGGTGTCGGCGCCGGCTCTATAAAATGGAGAGACTCTGCCCTCCTTGTTCTCTAAGTTAGGGGGAAAATCTTAAAAATAAAAGGCCTGCAAGTACCAGCAAGTCGATTAGTACTAGTGGGACCTCAGTGCGCCGGGCGGTACGGTACCGCCGAAACGATTCCTCTGCCCTCGACGATTTCGTAGCTGGTCCCGGCCTTCAGCGGCTGGTACGCCGCGGTGTAGCCCGAAGGCCAGGCCACCACCACGCGGTCCGCCGCCGCGGCCGTGCCGAGGCCGAGCGTCACCGGCAGTTCGGATTGCGACAGGAAGCTGGACCCGGAACGGACCGTGCGCGCGCCGTGCGCGCCGCCGGCTTCGTACTTCACCACGGCGCCGATGGCGTCGCGGTTGGACTTCGCGCCGGTGAGCTTCAGGCGGAGGCTGCGGTGCGGCGCGGCGAGGTCGTTGCGGTAGAGATAGGCGGGGCCGTTGTTGGTGGTGACGAGGACGTCGAGGTCGCCGTCGTTGTCGATGTCGCCGTAGGCGGCGCCGCGGGCCACCTTGGGCGCGGCGAAGGAGGCGCCGAGCGCGGCGGTGGCGTCGAGGAAACGCCCGCCGGTGTTCATGAAGAGATGGGGCGGCTGGGCGTAGGTGACGTCGGGGCGGGCGCGGGAGATTGAGTCGTCGATGTGGCCGTTGACGATCAGCAGGTCGAGGCGGCCGTCGAGGTCGGGGGCGAAAAAGAAGCAGCCGAAGCCGAGGGAGCGGCGGGTGGCCTGGCCGATGCCGCTCTGGGGGGCGCGGTCGAGAAAGACGCCGCCCTTGGAGCCGCGGTAGAGGCCCATCATCTCGTTGTCGAAGTTGGTGACGATGATGGTGGGCAGGCCGGAGCCGTCCAGGTCGGCCACGTCCACGCCCATGCCGGCCCGGGCGCGGCCGTCCTCGCTGAAGGCCAGGCCGGACTTCACCGCCACTTCGGCGAACGAGGCGCCGCGCTGGTTGCGGTAGAGCTTGTTGGGCTGGGTGTCGTTGGCGACGAAGATGTCGGGCCAGCCGTCGTTGTCGAAGTCGACCATGGCCACGCCGAGGGACTTGCAGGTGGTGTCGAGGATGCCGGCCTTGGCCGTGACGTCTTCGAAGGCGCCGTCGCCGCGGTTGCGGAAGAGCCAGCAGGTGGCGCCGCGGTAGGCCTCCGGCGTGCAGTAGGCCTTCACCTTGCCGTCGAAGGAGCAGAAGATGTCGCCCGCGCGCGTCCAGCGGACGTAGTTGGTGACGAAGAGGTCCAGACGGCCGTCGCGGTCGTAGTCGAGCCACATGGCGGAAGTGGAAAAGCCTTCGTGGCCGGCCAGGCGGCTTTTCGCCGTGACGTCGGTGAAGCCGCCCTTGCCGGTGTTCTGGAACAGATGGCTCTGGCCCAGGCAGGAGAGGAAGAGGTCGGGCCGGCCGTCGTTGTTGAAGTCGCCGGCGGCCACGCCGAGGCCGTACATCTCGACGTCGAGCCCGGCGGCCCTGGTCACGTCCTCGAAGGTGCCGTCCTGGCGGTTGCGGTAGAGCTTGGGCGTCGAGCGGCGGCGCTTGTGGCCGGCCCAGTCCATCGAATTCACCAGCAGGATATCCTGCCAGCCGTCGCCGTCGTAGTCGAGGAAGGCGGCGCCGGGGCCAAGGGTCTCGGGCAGGTACTTCTTGCCGTACGCGCCGGAGTTGTGGCGGAAGGCGATGCCGGCGGCCTGGGTCACGTCGGTGAGGCGGAAGCCCGGCTGCGGCGGCGGCTGGGCGGAGGACGCCCCGGCTGCCAGGAGCAGCGCGCCGGCCGCGATGAGGTTCCGCCCGTGCATGGCTACGGCTTGTCCGGCGTCGCCTCCGGCAGCGTGACCAGGCCTTTGCGGATGGCGTAGACGACGAGGTCGGCCGTGCGGTGAATGCCGAGCGCCTGCATCAGGTTGGCGCGGTGCACAGCCACCGTGTTGGGGCTGAGGCCGAGCAGCGCGGCGATCTCTTTATTCGAGCGGCCCTGCACGATGTGTTGCAGCACCTCGCGCTCGCGCTGCGTGAGCTTGTCCAGGTCGCTCTCCGCTTCCTGCGGCCCGGGCAGCGAGAGGCCCGGCGCGATGACGGTGCGGCCGGCGGCGATCTCCTTGATGGCGTAGGGCAGGTCCACTTCCAGCGCGTTCTTCAGCAGGTAGCCGCGCACGCCGGCGGCGAAGGCGTTGCGCACGTACATGTCCTCGGAATACATGGACAGGATCAGGATGCCGGTGGCGGGAAGCTTCCTGAGAATCTGGCTGGCGGCCTGGATGCCATCCAGTTCCGGCATGGCCAGGTCCATGACGATCACCTGCGGCTGGAGCCGTTCGGCGGCCTCGACGGCCTGCGGCCCGTTGGCGGCTTCGCCCACCACTTCCAGCGCCGGGTCGTCCTCCAGCATGCGGCGGAATCCCTTCCGCACCAGCGAATGATCGTCGGCCAGCAGCACGCGGATGCGCTCCCTCATCCCTTGCCTCCCTTGTATGACAGCGGCACGGCCAGGCGCACGCGCGTGCCTCCCGCGGCCAGCTTTTCAAAAGCGATGCGGCCGCCCAGCAGCTCCGCGCGCTCGCGCATCCCGATCATGCCCAGCCCCTTTTCGCGCGGGCTCTCCGGCAGGCCCACGCCGCGGTCTTCCACGTTCATCTCCATCTGCTCCGGCGAGTAGGAGACGCGCACCCAGGCCTCCTGCACCCCGGCATGCCGGGCGACGTTGTTCAGCGATTCCTGCAGGATGCGGTAGACGTGAATGGCCACGCTGTCTCCGATCCACGGCGCCACCCCGATCTTCTCATAGTGCACGGCCAGGCCCGTCTGCTTCTCGAACTGCCGCAGGTACCACTCGACGCTCTTCTCCAGGCCGTAGTCGTCGAGCACCGGCGGGTGCAGCATCTGCGACATGCCCCGCACGCGCTCCAGCGTCTGGTTGGCGATCTCGCGCACCTCGTGCAGTTCGACGCGCTCGCCCGAGCCCTCCGGCAGCCGCTTCTCCACGCGCTGCAGCATGAGGCCCACGGCCGTCAGCACCTGGCCGAACTCGTCGTGCAGCTCGCGGGCCAGCGTGCGGAAGAGGTCCTCCTGCACCCGGATCACCTCCCCGGCCAGCTCCTTGCGCTGCTCGGAAAGCAGCGCCACCTGCGCGAACATGCGGCGGTCGTGCCAGATGACGAGCGAGCCGGTGAGCAGGATGGCGGCCAGCACGGCGGCCAGCAGGGCGTAGAGGTTCAGCTCGACTTTGCGGTGGATGGCCTGGATCTGCTCCACGGCCGCCGCCTCGGCCTCGTTGTTCTGCACCAGCAGGCGGCTGATGACGGTGGCCATGGTGGCGCGCTCGGCCTCGATGCGCGTGCGGATGAGCGCGCGGGCGTCGTTCTCGCGTCCCTCTCCGGCCAGCGCCCATAGCTTGTCCATCTGGTCCCAGAAGCGGCCGAAGGCGCCTTCCAGCAACTTCTGTTGCGGAGCGGTGCGGGCGGCGGGCATCAGCTTGGCCTCGATTTCGAGGGCGTTTTCGAGGTCGCCCTTGAGGCGCGCGAACTGCGGCCGGTAAGCCGGCAGCGGGTAGGGCTCGGTGCCTTCGGCCATGTCGCGCAGGGCCAGGCCGAGCTGCGCGACGTCGTCCTGGATGCGGATGAGCTGCAGCGAATCGCGGCGGTTGCGGTCCACGATGTCGGAGCCCAGCCGCCGCAGGCCCGCGAGCCGGTCCAGCGTGAAGAGCGAAAACACGCCGACCGCGCCCAGGGTGACGACGAGTCCCAGGAGCTGGATCAAGGTTGGCGTTCGTGGCGCCATCAACGCTATCCTACCCCGGCGGCCGGGCCTTTCCCCGCCGGCCTGCCGAAGATACAGTAGAAGCGCCCATGCGACCCGCCGGTCCGCTCCTCGTCCTACTGCTCGCCGCCGGCCCCGCCGGCGCGTGGGAAGGCGGCCCGCATCGCATCATGACGCGCGCCGCGCTGGCCTCCCTGCCCGCCGCCCGCCTGGCCGCCTTCGGCTCCGAGCTGAACGCCCTGGCCGAAACCTACTGCATGCTGCCCGACTACTACGCGGCCATGCTCCACTACGGCTTCCGCGCGCCGCGCCCCGCCCCGCAGTCGCTCGACGAAGCCGTGCCTTACTGCCTGCGGCCGGACCGCGAGCCCGTCCACAGCGCCGCGTGGGACCGGAGGGACGACCTGGCCTCGCTGCTGTTCCTCTATGAGCGGATCCTCGACGCCCTCCGCCACCGCCGCCCGGCCGAGGCCGCGCGCTACGCGGGCGTGCTGGCGCATTTCCTCGAAGACAGCCTGAGCCCGCCCCACGTGGTGGGCCAGCCTCCGGACGTCCACGCCGCGCTCGAAAAGCGCATCCCGCCGCTGTCGCTGGCCGGGCGCTCTCCGCGCCTGGCCGGCGCGGGCGTCGTGCCGGCGGCCGAAGCGATCCTGAATCGTCTCTACGCCGCCGCGGACATCAATCGCGGGAACATGCCCGCGCTGCTGCAAGCCCACGCCCGTAAGGACCAGAACGCCATCGCCGCGCTGTGCTTCGAACCGGCCCGCGCCGCCGCCGAACTGGTGGCCGATTCACTCTACACGCTGCTCGAATTCGCCGCCCGCTGAGCGGCGGGCGCGCGCCCGCTATCCTGGAAGGGTGACCACTTCGAACGCCCTGCTGGGCATCGCTCCGCCCATCCCCTTTGACCGCGTCGCCGCCGCCGACGTCCAGCCCGCCATCGCCGCGCTGCTCGATCAGGCCCGCGCCCGCATCGAGGAGATCGCCGCGGCGCCGGGTGAGCGCACCTGGACGAACACCATGGGCGCGCTCGACACCGCCACCGATCCGCTGGACCTGGCCGTGGCCGTCGTCCGCCACCTGGAAGGCGTCGTCACCACGCCCGAGCTGCGCGCGGCCTGGAACGAGGCGCAGCCCGGCATCAGCGCGTTCTACTCCGGCATCCCGCTGCACGCCGGCCTGTGGGCCGCGCTCAACGAATACGCGGCCACGGATGAAGCGAAGTCACTCATTGGCGTGCGCGCGCGCTTCCTGACGAAGACGCTGGACGCCTTCCGCCGCCACGGCGCCGCCCTGCCGCCCGAGGACAAGAAGAAGCTGGAAGAGCTGGATGTGGAGCTGGCCGTCACCACGAACAAATTCGCCCAAAATGTTCTGGACGCCACGGCCGCGTTCGAATACTACATCGAGGACGAAGCCGGGCTGGCCGGGCTGCCGCCTTCGGCCGTCTCCGCCGCCCGCGCCGCGGCCGAGGCTAAGGGCAAGCCAGGCTGGCGCTTCTCGCTGCAGGCGCCTTCGTATCTGGCCGTGATGACTTACCTGGACGACGGCGCGGTGCGCGAAAAGTTCTACCGCGCTTACGGCCGCCGCGCCGCGGAGGCCAACTCGCCGCTGATCGTGAAAATCCTGGACCTCCGCCGCCGCAAGGCCGAGCTGCTCGGCTTTCCGAGCTTCGCCGACTTCGCGCTGGTGGAGCGCATGGCCAAGACCGGCCGCGCCGCGCAGGGGTTCTGCCTGGACCTGCGCGGGAAGACCGAGCCCGCCTTCCAGCGCGAAAACGCCGCCCTGGAGTCCTTCGCCGGACGGAAGCTCGAGCCCTGGGACATCGCCTACTACGCCGAGAAACAGCGCGCCGCCGAATACGCCTTCGAAGAGGAGGACCTGCGCCCCTACTTCCCGCTGGAGCGCGTGCTAGGCGGCATGTTCGAGCTGGTCCACCGGCTCTACGGCATCTCCGTGGTGGAAGGCCCCCGCGTGCCGGTGTGGCACGAGGAGGTGCGCTACTACGAGATCCGCGACGAGGACGGCTCGCTGCTGGGCGGCTTCTACGCCGACTGGCACCCGCGCGACACCAAGCGCGGCGGCGCCTGGATGGACGCCTTCCTCACCGGCCACTGGCGCGGCGCCGAGTGGCGGCCCCACGCCGGCCTCATGTGCGGCAACATGACCGCGCCCGTCGACGGCCGGCCCGCGCTGCTGACGCATCGCGAGGTGGAGACCGTCTTCCACGAGTTCGGCCACCTGCTGCACCACTGCCTCTGCCGCATCGAGGTGAAGTCCCTGGCCGGCACCAACGTGGCCTGGGACTTCGTCGAGCTGCCGTCGCAGATCATGGAGAACTGGTGCTGGGAGCGCGAGTCTCTGGACCTGTTCGCGCGCCACTACCAGACCGGCGAGACCATCCCCGCAGAGTTGTTCGCCAAAATGCTCTCCGCCCGCACGTTCCGCGCCGCCAACGCCCAGATGCGGCAGCTCGGCTTCGCCACCACCGACCTGGCGCTGCACATGGACTATCGGGAAGAGCGCAACGGCGATCCCGTGCTCTACGCCAACCGCCTGCTGCAGCCCTTCGCCCCGGCGCCCTTCCCCGAAGGCTACGCCATGCTGGCCGCCTTTACACACCTCTTCGCCGACCCCACCGGCTACGGCGCCGGCTACTACTCCTACAAGTGGGCCGAAGTGCTCGACGCCGACGCCTTCACGCGGTTTAAGAAGGAAGGCATCTTCAACCCGCAGACCGGGCGCGCCTTCCGCGCCGCCATCCTGTCGCGGGGCGACTCCGAAGACCCGGCGGAACTGTTCCGCGAGTTCATGGGCCGCGGCCCGGATTCGACGGCGCTGCTGGCGCGCCTCGGCCTGCTTTAGCGCCGCCTCAGGCGCGGGTCTTGGCCGTCGTCGCGGCCGCCTCCACCAGCACGCCGATCTGCCGCATCATGCCCAGGGTGTCCCAGACGGCGTGCTCCTCCGCCACGCGGCCGCCCGCGACGCGGAAGATGCTCGAGCCGGGCACGGTGACGCGCTGCCCGCTCGGCGGCACCCCCATCAGCTTGCCCTTGTGCGTCCCCAGCCCGGTCCAGCGCGCGTAGACGCGGTCGCCTTCGCACACCAGCTCATCGAGCCGGATCTGGCAGTCCGGGAAGGCGCCGACGTAGGTGTCGTAGTCCTTGCGGAAGCCGGCCGCGCCGCGCAGCTCGCCCGACGGCGAGTGGCGCATGTAGTCGCGCGTGATGTAGTCGTCCACCATCTCGGGCTTCTTCTTGTTCCACACCTCCTCCACCATGCGGCGGATCAGTTGCCGGTTGGCCTCCGCGGCCGACGCCGACACGCCGGCCTGATCGCGCAGCGCCTGCGGGTTCCAGTCCGACCACAGCTCGACGATCTTGCCCTGATCCAGGCGGTGGATGGAGGTGCCGGAAACAGTCACCTGCCGGCCGCTGGGGTCCAGGTCAAGGAACGTGCCCTGGTGCGTGCCGCGCACCGTCCAGTGGATCACCACCTCGTTGTTCTCGGCGATGATGTCGTCGATCAGGCAGAAGAAATCGGCGAACGCCGTGCGGCACGTGTTGATGTGCAGCTTGTAGCCCGCCGGTCCGGCGGGAATCGCGGGAAAGACGCTATCGTGCACGCGGCACTGCGGCGCCAGCAATTCGTCCACCACCGCCAACTGGCCCTTGTTCCAGGCCTCTTCGGTCAATCTGCGGCAGATCAGTTTGTTCTGTTCGAACATCCCAGAGCTCCTTTCTTGCTTGAGTATGGGCCACCGCACGAGCGGGCGGTAGGCGAACAGCCAAGCTGCACGGCGAAGGCCCGGCACAGACCGCTGGGGATGTTGCAGGTGTAACCGCGGGCGGAATCTTGCGCCGGTTTGTCGGTATCACGAGTTTAGTTTTCGTGCTACGATTGCCGCTATGGAACACCTGCACGGCCTCTGTTGCTTCCTGCTGCTGACTGCCGCGAGCCTGGCGCAGCCGCTGGGCGCGGGCGAGGAAAAGAAGGACGAGCCGCCGAAAATTCCGGTGCTGCACCAGAGCATCGTAGTGCGGGCCACGCCGGTGGAGGTGACCATCGACCGGCGCAACGGCGAGGTCGTGCGGAAGACGATGTTTTCGCGCGACGACCAGTTGTTCCACCTGCTGGACGCGGGCATCAACGCCGGGCAGCACGAGGGCGGGGCGAAGAGCGTCGAGATCCGCCGCTTCGGCTTCAACCTGGACCACGGCGGCGTCAGCGGCGGGTTGAAGGTGCTGGCCGACGGCGTGCAGCAGAACCAGTCCACGCAGGGCCACGGGCAGGGCTACCTGGGCGCGATGAAGAGCCTGATTCCGGAACTGGTCCGCGAGGTGAACCTGATCAACGGCCCGTTCAGCGCAGAGTACGGCGACTTCAGCGGGCTGGGCGTGGTGCACATCGTGACGCGCGAATCCATGCCGGACGAGTTCACGCTGCGCCTGCAGGGCGGCTCGTTCGACACGTTCCGGGGCTTCTTCGCCTACAGCCCGGACTGGAAGGACACCGACGCGCTGATCGCCTACGAGGGCGCCACTTCGAACGGCCCGTTCGCGAGCCCGCTGGGCTACCGGCGCGACAACGTCACCGCCAACCTGACGCGGCGCATCAGCGAGCGGCGGCAGGCGGCGCTGAAGCTGAACTACGGCCGCGCCGTGTCTGATTCGTCGGGCCAGATCCCGCTGGACCTCATCGAGACCGGCCGGCTGGACCGCTTCGGCTTTATCGACCCGACCAACGGCATCCAGCAGTGGAGCGGCACGCTGGCCGGCTACTGGCGCCAGGAGAACGCGCGTGGCGGCGTGGTGAAGCTGGACGCCTTCGCCGGCCGCACGCTCTACGACCACTACATGAACTTCACGTTCTTCCTGAACGACCCCGTGCGCGGCGACGCCTTCCAGCAGCACGATTCGCGCCTGCAGGAGGGCGCCAATCTCCAATATCTGCGCGCCAACAAAGTGCTGGGCGCCAGCGGGTACCTCTCGGCCGGCTCGAACTTCCACGCCAACCAGATCAACGTCGGGCTGTACCCGCGCGAGGGTCGCGAACCGCTGGGCGTCGCCACCCGCGCGCAGGCCGGTATCACCAACGCCGCCGGCTACGCGCAGCAGAACGTGGCGCTGTGGGGCGGGCGCCTGCTGGCCGGCGCGGGCCTGCGCTGGGACGGCTTCCGCTTCGACGTGGCCGACCGCGTCGAGCCGCCGTTGAGCGGCGCGCGGAACGCCGCCCGCTGGCAGCCCAAGGCCAACGCTTCGCTGACGCCTTCCCGCCGCGTGCCGCTGACGCTGTTCGTGAACTACGGCCGCGGCATCTCCACCGCCGACGCGCGCGCCGTGGTGCGGCGGCCCGACATGGAGCGCGTGGCCACCACCGATTTCTGGCAGGCCGGCGCGGCGCTGAAGGCCTCGCGCTTCTCGCTGCAGGCCGCCGGCTTCCGCATCCTGCGCTCCAACGAGCAGGTGTACGTGCCCGACGACGGCAGCATCGAGTTCCGCGGCCCCAGCCGCGCCTACGGTTTCGAGGCCAAGGCTTCGGCCGAGGTGACCCGCTTCGTCTTCCTCAACGGCGGCATCACGAAGGTGGCCAACGCCTGGTACGTGGGCGAGCCGCGCGTCTACGTGGACAGCGCGCCGCACTTCGTGGCCAACGCCGCCGTGACGGTGTCGTCGTGGAAGGGCTGGAGCGGCTCGCTGCGCATGCGCGCCATCAACCACTACCGGCTGGACGGCGAGGACCCCGCCATCGTGGCCGCCGGCCACACGGTGTTCGACGCCGGCCTGTCGCGCCGCCTCGCGCACAACCTGGATTTCAGCGCGGGCGTCGACAACCTCTTCAACCGGCCCTACTTCGAGACGCAGAATTATTTCGAATCGCGGCTGCGGGGCGAGCAGCCGGCCTACCGTATCCACGCCACGCCGGGCTACTCGCGCACGGTCACCGTGGGGCTCACCGTGCGCTTTCGCGGAAAATAGTCAGCCGAGCTTCTGCGCGATGCTCTTGGCCTGCACGAACCAGAACAGGTAGTCCGGGCCGCCGGCCTTGGAGTCCGTGCCCGACATGTTGAAGCCGCCGAAGGGGTGGGCTCCCACCATGGCGCCGGTGCACTTGCGGTTGATGTAGAGGTTGCCGGCGAAGAAGCGGTCCTTCGCCCGTTCGATCTTTGCGGGGTTCGCCGTGTAGACGGCGCCGGTCAGGCCGTAGTCGCTGTGGTTGGCCAGTTCGAGCGCCTCGTCGAAGTCGCGCGCTTTGGTCACGGCCAGCACCGGCCCGAAGATCTCTTCCTGGAAGAGGCGCGCTTCGGGTTGGATGTCGGCGAAGACGGTGGGCGCCAGGAAGTAGCCGTCGCCGGGCAGGCGGGTGCCGCCGGCGATGAGCCGGCCTTCCTGCTTGCCGGTTTCGATGTAGCCGAGGATGGTCTGGAGCGCGCCGGCGTTGATCACTGGCCCCATGTAGCAGGACGGGTCGTCGGCCGGCCCCACTTTGATTTCCGCCACCTTGGCGGCGAGCTTTTCGAGGAACGCGTCGTACAGCTTCTCGCTGACGATGGCGCGGGAGCACGCCGAGCACTTCTGGCCCTGGTAGCCGAAGGCGCTCCACACGACGCCCTGCACGGCTGCGTCGAGGTCGGCCTCTTCGTCGACGACGATGGCGTCCTTGCCGCCCATCTCGGCGACGACGCGCTTGATCCAGATCTGGCCGGGCGCGGGCCTGGCCGCCAGCTCGTTGATGCGCAGGCCCACTTCGCGCGAGCCGGTGAAGCTGATGAAGCGCGTGCGCGGGTGGGTGACGATCAGGTCGCCCACTTCGCCGCCGCTGCCCACCATCAGCGTGTAGCTTTCGGGCGGGAAGCCGGCCTCGTCCAGCACCTCGGCGAACTTCGCCGCGATGGTGGGCGTGTCGGAAGAGGGCTTGATGACGACGGTGTTGCCCGTGACCAGCGCCGCCGTGGTCATGCCCGCCAGGATGGCCAGTGGGAAGTTCCAGGGCGGAATCACGACGCCCACGCCCAGCGGCAGGTAGCGCAGCTCGTCGCGCTCGCCCGCCAGTTGCACCAGCGGCTCGGGGTTGCCCAGTCGCTCGGCCAGCAGGGCGTAGTAGAAGCAGAAGTCGATGGCTTCGCTGACGTCGGCCTCGGCCTCGGCCCAGCTCTTGCCCGCTTCGTACACCAGCCAGGAGTTGAATTCGAACTTGCGCCGCTTCAGGATTTCGGCGGCGCGCCGCAACAGGGCGATGCGTTCGGCGGCAGGCGTGGCCGCCCACGTGGGAAAGAACCTGTCCGCCGCGGCGATGGCCTCGCGGGCCAGCTCGGGCGTGGCCTTGTGGTGGAGGCCCACAACCTCGGCGGGGTTCGACGGGTTGCGGGACTCCAGCAGTTGGCCGGTATGGTGGCGCGCGGCGCCGATGCGGAGAGGGTACTCTTTCGCGAATTCGGCGCGCACGGCGGCAAGAGCCGTCCGCATGGGTGTGGAGTTCTCGGGCAGGGAGAAATCCGCGTACGGCTCATTCCGGAAGTCGCACAGGGCCATTCAGCTCAGCCTTCCACCAGCTTCTTGCCGCGGTCGAACAGCTCGGCGGCTTCGTCGGCCAGGCCTCGGCCCTTCTCGTAGAGGTCCTTGCTCTTGTCCATGAGGTCCTGGCCGGTGCGCTCCAGGGCGATGCCGCCTTTGCGCGCGACGTGCCGGATCTTGCGCCGGGTGACGCGTCCGGAAGTCGGGGCAAAAAGGAGGGCCAGGGTGGCGCCAACGGCTGCGCCGGCCACGAACCACAGTGCATTGCTGGTGTATTCTTCGGAGTCGAACTGCATGAATTGAGAGCCTCCTGACTCGATTGTAGCTCCCGCGGGAACCGTTTTCGCCCCTTCCGCGTACAATAGGGGCGGAGGACCCATGAGCAACCCACAAGCGCCCGCGCCCGAAGACAGACTCGTACCGGTCACCGATGGCGGCCTGGAGCTGGAGTTGTCCGAGATGGAGTGCCTCTCCGTTAGGACGCTGCTGGAGGCCAACGGCATCCAGGTGGTGGTGCAGGGAGCCAGCCAGATGCCCAACCTGCCCTACGAGATCCTGGTGCCCGCCAACCAGTTGGACGAGGCCGTGCGGATCATCACCGACGCCCAGAGCTCCGGGCCGGAGGCGGTGGAACAGGGTTCAGCCGGTGAGGGGCCGGCCACTTAGAAGAGATCCCACTCGAGCCACTGCGGCGCCGCCAGGCGCGAGGGCTCGACAGTCAGGTAGCGGCCGTCGCTCCGCACGCTGACCAGGCCGTCCAGGTCCGTGCGCAGCACGAGTGCGTGGCGCGCCCGCAGCTCGCTGAGGACCTGCGCATTGGGCAGACCGTAGACGTTGCCGGCGCCGGCCGAGATGATGGCCACAGCGGGCCGCACGCGGTCGAGCAGCGGCGGGAGCGACGACAGGCGGCTGCCGTGGTGCGCCACCTTCAGCACCTGCGCGCCGGCGGCGAGCCCCTCCTCGAGAATCCGCGCTTCTTCGCGGCGCTCGATGTCGCCCGTCAGCAGGAAGGCATGCCGGCCGTAGCGCGCGCGCAGCACCAGCGAATCGCCGTTCCGCGGGCGGCCCGTCCAGGGCTGTTCGCGGGCCGGGGCCAGCACCTGCCAGGCGGCGCCGCCGAAGTCGAACCGGTCGCCCTGCTTCAGGATGCGGATGCGAATGCCGAGCGCGCGCGCTTTTTCCTCCAGCCGATGCCAGACCGGGTAGTCCGGCGCGAAGCCGGACCATAGCTCGCGCGGGTGGAAGTTGTCGAGCAGCGCGGCGATGCCGCCGGCGTGGTCGTCGTGCAGGTGCGTGACGGCCACCACGTCCAGCCGCCGGGCGCCGCGCGCCCACAGGTAGGGCGACACCACCTCCTCGCCAACGTCGAAGCCGCTCGTGTTGCGGCGTCCGTACTGCGGCAGGCCGCCGCCGTCCATCACGGCCAGGCTGCCGTCGGGCAGCGTGAGGGCCAGGCTCTCGCCCTGCCCGACGTCGAGGGCGGCGAGTTCCAGCGATGCATGCGCGGTGCGCGGCTGGAAAGGTGAGAGGACGAGCGCCGCCAGCAGCGCGGCACAGGCGGCGGCCCACGCCAGCCGGGGGACGAAGCGCCGCGCCGCCGCCCAGCCCAGGAAGGCGCAGGGGATCAGCAGGCAGAGCCACAACGGCGGGTCGGGAATACGCCACGCCGGCTCGTAGCGCACGTGCCAGGCGGCCGCGGCGGCGGCCAGGTCCAGCAGCCAGGCGGCGGCGCGCGCCGCCGGCGGCCAGCCGGTGAACACCGCCGCGAAGCCGAACGGGATGGCGAATGAGATGAGGGGCGCCACCACGAGATTGGCCGCCAGGCCGGTGAAGGAGACGCGGTGGAACAGCAGCACCATGGGCAGCGCGAGTCCGGCCTGCACGCCGGCCGAGAGCCGGAAGAGCGGCCACGCGTGCCGCAGGGGCGGGGCGGCGGCGGAGCGGATCCGCAGCAGCCAGGATTCGGGCACGCCCAGCGCCGCCCACAGCGTGTCGGCCATCAGCCGCAGTTCCAGCTTCAGCGCCATCAGGCGCGGCTCGGGCGCGCGCCAGTGGTCGGGGTCCGGAGTGATGGCGCCCAGCGCCGCCACGGCCAGGAACGAAAGCTGGAAGCTGGCGTCGAAGAGCTGCCGCGGATCGGCGGCCAGGAAGGCGATGGCCACGGCGGCGAGCACGTTGAGCACGGCGGTGCGGCGATAGAGCAGGCAGGCGGCGACGTAGAGTGCGAAGCCGGCCGCGGCGCGCAGCACCGGCGGATCGGCGCCGGCCAGCACGGCGTAGAACCATGCCGTGGCGCCGGCCAGTACCAGCAGGGTGCGCTCGCCGAAGCCCCAGCGGCGGCGCCAGACCAGGAACAGCCCGCACACCAGCGTCACGTGGCTGCCGGAGATGACCAGGGCGTGGTAGGTGCCCGTGCGGCGGTAGGCGTCGGTCCAGGACTGCCGGATGCCGCTCTTGTCGCCCAGCAGCAGGCCGCGGAGCATGGCGGAGTGGTAGCCGTCGCCGGGGTAGAGGCGGTCGATGCGCTCCAGCGCTGAGGCGCGCCAGCGCTCCAGCGGCCGCCGCCAGACCGCGCCGCACGCGCCGGCGAGCACCCGCGGCGCCGCGCCGCGCGCGCCCACGGCGTTCCAGAAGATGCCGCGCCGCGCCTGGTATTGCTCGAAGTCGAAGGCACCGGGATTGCGGAAGCCGCGCACCGGCCGGAGCCGCGCGTCCACGGCCACCCGCGTGCCGTAGGGCACGGGCGGAGGCAGCGCGCCGCCGCGCGCCGCAGCGATGGAGACGCGGGCGCGCCCGCCCGTGTCCAGTTCCAGCGTGAACTGCAGCCGGCCGTTGCGGACCACCGGCGACTCCACCACGCAGCCGGCCAGCAGCCCGTCCGGCGGCTGCGCCGGCGCGGGAGGATCCCCGCCGCGGGCCGCCGCGTTCCACACACCCACGGCCGCGCAGGCCAGGCAAGCGCACAACTGGACCAGGCGCGCGCTGCCGCGCCGGTGCGACAGCGCCGCCAACGCTGTGAACGCCGCCGCGCACACCGCGGCCTCGGCGGGCTGGAACGGCGCCAGGCGCGACACCGCGATTCCGCCCGCAAACGACAGCGCCGGTGCGGCGAGGGGCTTGCGCACTCCAGCAAGTCAGTAGCGCCGCGGCGGTTTTCCTCTCAGCCGCGCGCTCGTCGGATGCGGAGGATCGTGAAGATGACTTGGCGGTTGCCGCCCTGCCGCGCGGGGCGGATATCGTAATAGTAGCCGGCGTCCAGGCTCAGGCTCGGGCTGAAGGGGAACGACAGCCTGCTGATGGCCCGGGCATTGGCGCGACCCTCGGCGTCCCAAATGGTTTCGGCGCCGAACTGCGGCTGGAAGCGCACCTTGGACAGGCGCAGCACCAGGCGCTCGCGGTGGCAGTTGTAGTCGGGCTTGCCTCCGTACCAGTAATGCTCGCCCACGACGCGCGCCGTCAGCGCGAAGCCTTCACGCTCGAAGGGGAACTCCGCGCCGCCCCTGGCGCGATTGTACTGTTCCCACCCGCGCGAAGGCAGGCGCATCTCCACGGCCTGGAACTGCCCCACCACGGCGAAGTGCCGGACCACTGGAACGCGGGCGTCCACCACGCCGCGGCCGGACAGGAACTGGCGGAAGCCGTTTGAGTTGCGGAACCCGGTGCGGATGCGCAGCAGCAGCCGCTGCGTATTCAGGGCCTCCACCTCCACGCCGTTCCGGACCTCGCTATCATCGGCGCCGGCGGGCGGGGCCAGCAGGAAGCAGGCGGCAAGCAGCCGTTTCAGAGCGATTCCTCCTCCTGCTCGAGCTTCTTCTTGTGGCGCGGCGGCTTGCGGGATTTCGGCTCGATGGCGTGCGAAGGCTTCACGGGGCCGACGGCGAGGCGCGCCCGGCGGCGGGCCACCGCCGCCTTTTCTTCCCGGATCTCCAACGGCTTCTGTTTCTTCACGGCCGGCCCGGCCTCCTCCGGGGCTCGCTTGACGCCTCTTCCGGCGGCTACCTACAATGTTAATGGATAAGGAGGCCCTGTGCGGTCTATTGGCATTCCTGAACTGCTCATCATTCTGGGCGTCGCGGTCCTGCTCTTCGGCGGGAAGAAGATCCCGGAACTGGCAAAAGGCCTCGGTGAGGGGATCAAAAACTTCAAGCACGCTTTGAAGGAAGAAGAGAAGCCCAAGCCCGAAGAGAACAAGCAGGCCTGAGCCTGCCCGGCGCGCGCTTCTCCCCCCGGCCGCCCGAAATTTGAGCGGCGATTCCACGAACTCCCATAACCCTGTTGGCCCCGGACGGCGACCCGCCGCACTCCGGGGCCTTCCCATTTGCGCCCGCGGCGGGCCGCGAAAACGGAAGCCCCGCACGCCTGGCGGCGGCGGGGCTGGCGAGCGAACCTTGTCCGGCCCGGACTACTTCTTCTTCGGCGGAACGATGGCGTCCTTGAGGGCCTTCGCCAGCGTCAGCTTCACGACCTTCTTGGCCGGGATCTTGATGGTGGCGCCGGTGGCCGGGTTGCGGCCCGTGCGCGCCTTGCGCTCCACCTTCTTCAGCCTGCCGATGCCCGGCAGCACGCACACGCCGACTTTCTTGGTCTGGGCAATGGCGATGTCGACGAACTTGTCGAGAACGGCCTTCGCCTGCTTGTTGCTGATACCCGTGGCAGTGGCGATTTCCTTCACCAACTGCGTTTGCGTCATTTTCTTTACTTCGGCCATAGCTTCCTTGTTATCTCCCATGATCCCCGGCTGCCCCATCCATGCGGGAGCGCGGTGGCGGAATGTTTAAAACAGAACCCGGTAATAATGTTCTCGGATCCCGTTCGCAGATCAATCATAAGGGAAGCGCGCGAGCGAAGTAAAGGGGGCGCCGCAAAAAATCCGCGGTTTTAGGGGCTTTTTTACGCTGGGCTAGCCCCGGAGCGCCTGTTTGAGGGGCTTCGGGCGATTCCGGATGCC
>DAHVTI010000259.1 GCA_027324255.1 Bryobacterales bacterium | reverse complement strand
TGGTCGGCGAGGGCGCCGTCGATGAGGCGGTGGTCGAAGGTGAGGGCGAGGTGGGCCATGGAGCGGATGGCGATGGCGTCGTCGATGACGACGGGCTGCTTTTCGATGGCGCCGACGCCGAGGATGGCCACCTGGGGCTGGTTGATCACCGGTGTGGCGAACAACGAGCCGAACGAGCCGAAGTTGGTGATGGAAAACGTCCCGCCCTGGACTTCGTTGGGCTTGAGCTGCTTCGACCGGGCGCGGGCGGCGAGGTCCACGATGGCGCGCTGCAGGCCGACGATGTTCTTCTCATCGGCCTGGTGGATGACCGGAACGATGAGGCCGTTGTCGAGAGCCACGGCGATGCCGATGTTGATCTCGTTGTGATAGAGGACATTGGCGCCCTCGACGGAGGAGTTGAAGATGGGGAAGGCGCGCAGGGCCTCGGCGGCGGCGCGGGTGATGAAGGGCAGGAAGGTGAGCGAGAAACCGTAGCGCTGCTGGAACTCGTCCTTGGCGCGCGCCCGGGCGCGGGCCACTTTGGTCATGTCCACGCGGTGGACGGTGGTGACGTGGGCCGAGGTGTGTTTGGAGTGGATCATGTGCTCGGCGATCTTCTGGCGCATGATCGACATGGGCTCGACGCGGACCTTGGCGGGCTCGACGCGCGGCAGCGGGGCGGCAGCGGCAGCGGCAGCCGGCGCGGGGGCAGGCGCGGGGGCGGGCGCCGCGGCAGGCGCGGGCGCGTGCCGGGCGGCGATGAAGTTCTCGATGTCCTGCTTGGTGATGCGGCCGCCGGCGCCGGTGCCGGTGACCAGAGCCAGATCGACGCTGTTTTCGCGGGCCATGCGGCGCACCAGCGGGGAGACGGGGCCGGCGGGCTCCTCGGCCTCAGGAGCCGGAGCAGGAGCGGGGGCGGCTGCCACGACGGGCGCGGGGGCGGGGGCCGGAGCGGGTGCCGGAGCAGGCGCGGGCGCCTCGGCCACGGGAGCCGGCGCAGCGGCGGCGGCGCCGTCGCCGATGCGGGCCACCACGGTGTTGATGGCCACCACGGCGCCTTCCTGCACCAGGATCTCAGTGAGGGTGCCGGCGGCGGGCGCGGGGATTTCGGTATCCACTTTGTCGGTGGAGATCTCAAAGAGGGGCTCGTCGCGCTCAACGCGGTCGCCGACCTTCTTCAGCCACTTGGTCAGCGTCCCTTCCACAATGCTCTCACCCATCTGGGGCATGACGACATCGGACATGGCGTGGTTCTCCTGTCTCTTCAGGCGCCGGCAGTGACGAGCGCCGGTTCATAGTCAAACACGTGCGCGAACTCTTCCACAATCGCACGGTGGACGTGCTCGCGCGCAACCTGTACGCCCAGCAGTTCCATCGAGGCCACGGGGCGCGGCAGCCCGCAGGGCACGATGTGCTGGAAATAGCTCAAATCGGTGGTCCAGTTGAGGGCGAAGCCGTGGGTGGTGACCCAGCGGGAGATGTGGACGCCGATGGCACAGATCTTACCCTGAGGGGTCCACACGCCGGTGGCGCCGGCCTCGCGGCCGCCTTCAATTCCGTAGCGGGCGAGCACGCGGAGGATGACCTCCTCGAGCGCCCGGACGTAGGCCACGACATCGCGCTTCCACTCCCGCAGATCGACGATCGGATAGCCGACGATCTGGCCGGGGCCGTGGTAGGTGACGTCGCCGCCGCGGTCGATTTCAAAGTATTCGATGCCCAGTTGGGCGAGCCGGGTGCGGGGCGCGAGCAGATTCTCCTGATGCGCGTTGCGCCCCAGGGTGAGGACATGGGGATGCTCCACCAGCAGGAGCTGATCCGGAATGCGGCCCTGCTTGCGCTCCGCGGCGAGGGACTTCTGGAGGTCCCAGGCCTCGCCGTAAGGCAGGCGGCCGAGCTCTCGCACCTCGAGACTACGCATTAATGGCCAGGCCGTAGACGCTGTTGAAGGCCTCGCCCACCGCCTCGTAGAGGGTGGGATGGGCGTGGATGGTGGACATCATGGTTTCGACGGTGGCCTCGGCTTCCATGGCGGCCACGGCTTCGCCGATCAGCTCGTAGGCGTGGGGCCCGATGATGTGGACGCCGAGGATCTCGCCGTACTTCGCGTCGGCCACCACCTTGACGAAGCCGCCGTGGTTGCCGAGGATGGAGGCCTTGGAGTTGCCGGCGAAGGGGAACTTGCCCACCTTGACGTCGTAGCCCTGGTCGCGGGCCTGTTTTTCGGTGAGGCCGGCGCTGCCGATGCCGGGCTCGGTGTAGGTGCAGCCGGGGATGCGGTTCTTGCGGATGGGCGTGGCGGGCCTGCCGGCGATGTGGGCGACGGCCACCATGCCCTCCATGGTGGCGACGTGGGCGAGTTGCGGGGTGCCGGCGACGATGTCTCCGATGGCGTAGAGGCCGGGCTCGCCGGTGCGCTGGAAGCCGTCCACCTGGACGAAGCCGCGGTCGAGTTCGGCGCGGGTGTTTTCCAGGCCGCAGGAGTCGGTATTGGGCTTGCGGCCGACGGCGACCAGGAGCATTTCGCCCTCGAAGGCCTGGGTCTTGCCGGTGGCGAGCTGCACCTGGAGGGTGACGCCCGAGGCGGTGCGCTGGACTTCGAGCACCTTGGCGCCGGTCTCGCAGACGATGCCCTGCTTCCTGAACTGGCGATCGAGCTCCTTGCTGACCTCTTCGTCCTCGACGGGAACGAGGCGCGGCAGCATTTCGAAGACGGTCACCTGGCTGCCGAAGCGCTTGAAGATGGAGGCGAACTCGACGCCGACGGCGCCGGCGCCGATGACCAGCAGGCTCTTCGGCACCGAGGTGCGGGAGAGGATCTCGATGTTGGTGACGATGGTCTTTTCATCCGGCGTGAGGCCGGGGAGCATCCGCGCCTCGGAGCCGGTGGCGAGGATGATGTTCTTCGCCTCCAGGGTGCGGCTTTCATTGCCGCTGAGCACCTCCACCTGGCCGCGGCCCTTGAGCCGCGCGAAGCCCTTGATCACGTCGACCTTGTGCTTCTTCATGAGGAACTCGATGCCCTTGGCATGGCCCATGACGACCTTGTTCTTGCGGTCGAGCACCTTCTGGTAGTCGAGGCGGGGATCCTGGCAGGAGATGCCCTGCGCCTCCGGGTTCTTGAAGTAATCCCACACCTCGGCGGTGTGCAGCAGCGCCTTGGTGGGAACGCAACCCACGTGGAGGCACGTCCCACCCAGGTAAGGGCTTTTTTCGATGAGAGCGGTTTTGAGACCGTACTGGCCGGCGCGGATCGCAGCGGAATAGCCCCCAGGTCCGCTGCCGATCACGATCAGATCGTAGGACATCTTCCTTATTCTAACATCGGCAGATTTTCACATAATGGAATCAATGAGATTCATTCTGGCGGCGGCACTGGCGGCGGGGCTCCTGTGGGGCCAGGCGGGCGCGCCGAAGCGTCCGGCGCGCAAGGCCTCGCCGGCGAAGGGCGCGCAAACGCAACTGGACCCGGCGCAGTGGCCCATAAAGGAGATCCACGTTGCGGGCGCGAAGCGTTACACGGCCCGGCAGATCGTCGAGGCCAGCGGATTGAAGGCGGGCGACACGGCCGACAAGGAAACGCTGGAGCGGGCGCGCGACCGCATCCTGGCCACGGGCTGCATTGAGGGCGTGGGCTGGAAGTACGAGCCGCTGGAGGCGGGCGGCGCCTTCCGCGTCACGCTGGAGATCAACGAGCCGGACCACTTCCTGCCTTGGATTCTGGACCGCGTGCCGGTGGACAAGGCGGCCTTCGAGGCGCGGGTGAAGGCCGAGTTCCCCATGTTCGGCGAGACGATTCCGGCGACGGACACGGTGCTCGTGCGGGTGGCACAGGTGCTGGAGAGGATGGCCGCCGAGAAGGGCGTCAAGGAGCCGATGGCGGGCAAGGTGACGCTCGTCGAGAAGAACACGATCGCCGTGGTGTTCGGCCCGAAGGCGCCGCCGCCGAATGTGGCGGAGGTGCGCTTCGCGGGGGCGCGGGTGATTGAGCCGCGCTACCTGGTGAAGTCGCTGTCGGAGGTGGCGGTGGGGCTGCCGTTCATCGAATCGACGTTCCGGATGCTGCTGGAGAACCAGGTGCGGCCCATGTACGAGGCCGTGGGGCATCTGCGGGCGTCGTTCCCGAAGTTCACGGTACAGCCGGCGGCCAACGTGCGGGGCGTGGTGGTGACGGTGCAGGTGGAGGAGGGGCCGGTCTACGCGCTGGACTCCATCGAGGTGCGCGGCACGGGGCTGGCCGAGCAGGACCTGAAGGACGCCGGGCAGTTCAAGACGGGCGAGACGGTGAACTACTCCGAGATCGGCAAGGGGATGAACCGCATCCTGGACCAGTTGAAGAGCAGCGGCTATATGAAGGCGGCCTACACGGCGCAGCGCCGGCTGAACGACGAGAAGAAGACGGTGAGCCTCTACGTGGACGTGGACCCCGGCCCGCGGTACCGCTTCGGCAAGCTGGCCATCCTGGGTCTCGACATCGAGAGCGAACCCACCATCCGCAAGCTGTTTGCCTTGAAGCCGGGCGAGCCTTACCGCGGCGGGTATCCGGACATGTTCCTGAACCAGATCCGCGACCGCGGCCTCTTCGACAACCTGGGCGAGACCAAGGCCGAGGTGAAGCCCGACGACAAGACGCTGCTGGTGGACGTGACGCTGACGTTCAAGGGCGAGCCGCCGAAGCCGGAGCCGAAGCGGCCGGACTGATAGCACGCCGGGGCGGCGCCGGGCGTAAAGTGTAGTTTCGCCATGAAACTCACCCGCCTGACACTCCTGTTTCCGGCGCTCGCCGCCGTGTGGGCCTCCGACCCCGCGGCCGAGAGGCTCAAGAAGTTCAACGACGCCAAATTCGGCATGTTCATCCACTGGGGACCTTACTCGCTGGCCAGCGTGGAGGCTTCCTGGCCGATCATGCGGCCGGCCCAGTGGGGGATCAGCGAAGAAGAGTACCGCGCGCTGCCGCAGCGCTTCAATCCCGTCCAGTTCGACCCGCGGGCCTGGGTGCGCCTGGCCAGGGACGCCGGGCAGCGCTACATGGTGTTCACCTCGAAGCACCACGACGGCTTCGCCATGTTCGACTCGCAGTACACCGGCTACAAGATCACCAACACTCCGTACGGCAAGGACATCGCCAAGATGCTGGCCGACGCGGCCCAGGCCGAGGGCATGCCGTTGGGGTTCTACTACTCGCCGCCCGACATGAACCACCCGGGCTTCCGGGACACGTCCAAGCTGTCGGCCACGAACTGGCAGGGCGAGCCGCAGCGCCCCGAATGGCCCCTGTACCTGGATTATATGGAGCTGCAACTGACCGAACTGCTGACGCGCTACGGCGACCTGTTCGTGGTGTGGTTCGACGGGCTGGGCAACCAGCAGAAGTACGACGGGCGGCGGTTCCACAAGCTGATCCGCGAGATCCAGCCGGCGGCGTTGATCAACAACCGCATCGGACTGACCGGGGACTACGTGACGCCGGAGCAGCGGCTGCCGAAGGGTATCCCTACGAAGGGCGCCACCGTGGGCAATACCGATCCCAACGACAAAGGACTGGCGCCCGCGGCTCCCAAGCCCGAGGACTTTCAGCCGTGGGAGACCTGCATGACCATCAACGGCACGTGGGCCTACAACAGGAACGACCGGCGCTACAAAAGCACCACGGACCTGGTGCGCGCGCTGATCGAGGCGGCCAGCAAGGGCGGCAACTTCCTGCTGAACGTTGGGCCGACGCCGGAAGGCACCATCCAGCCGGAGTTCCAGGAGCGGCTGCGCGGCATCGGGGCGTGGCTGAAGGTGTACGGCGAGTCGATCTACGGCACGACGTTCGGGCCGCTGCAGGAGCTGGGCTGGGGGCGCACCACGGCGAAGGGCAGGACGGTCTACCTGCACATCTTCAACCCGCCGGGCGGGGCGCTGGAGCTGAAGGGCTGGAGCGGGCGGGTGGCCCGCGTGCGGGCGTTGAAGGGCGGCGAGGCGCTGCCGTTCACGCAAAGCGGGAGCACGCTGACCATTCAGGCGGCGCGGATCCCGGCGGACGCGCACGCGGCGGTGATCGCCATCGATGGGAAATAGGCTCTGCGGAGCGGTTGGCCTATTCGCTTCACGGCCAGGGAGTAGGCCAATTCGCTGATCTAAAAGAGGGGATCCTATATAGAATGGACAGCAGGGAGTATTCTTGCGAAGAGATTCCGGCGGCAGGAGCCACTACCATCTAGAGGAACCATGCCGCAGTGGCTGGAGTATGAAGTCGAAGAAGAGCGCGGGATGAGGTCCGAAGCCCCGCAGAAGACTTACGAACTGGTGGGCCAGTCGGCGCGCATCCGGCAAGTGCTGCGCCTGGCGGCAAAGCTGGGGCGCGGGCACTGGCCGGTGCTGCTGTTGGGCGAGACCGGGACGGGCAAGGAACTGGTGGCGCGGACAGTGCACCGCGGCGGCCGGGGGGGCCCGTTCGTGGTGGTGGACTGCTCGTCGATGGTGGGCCCGCTGATGGAGAGTGAGCTGTTCGGGCACATGAAGGGGGCGTTCACGGGGGCACACGCCAACAAGGCGGGGCTGATCGAGCAGGCGGACGGCGGCACGGCGTTTTTCGACGAGATCGGGGAGTTGCCGCTGGACCTGCAGGCCAAGCTTCTGCGCGTGCTGCAGGAGAAGGAGTTCCGGCCGGTGGGCTCGCTGCAGGTGAAGAAGTCGAGTTTCCGGATCATCGCGGCGACAAACCGGAACCTGGCGCAGGAGGTGGAGAAGGGGACCTTCCGGCAGGACCTGTACTACCGGCTCAACGTGGTGACACTGCGGCTGGCGCCCTTGCGGGAGAGAAAGGACGACCTGCCGGCGCTGCTGCAGCACTTTCTGGAACTGTACGGCAGCGGGCACACGATGAGCGGAGAGTTGCTGCAGGTGCTGCTGAACTACGACTGGCCGGGCAACGTGCGGGAACTGGAAAACTGCGTGCAGCACATGGTGGCGGTGAACAGCGGCCCGGTGCTGCATTCGGCCGACCTGCCGTCGCAACTGACGCACTACACGCAGGCGCGCCGGATGGACGGCGCGGCGATGGGCGCGGCCATGGGCGCATCGACGGCCACGGCGCCGCCTCCGGGTATGAACGGCGCGGCGGGTGCGGGATTCGTGATGCCGGTGCTGCCGCTGGCGGAGATGGAGAAGCGGGCGATCATCCAGGCCCTGCAGTACACGAAGGGCGACCGGGTGATGGCCGCGCACCTGTTAGGTATCGGCCGGACGACGCTGTACCGCAAGCTCAAGGAATACGGGATCCAGGATTGACCTTCGCCCTCGACGCCACTTACTCGGCCGGACGCAACCTGTCGGGCGTCGGCGTCTATTGCGGGCGCCTGCTGGCGGGGCTGGCGGTGGCGCATCCGGAGGCAAATTTCCTGTGGTGCTACCGGGCGCACCGGCTGCGGCTGGGGCTGCGGCAAGCGCGGCCGCGCAACGCGAAGCCGCGGCTGCTGCTGGACGGGTGGCAGCCTTTCCGGGCGGACCTGTTCCACGGGCTGAACCAGCGGATGCCGGCGTCGCGCTTCCGGCGGACGGTGTGCACGTTCCACGACCTGTTTGTGATGACGTCGGAGTATTCGAGCCCGGAGTTCCGGGCGCGTTTCACGGCGCAGGCGCGCGAAGCCGCGGCGCGGGCGGACCTGCTCATCTGCGTCTCCGAATTCACGGCGTCGCAGGTGGAAAGCCTGCTGGGCGTGGAGCGCGGGCGGCTGCGGGTGGTCCACCACGGCACGACGATGGGTCCGCTGCCGGGGCCGGAGGAGCGGCAGCCCCTGATCCTGCATGTGGGGGCGATCCAGGTGAGGAAGAACCTGGCGCGGCTGATCGGCGCATTCGAGGAGGCGGCGCCGCCGCCGTGGCGGCTGGTGCTCGCCGGGTCTGACGGCTACGGGGCGGAGCAGATCCGGGCGCGGATCGAAGCCAGCCCGGCCCGGGAGCGGATCGAGACACCGGGCTGGGTGGCGCCGGAGGCCCTGGAGGCTCTGTACCAGCAAGCCTCGGTGTTTGCCTTCCCCTCCCTGGACGAAGGGTTCGGGATCCCGGTGCTGGAGGCGATGGCGCACGGCGTGCCGGTGATCTCCTCCAACCGTCCGGCGCTGGCGGAGGCCTGCGGCAAGGCGGCGGTGCTGGTGGACCCGCTGGACCAGGAGTCGCTGGCGGACGGCCTGCGGCGGCTGGTGAGCAACCCGTCCCTGCGGGAGCACCTGATGGCCGGCGGGTGGCACCACGCGGCGCAGTTTTCCTGGGAGCGGGCGGTGGAGAGCACGTGGCGGGTCTACCGGGAGCTGACGGGTTAAGGCGGGAGCCGCCTAGCGGCTGGTGTCTTCGTCGACGGAGATCTTGAGGGCCTTGAGAAACTTCTGGTCCTGGGAGGTCCACTTCAGGCGGCGGGTGTGCTGCTCGCGCCGGGGCTCGACGGCCGGGGCGTCTTCTTCTTCAAAGTCGGTTTCGAGGCGGGTTTCGAGGACGGCGCCTTCTTCGTCCTCGTCGGTTTCGTCGCGCTTGTTGAAGCCGATGGTGGCTTCCAGGACCAGGAAGACATCGTAGCCGGCACGCTTGATTTCGCCGATGGCCGCGGCGATGCGGTCCGAGTCAGAGAGGGACTCGTTGATCGCGTTGCCCAGCTCCTGCATCAGTTCTTTGAGTCGATCGTCCAAGTGTTGCCTCAGTAACAGCCCTCTTCAGGATACCATCCGGCGGTCCGGGGAGGCTCCGCGGCGGGTGTCAACAGAGTTATCGGCAGGAGGAGGGGAGGCGGTGAGGCAATCGGCCCGGCGGGAGGCCCTGCTACCATGAGTGGAGCGGTTCCCTTCCATGCTCCGTCTGGTCAAGAAATTCATCCAAGCCGTCCTGCCGGGCGTCATCAAGCCCCTGCACTCGTTGTGGAACGAGCTACTGGGCTTTCTCTTCCTGGCGCTGGCGGTGATGCTGGTCCGCCCGGTATGGCGGAACTACCACGAGATCGAGGGGGATCCGGCGCAGTTCATCAAATTCCTGCTCAGCGCGATCTTCTTCCTGACGATGCTGGGATTCGGGCTGCACGCGTTCTGGAAGGCACGGCGGATTTCGCGGTCGTAACCGGAGGAGAGCCGCGCCGCCGGATTACTGCTGGTTGGGGGCGGCCTGCGCGGCGGCCTTGGCGCCGGAGAGCCGCTCCAGTTCGGTCACCTGGCGCCTGATGTTTTCGACGTCGGGGGCATTGGGCGCGAAGCTGAGGTAGCCTTTCATCTGCTCCAGGGCTCCGGGGTAGTCGCCCTTGTCGGCGAGGATGAAGCCCAGCAGGTTCATGATGCGCGGGTTGCGGTGCTCAGTGTCGAGCTTGAGGGCCTCGCGGGTGCTCTTTTCGGCCATGTCGAGTTTCTTGAGGTTGTAGTAAGCGGCGCCATTGAGGAACCACACCTGGGGATAGTTGAAGGGGTTCAGCTTGAGGACGGCGTCGCTACGCTGGGCGATGCCGTTCCAGTCGCGCTGGCCGACGGCCATCTGGAGGAGGCTCAAGTGGGGCCCGATGAACTTGGCGTCGGCCTCGACGGAATGCTCGAAGGCCTGCCGGGCGGCGTCGGTCTTCTTCTGGAACTCGAGCGCGCGGCCGAGTTCGTACCAGGCGGCGGCGTACTTGGGATAGGTGTCCACGGCCTTCTGCAACTGCGTCTCGGCGTCGGCGTATTTCTTCTTCTTGATCAGGCCCTGGCCCTTTCCGAAGGCCTTTTGGGCGTCCTTGGGGGCGTTGGCGGAGGTGAGGCTATAGGTGAAGCCCTGGACGTTGGCGAGCCGGTGGAGAACGATCGTCCCGATGTCGGGGTTGTCGAGGAGGCGGCGGCCGGCGAGGTTGACGACGTCGCTGCGGAAGCCGGGGAGATCGGCGCGGAACTCGCAGCTCATCAGCTCGCGCTCCGACATGCCGGCGCGGCCGGCGCCGCCGGTGCGGCTGGCGCCCGGCATGGCGATGCCGCCGGCGTCGTTGATATTGCCGATGCTGGCGTCGGCGAAGACCTGCTGGTTCTGGCCGAGCGTGACACTGAAGCGGCCCTTGGAGTCGCTGTAGCCCTGGGGGCGGTTCTGGCCGGAGCAGACCAGCATCAGAATGACCGGCTCGGGCGGAGCGGTGCCGTCGTCGAGCATGACGCGGCCCTGGAGGTACATGGGGCGGACCATCTCCATGAAGCCGGGGTCCTGCCCGGGCTGTGTGGTGGGGAAGTTGGGCCGGGTGGGGTTCGTGGGGTTCGTGGGATTGGTCGGGTTGGTCGGGGTAGGGGTAGGCGCGGGCGTGCGCCCTGTCCCGCCTCCTCCGCCACCCGTGCCGGTCTGCCCTCCACCGGTCTGCTGGGCGGCCCCTGAGATGCCCAAGAGGACTGTCAATGCGACGGCCCTGGCGGCGGAATGGAAACGGGAAATGCGCATGCGCGGCCTCCCTCTGGAAGTGCGGACTGTGTGTCGTATTATGGCACAGCCCGGGAAGGAGCAACAGCGAAAGGAGGGAGCCTGTTTGCGGCGGCACGGATCTTCAATATGATGAATGTGGAACCGCGAAGCATATGAAACGCATTCTTTTATCCAAAACCGTTTTCTCCTTCTCCCTGCTGGCTCCGGCGCTGCTGCTGACGCCGGGCTGCTCCTCGGGGCCGGCCCCGGCGAGGAAGGCGGAGGCGAAGAAACCGGCCCAGCCGGTGGGCGGGCAATCGGCGATCTTCCAGATGTACCAGGTGGCGCGCACCTGGGCGCCGGACGCCCAACTGCTGAAGCTGGAGAACGGCAACATCAGCGAAGTGCCGCCGCAGCCGGGCAAGTACGGGCTGTGGCGGGCGGTCTTCATCAGCGAGACGAGGAGGGTGAAGCGCGACTGGCAGTACGCGGCGGCGGACTCCGAGGGCGGCGTGATCCAGGGCGTGCGGCCGGGCACCGAGACGATGTACGCGCGCAACCCGCAGGTGCACCCGTTTGCCATTCAGGAAGTGAAGATCGACACCACGGCGGCGCTGGAGACGGCGATGCAGGAGGTGGAGAAGGACAAGGACATGAAGAAGGTCCTGGCCGAGAACAAGGACCTGCCGGTGCAGTTCCTGCTGGAATGGACGGGGCCCAGCCCGAAGCCGGCCTGGCGGGTGATTTTCGGGCCGAGCATCTCGACGAGCAAGTTCTCGATCTTCGTAGACGCCGGCACGGGCAAGTTCGTGAAGAAGATGCGGTAGGGGCGGGCTATTTTCTGCGGGCGGGCCGGGACGGGCCGGAGGTGGCCGGTTCCGGGTTGGCCACGCGCATCAGCATGGTGCCCGGCTCGGGCTCGACGGAGCGCAGGTTGCGGGAGAACTCGACGTTCAACGAGGCGACGAACTGCTCGATCTGCGTCTGCATGGCGGCCATTTTCTCGCGCATGTTGAGGATGATCTCGACGCCGGCGAGGTTGACGCCGAGCTCGCGCGTGAGTTCGAGGATCACTTCGAGGCGGTTGAGATCCTCGTCGGTGTAGAGGCGCGTATTGCCTTCGCTGCGGGAGGGCTTCAGCAGCCCTTCGCGCTCGTACATGCGCAGGGTCTGGGGGTGCACTCCGTATTTCTCGGCGACGGCCGAGATCATATAAGCGGCTCTGGCTCTCTGCTTGGGCACGAATCACTCCGCTGGGACTACACGTTGGACCACATGTCGGCCCGGGGGTCGCGCGGGTCGAGGCGCGAGAGCTCCCGGAGCAGTTCGCGGGCGCGTTCGTCGCGCACGTCGGGGGCCTGGATGGCGATTTCGACGATCTGGTCGCCGCGGGAGTTCTTGCGCGAGTTGAAGACGCCCTTTTCCCGCAGGCGGAACTTCTGGCCGGTCTGGGTGCCCTGGGGGATTTTGAGCAGGGCGCGGCCGTCGACGGTGGGGACTTCTATTTTGGCGCCGAGGCCTGCCTCGGAGACAGAGACCGGGACGCGGATGTGGATGTCGTCGCCTTCGCGGGTAAAGATCGGGTGGTCCTCGACGCGGATGGTGATGTAAAGGTCGCCCGGAGGCGCGCCCATGGTGCCGGAGTTGCCCTTGCCGGCGACGCGCAGGCGGGAGCCGCTGGCGGCGCCGGGCGGGATGCGGACCTCGACGCTCTCGGTGGAGTGCGTGCGGCCCTCGCCGCGGCAGGCCGGGCAGGCGTTGCGCAGGCGGCCGGTGCCGCCGCACTTCGGGCAGTTGAGGGAAAAGCGCATGGCGCCGGCCATCTGGGTGACGTTGCCGGAGCCCTGGCACTGCGGGCAGGCGGCGGAGGCGCCGCCGGACTGGCCCGAGCCGTGGCAGGCGCGGCAGGCCTCCAGGCGGCTGACGCTGAGCCGCACCTGGGTGCCGCGGATGGCCTGCCAGAAGTCGATGCCGAGGGCGTATTCGAGATCGGCTCCCTTTTCGGCGGCGGGCTGCTCGCCGGCGCCGTGGCGGCCGCCGAAGAACTGGCTGAAGAGGTCGCTGAAGCTGCCGCCAAAGCCGCCCTGGGGGCCCGCCGCGCCCTGACCGGCGCCGAAGGCGTCGGAAAAGTCGAAGCCGCCGAAGCCGAAGCCGGGGCCGCCGGGCTGCTGGGCGCCGGCGCCGGGGAAGCCCTGTTCGGAGTAGAAGCCGAACTGGTCGTACATCTTGCGCTTCTTGGCGTCGGACAGAATGTCGTAGGCCTCCTGCACCAGCTTGAAGCGCTCCTCGGAGGCCTTGTCGCCGGGGTTCAGGTCGGGGTGGTATTTGCGGGCGAGGCGGCGGTACGCTTTTCGGACCTCATCGTCCGAAGCGCTCCGGCCGACTCCGAGCGTCTGATAGTAATCTTTGTTCGAAGCCATACCTCACCCGCGCGAGCGGCGTTACTTCTTGCTGTTGTCGTCGACGTCGACGAATTCGGCATCGACGACGGTGTCTTTCTTGGAGGCGTCTTCCTGGGGGCCGGCCTGGCCGCCGCCGGCGGCACTGTCGCCGGAGGGCGGGGGCTGCTGGGCGCCGGCGGCCTTGTACATGGCCTCGGCGAGCTTGTGGCTGGCCTGGAGGAGCCGGTCCTGGGCGGCCTTCATCTTGTCGACGTCGCCGCCTTCGACGGCCTTCTTGGCCTCGGCGACGGCCTCCTCGACGGCCTTGGCGTCGGAGTCGGAGACTTTGTCGCGGTGGTCCTTGAGCGTCTTTTCGGCGCTGTAGATAGCGTTGTCGAGGTGGTTTTTGACCTCGATCTCCTGGCGCCGCTTCTCGTCGTCGGCCTTGTGGGAATCGGCGTCGCGGGCCATCTTGTCCACCTCTTCCTTGGAGAGGCCGGAGGAGGAGGTGATGGTGATCTTCTGCTCGTTGTTGGTGGCGCGGTCCTTGGCCGTGACGTGCAGAATGCCGTTGGCGTCGATGTCGAAGGTGACCTCGATCTGCGGCACGCCGCGCGGGGCGGGCGGGATGCCGACCAGTTGGAAGACGCCCAGCATGCGGTTGTCGCGGGCCATGGCGCGCTCGCCCTGGTAGACCTTGATTTCGACGCTGGTCTGGCTGTCGCTGGCGGTGGAGAAGACCTCCGACTTGCGGGTCGGGATGGTGGTGTTGCGCTCGATGAGCTTGGTGAAGACGCCGCCGAGGGTCTCGATGCCGAGCGAGAGCGGGGTGACGTCGAGCAGCAGGACGTCCTTCACCTCGCCGCCCAGCACGCCGCCCTGGACGGCGGCGCCGACGGCCACCACCTCATCCGGGTTGACGGTCTTGTTGGGCTCCTTGTTGAAGATCTCCTTGACGATGGCCTGCACGCGCGGGATGCGGGTGGAGCCGCCGACGAGGACGACTTCGTCGATCTGCGAGATGGCGAGGCCGGCGTCGGTAATCGCCTGCTTGCAGGGGCCCACGCTGCGCTGCAGGATGTCTTCGATCATGGATTCGAAGCGGGCGCGGGTGAGCGTCTTGACCAGGTGCTTGGGGCCGGTCTGCGGGTCGCCGTAGATAAACGGCAGGTTGAGTTCGGTCTCCATGGCGGAGGAGAGCTCGATCTTGGCCTTCTCGGCGGCTTCCTTGAGCCGCTGCAGGGCCATGCGGTCGCGCGACAGATCGACGCCTTCCTCTTTCTTGAACTCCTCGATGAGCCAGTCCACCAGGCGGTGGTCGATGTTGTCGCCGCCGAGGTGGGTGTCGCCGTTGGTGGACTTCACCTCGACGACGCCGTCGCCGACTTCGAGAATCGAGATGTCGAACGTGCCGCCGCCGAAATCGTAGACGGCGATGCGCTCTTCCCGCTTCTTGTCGAGGCCGTAGGCGAGGGCGGCGGCGGTGGGCTCGTTGATAATGCGCAGCACTTCAAGGCCCGCCACCTGGCCGGCGTCCTTGGTGGCCTGGCGCTGGGCGTCGTTGAAGTAGGCGGGCACGGTGATGACGGCCCTGGTCACCGTCTCGCCGAGGTAGGCCTCGGCGGCCTCCTTCAGCTTGGTGAGGACCATGGCCGAGATCTCCGGCGGGGCAAACTTCTTGCCGGTGGATTCGACGCGCGCGTCGCCGTGGTCGCCGCGGACGACGTGGTAGGGCACCAGCTTCATCTCTTCGGGGACTTCGTCGAAGCGCCGTCCCATGAACCGCTTGATGGAATAAATGGTATTTTCAGGATTGGTGACGGCCTGACGCTTCGCCACCTGGCCGACCAGACGGTCGCCCGACTTGGCGAAACCCACGACGGAAGGGGTGGTCCGGCCGCCTTCCTGGTTGGGGATCACGACGGGCTGGCCGCCCTCCATCACCGCCACCACGGAGTTGGTCGTTCCGAGATCGATGCCAATGATCTTGCTCATAAAGTTGATGTCCTTCAAGAAACTGGATCTTGCGGCGCTGGCACGCCCGCCTGTGCGCCTGCTCCTATTATTATTGTTTAGTGCGCTGCTGTCAAGTTCTGTGAGCGCCCAGAGCCTGACCATTGCTGCCGCCGCCGACCTCGCCCCCCTTGAGCCCGCCCTCCGTCACGCGCTTCCCGCACTCAATCTTCGCTTTACATTCGGATCTTCCGGCATGCTGGCCCACCAAATCGAGAACGGCGCACCCTACGACCTGTTCCTTTCGGCCACCCAGGGCTTCGTGCGCGACCTAGCGCGCGCCGGCCGGTTGCTGCCCGACACGGTCCGGCCCTACGCCACCGGGCGGCTGGGGTTGTGGTCGGCCGGGGGTGGAGTGCGCAAGCTGGACGACCTGCTGCGGCCGGAAGTCCGCCACGTCGCCATCGCCAACCCGCGCCACGCGCCCTACGGCCTGGCGGCGGAGCAGATGCTGCGCAAACTGGGCCTGTGGGACAAGCTGCAGGACAAATTGGTGCTGGGCGAAAACGTCCGGCAGGCCTTCGAGTTTGCCCGCACCGGGAACGCCGATGCGGTGATCACCTCCTGGACGCTGCTGGTGGACAAAGGAGGCGTGCTGTTGCCGGACACCGGGCACGCACCGATCCGGCAGTCCGGCGGCGTGGTGCGCGGAGCGGCGAACGAGCGGGCGGCGCGGGCGTTCCTCGATTTTCTCGCCGGGCCGGAAGGGCAGCGCCTGCTGGGCCGCTTTGGCTTGTTCCCGCCGGCGCGCTAGATTCCCAGGCGGCTCCAGTCCCAGGCCGGGCCCACGTCGAACTTGTCGGGACGGAAGTTCTGGTGGGAGGCGATGCCCTGGAACCCGCAGAAGTACCGGGCGTCGTATTCGTCGCGCCTGGCGCGCGGCGGCAGCACGCGGGGGATTTTGTATTCGCGGCAGAGGTGGTCCACCAGAGACTGGACGGACTCGAACTGCGCGCCGGGGAAATTGGCGAAGTAACGGCAGCCGCGGAAGACGCCGCGGGTGTACTGATCGGTCTCGCTGGTCAGGCAGTAGGGGGTGGAGTAGTCGTTGGGCCACCAGTTGAGCTGGTCGGCGCGCTCGGCGTCAGGCCGCAGCGGCCCGACGTTGACCATCTCGATGCCGATGGACCGGCGGTCGTGATACCAGCCCGGATTGCGCTCTTTCATCCCGAGGTGATAGGCCCAGCAGCCGGGGGGGAAGAACTCGTAGATGGTGCCGTCGAGGTCGACGACGTAGGCGGTGGCAACGGAGCCGCTGCCCTGCCCTATCCAGGTATTGAAGACGCTGCGGGCGGAGGACCCGGCGGTGTAGTGCAGGACGATGAGATCCTTGGGCACGGTCTGGTTGACGTATTCGCCTTCCGGCAGGCGCAGGGTGGTGCGGTCGATTACGGGAGTCAGCGGATTGGCGGAAGTGGTCGGCATGCGCGGAGTGTCCAGGGCGGGCCGGGAATTCCGGACGGGAGCAAGCGGGCCGGAGCCATGTAACTATTTCATAAAACGAGAGATGGGTGCGGGAAAATAAAGTTGCGGAGTTTGTCACCGGGGGTGCGCGACATGAAAGTGGAACTCAAGCCCGGCGTGCTTCCCAGTAGTCTTCGAAGCGGCCGTTTAATTGACAGCAGCGCAGGGCCAGGATGGCGTTGGCGCCGCGGACGGTCCAGAACATACCCGACTGCTTGCAGCG
>DAHVTI010000245.1 GCA_027324255.1 Bryobacterales bacterium | reverse complement strand
CTTGTGGACGGCGCGGCCGCGGCCGTTTGTGGGGGAGAGGCGGGAGCTGCTGCCGGGGGCGCCGGTGGGGGACAACTCGCGGCAGAGGCGGGTGGCGGAGCTCATGCAGGGGCGGGGGCGGCGGTAGAGGGGGGAGTTCCGCCGTGGGGCTGGGAGGGGGATACAGCCCGTCGTCTACCCTCCGGGACTGGTCAGCAGACGCGGACGGTTTGGAGGTTCATGAGCTGGCCGAGCTTGGCCACCGAGTTGGACGTGTGGCCGACGCCGAGGGCGCAATGGTGGGTGGGGCCTTCCTGGCACCAGGCGTTGACGAACTGGCGGGGGCCGAGGGGGAAGCGGAGACGGGAGTTGGTGTTGCCGATTTTGAGGATGGGGCCGGGGATGGATTCGCCTTCGGCGGTGAGCATTTTGAGGGCGCCTTCGGCGGTTTGGGTCATGCCAAGGAGGGTGACGGGGCCGGTTTTGACGTTGAACTCGACGCTGACGCCGCGGCCGCGCTTGCCGTGATAGAGGCCGAGGCCGCGGAGGACGGGGCGGCGGCCGCCGATGGCGAGATGGGCGGGACCGTCGTGGCCCATGAGGACGAAGTTCTCGCGGAAGTCCATGGCGTAGAACTCGGTGTAAGAGCCGCCGGCGCCGAAGCGGTCCATGATGAGCATGGCGAGGCAGGTTTTGAGATCGCCTTCGCCGCTGGCGGGGATGCCGCGGGCGGTGAGGAGGGAGTTGCCGAGGATGAGGCCGGCGCCGAGGCGCTCGTAGGGATTGCCGTCGAGGCCGCGGTAGTAGTAGGTGAGGCCGTCAAGGGCGAAGCTGGCGGTGAGGCGGTCGAGTCCGGCGGCGACGCGGGCGGCCCAGTGAAGGTCTTCCTCGGGGGCGTTTTCGAGGGTGAAGATGCCGCGGGTGGTTTCGAGCACGGCGTCGATTTCGGGCTGGGTGACGGCGTTGACGGCGGCGTCGAGGTCGCACATCTCGAGGACTTCGACATGGGCGCCGGTCTGGGCGGAGACGGCGGTGAAGTCGGAGTACATGTCGAGCATGCCGGGGTAGGTGTGGCCGAGGAAGCCGATGCGGGCGGTGCGGAGGGAAGAGGCGGCACGGGCGGCTTGGCACCAGTCGCCGATTTCGCGCCAGGCTTCGGGGTCGTCGCGGAGGGTGCCGGAGACGACGCGGAAGCGGACGCGCGCGCGGGTGAAGGCGTTGGAGATTTCGGGGACGCAGCAGGCGGAGCAGTTGGCGAGCCACTCGCCGGTATCGGTGTTCTCGTAATCGAGGGCGGCGGAGGGCTGGAGGTTGAGGATGAGGACGGGGACCTTGGCGCGCTGGACGACGGGGAGGACTTGGGAGGAGGTGGCGTAGGTGCCGACGTAGCAGAGGATGAGATCGAGGCTGGCGCCGGCGAAGCGCTCGCCGGCGTGGACGGCGGCGGGGGCGGTATCGACGAGGCCGGCGGAGACGACGTCGATGCCGGAAGCGGTGATGCGGGCTTCGACCTCGCGTTGATAGCCTTCGAGGCGCGCTTTGAGGCCGGGGAACTGGGGCCAGTAGGCGGCGAGGCCGATGCCGAAAACGCCGACGCGGCCGCGGTAGGTTTTGCGCTGCGAGAGGAGGCGGTCGAGGGCGGATTGGCTCATGCCTTAAGAGTATGAGCGGGCGAAGGGGTCGCGGCAACTGGCGGCGGGGCACTATCGCGGCCCGCGTTTATCGAGGGGCGGGAAGCCGGGGAACGGGGCGTGAGGCTCGCGCTGGCACCAGTAGGCGACGGAGGCGGCGCCGCCGGAGAGGGGCTGGCCGGTGCGGCCGGGCCACCAGCCGAGGGTCTGGATGGTGACGCGGAGGCCGGAGCGAAACTCGATGGGGCCGGCGATGTGCCAGCGGTAGAGGCTCCACTTGGGAGGGCCGTCGTGCTCGAGGGTGTTGCCGCGGTAGGGGGTGGAGTAGTCAGGGCAGACGGAGCGGGTAGGGTAACCGGTGAGGAGGGGGAGGGAGGCGAGGCAGGCTGGTGCGGAGCCATAGGGGAGAGACGCGGAGACGGCGCGGGCGGAACACTTGGAGGAGGGACTTGCGGGTGGTGTTTTTGGGGGCTCCTCGTTTTGCGGAAAGCCGCGGGAGCGATGGGTTTCGCGCTGTGATCCAACGCGTGGGCGCTGTGGGAGGGCAGCGGCGCGTAGTCTATTAGGACTACGCGGGCATAGTCCAATCCTCTGACGACTGAGGGCGGCGGAGTATGACATTGTTACCCAAGTCAGGTTAATTTCGAGACTTCGAGGTCCGATCCATGTTGAAACTCGCTTTGGCGATAGTCCTCACTGCCCTGATGCCGCTGGCCGCCCAGCAGAGCACGGGCACAATATCCGGAACCGTAACAGACGCGCAAGACGCGGTGGTGGTCGGGGCGCAGGTGGAAGTAGCGCACCTCGACACGGGGTCAGTATTCCGCACCACCAGCAACGAGCAAGGGAACTACATCGCGCCCGGCATGGCCGTGGGCCGGTATGAAGTGCGCGTGACGATGTCGGGGTTCAAGAAAGCCGTGAGGAGCGGCATCGTTCTGCAGGTGAACCAGAACGCGATGGTGAACGTCACCCTGCAGGTAGGGCAACTGGTGGAGTCGGTGGAAGTGACGGCGCAGGCGTCGCTGGTGGACACCGGCAGCGCGACGCTGGGTCAGGTGGTGGAGAACCGGCGGGTGCAGGAACTGCCGCTGAACGGGCGGAGCGCGCTGGCGCTGACGCTGATGACGGCGGGCGTGATCTCGAACTCGGGCTCGACGCAGTCGGGGTTCGGGGACCGGGGGATCGGGCTTTCGTCGATCTCGATCAACGGCGGGCCGAACTCGATGAACGCGCAGATGCTGGACGGCAACAACAACACGCTGGTGTACATCGGCGACGCGGGCGTGCCGCCGGCGGTGGACGCGGTGGAAGAGTTCAAGGTGCAGAGCGGGACGATGTCGGCGGAGTACGGGTTTACGGCGGGCGGGAGCGTGAACCTGGTGACGAAGTCGGGGACGAACAACTGGCACGGGACGGCGTACGAGTTTCTGAGGAACGACAAGTTCGACGCGCGGAACACGTATGCATCGAAGAAGCTGCCGCTGCGGTACAACCAGTTCGGCGGATCGCTGGGCGGGCCGATCATCAAGAACAGGACATTCGGGTTCTTCAACTTCGAGGAGTACCTGCTGAGGAAGAGCACGCCGCGCATCAGCACGGTGCCGATTTCGACGTGGCGAAGCGGGGATTTCAGCAATTACTACAACGCGGCCGGGGCGCTGATTCCGATCTATGACCCGGCGACGCTAAGGCCGAACCCGAGCGGGAGCGGACAGGTGAGGGACCGGTTCCCCGGGAACCTGATTCCGAGCTCGCGGTTCGACCCGATCGCGATGAAGATGCTGCAGTTCTGGCCGGCGCCGAACGCGGCGCCGACGAACGCCTACACGCAGAGCAACAACTTCGTGGACTCGGGGCTGGAGAAGGTGGACTGGAACCAGATGCACGCGAAGGTGGACCACCGGTTCAACGACGCGAACTCGCTGTTTGTGCGGTACACGCACGCCGAGCACAACCCGAGCGGGAACTCGATTTACACGGACCCGACAGTGGGGCAGGACCGTGTGGACGACCAGACGAACAGGAACGCGGTGGTGTCGGACACGCACGTGTTTTCGCCGACGCTGATCAATAACCTGAGAGTGGGCATCAGCCGGCAGTCGTTCGTTTTCCAGGCGATCAACGCGGGGAAGGACTGGCCGAGCCGGCTGGGGATGCCGGCGATCGTGCCGGATTACCAGATGCCGGACGTGAACTTCGGCTTCGGGTCGATTGGTGGGCAGGCGAACGGGACACGGGCGTCGCTGAGCTGGGACATTCAGGACATGGTGACGAAGATCGCCGGCAATCACACGCTGAAGGCGGGCTTCAACCTGCGCATGATGCAGGGCGGGAACATGCAGGGCAGCGGGATGTCGGGCGTGTTCCGCTTCGGCGGACTGACGCAGAACCCGCAGGCGACGGCCGGCACGGGCTCGGACATGGCGGGTTTCCTGCTGGGCACGGTGAGCAGCGTGTACATCGACTCGATTCTGGGCAACATGTTCGAGGGTAACTCGTACAGCTTCTTCGTCAATGACGACTGGAAGGTGAGCCGGAAGCTGACCTTGAACCTGGGGTTGAGATACGACTACCAGCCGAAGGCGACAGAGCGGCACGACGGGATCATCAACTTCGACCCGGAGGGCATCGATCCGAAGACGGGCTTGAAGGGGACGGTGGTGTTCGCGGGTGTCGACGGGCAGCCGCGCGAGTGGATGGGCGCGGACAAGAACGACTTCGGGCCGCGGTTCGGTTTCGCCTACGACGTGTTCGGCAGCGGGACGACGGTGATCCGCGGCGGCTACGGGATCTTTTACCCGCAGGTGGCGTACCGCGACTTCTTCGGCAACACGCAACTGTTTTCGACGACGAACACGTCGTACTCGGCGCCGGGGCCGGGGCAGCCGATCGTGCTGCTGAAGAACGGGTTCCCGTACGCGCCGCTGAAGTCGCCGGGGGCGACGGCGGGGCCGGGCGCGCTGCTGGGGCTGGGCGTGACGCTGACGGAGCACGACCCGACGACGCCGCTGACGCAGCAGTGGAACTTCGCGATCCAGCACCAATTCAAGGATTGGATGGTGGACGCGACGTACGCGGGGAACAAGGGCAACCACTTCATAGCCAGCGGCTACAACCTGAACCAGATTAACCCGGACGTCCGCTTCCAACTGAAGCAGGCGCTGAACGACGCGGTGCCGAACCCGTACGCGGGGAAGGTGCCGGGCGGGCTGGGCGCGGCGACGATCAGCCGGGAGCGGTCGCTGATGAAGTATCCGTACTACAGCAGCGTGAACGTGGGCAGTCCGCGGAACGGCAACTACATTTCGCACCAGTTGCAGGTGAACGTGCGGCGCAGCTTCTCCAACGGCTTCCTGGTGACGTTCGCCTACACGAAGGGCAAGCTGATCAGCGACAGCCTGAATACGCCGGTGAACTGGAACCTGGAGCAGAACGACATCGGCTACCAGGACGGCCTGTACAACCGCAAGGTGAACAAGTCGCTCGACCCGCTGGACATCGCGCAGCGCGGGGTGGTGAGCGTGATGTATGAACTGCCGTTCGGTCCGGGCAAGTGGTACAACCCGTCGAACGCGGCGCTGAAGAGGATCGTGGGCGGCTGGCAGATTGCGAGCATCGGGCAGATGCAGACGGGGCAGCCGCTGATGATCCGCGGCGCTTCCAACCAGATGGCGAACCGGCCGAACTCGACGGGGCAGAGCGCCAAGATCGACAACCCGTCGGCGCAGCGGTGGTTCGACACGACGGTGTTCGTGAATCCGCCGGACTTCACGTTCGGCAACGTCGGCCGGACGCTGCCCGACGTGCGCGCGCCGGGCACGTTCAACTGGGACTTTTCGGCGATCAAGAACACGGGCATCACGGAACGGGTGAGCGTGCAGTTCCGCGCCGAAGCGTTCAACTTCCTGAACTCCGTCAACCTGCGGCCGCCGAACCAATCGTTCAGCCCGGGTCCCGACGGCAAGAACCGCAGCGCGACGTTCGGCACGATTACAAGTGCCCGAGACGCGCGGAGCATCCAGTTCGGAATGAAGCTCATCTTCTAAGGAGCCCAGCCCATGTTGGCTGCGATACTCGGGGCGCTGCTGCTAGCGGCGCCCCTCGTGCTTGGTCTGCCCGCGCAGACGATCTCGCTGGACGGCCGCTGGAAGGCGGCCCAGGACACGTTTCGCGACGGGGAAGCGCCGGGGTGGGTGCGCGCGGATTACGACGACCGGGAATGGGACTACGGCTCCGTTCCGCAGAGCTGGATGACGGACCCGCGGTTCCAATACACGGGGACGATGTTCTACCGGCGGAGGTTCACGGCGCCGGAACTGGGCGGGAAGGCGGCGCGGCTGCGGTTTGAAGCGGTGTTCGCGCGGGCGCGGGTGTGGCTGAACGGGCGGCTGCTGGGCACGCACGAGGGGCCTTACACGCCGTTCGAGTTCGACGTGACGGCGACGTTGAAGCCGGGCGCGGAGAATCTGCTGGTGGTGGCGGCGGACAATTCGTGGACGACGAAGACGCTGCCGGGGGGGCGTCCGGGAACGAGGGCGGCGGCGAAGGTCTATCCGTTCAACTTTCATATCGACGACCACTTCGAGTGGTATCAGGACGGGCGCTACTACGCGATTGTGAAGGACCACGACGCGCCGTACCTGACGGAGCACGGGCGGTGCCTGTACCTGCTGGAGTCAGAGGATGGGCTGAAGTGGCGGACGGCGCGGCACGCGCTGGTGAAGGATTTTTCGATCACGTGGGAGGACGGGCGGACGGAGCAGTACGAGCGGTTGGAGATGCCGAAGCTGTATCTGGAGGGCGGGCGGCCGCGGGTGTTGTTCCTGGCGGCGCTGGAGAGAGGGGCGAAGCAGTCGTACCTGGTGGCGCTGCCGCTCAGGATAAAAAAGGAAAGGGAGGGGAGATGATCCGGGAAGAAGGCGCGAGCGGGGTACGGACTGAACTGTGCGTGGAGCTGATGGCCGACCTGGCGATAGCGGGCGGGGGGCTGGCCGGGACGTGCGCTGCGATTACGGCGGCGCGCGCGGGGCTGAAAGTGGTGTTGATGCAGGACCGGCCGGTGCTGGGCGGGAACGCGTCGAGCGAAGTGAGGTTGTGGATTCTGGGCGCGACGTCGCACATGGGGAACAACAACCGCTGGGCGCGCGAGGGCGGGGTGGTGGACGAGATCCTGGTGGAAAACATGCACCGCAACCCGGAAGGGAATGCGCTGATCCTGGACACGATCCTGTTGGAGAAGGTCACGGCGGAGGCGAATATCACGCTGCTGCTGAACACGGCGGTGCACGAGGTGGAGAAGTCCGGGCCGGATACGATTGCACTGATGCGGGGGTGGTGCAGCCAGAACAGCACGTCGTACGTAGTGCGGGCGCCGCTGTACTGCGACGCGTCGGGCGACGGGGTGGTGGGGTTTCTGGCGGGGGCGGCGTTCCGCATGGGGGCCGAGTCCAAGGACGAATTCGGGGAGGGGTTCGCGCCGGACGCGGAGTACGGCGAGCTGCTGGGGCACTCGATGTACTTCTACTCGAAGGACACGGGGCGGCCGGTGAAGTTCACGCCGCCGGAGTTCGCGCTGAAGGACATCACGGTGATCCCGAGGTACCGGGACATCCGGGCGAAGGACTCCGGGTGCCGGTTCTGGTGGTTTGAGTACGGCGGGCGGCTGGACACGGTGCACGAGACGGAGAAGATCAAGTGGGAACTGTGGCGGGTGATCTACGGGGCGTGGAACTACATCAAGAATTCGGGGCGGTTTCCGGAAGCGGAGACGATGACGCTGGAGTGGGTGGGGACGATTCCAGGGAAGCGCGAGTCGCGGCGGTTTGAAGGGGACTACATCCTGAGGCAGCAGGACCTGGTGGAGCAGAGGACGCACGCCGATGCGGTGGCGTCGGGCGGCTGGGCAATGGACCTGCACCCGGCGGACGGGGTTTACAGCGCGCAGCCGGCGTGCACGCAGTGGCACTCGAAGGGGGTGTACCAGATTCCTTACCGGTGCCTGTATTCGCGGAACATCACGAATCTGTTCCTGGCGGGGCGCATCATCAGCGTGTCGCACGTGGCGTTCGGCTCTACGCGGGTGATGGCGACGTGCGGACACACGGCGCAGGCGGTGGGGATGGCGGCGGCGGTGTGCCGGAAGCACGGCGTGGCGCCGGCGGCGGCTCCGGTGAAGGAACTGCAGCGGGCACTGCTGCGAGCGGGGCAGCACATTCCGGGCGTGGCGCTGGAAGACGAGGAAGACCTGGCGCGGCGGGCGTCGATCACTGCTACGAGCGAGCTGATGCTGGACGAATTCGCGCCGTGCGGCGAGACGCTGGCGCTGGACGCACCGCGGGCGATGCTGCTGCCGGTGGCGGCGGGGCCGGTGCCGGTGGTGCGGTTCCTGGCGGACGTCAGCGAGCCGACGACGTTGGACGTGGAGATCCGCGCGGCTTCGCGGGCGGGCAATTTCACGCCGGAAGTGACGCTGTTCCGGGAGACGCTGACGATGCGGCCGGGAACGGCGCAGCCGGTGGAGATCCGTACGGCGCTGCGGCTGGAGGCGCCGGGGTACCTGTTCTTCACGCTGCTGAAGAACCCGGCGGTGCGCGTGCACCTGAGCGATGCGCGGGTGACGGGGGTGTTGTCGCTGACGCAGACGATGAACGCGGCGGTGGCCAAAGGGACGCGGCAGGAGCCGCCGGAGGGGAGCGGGATCGACTCGTTCGAGTTCTGGCTGCCGTCGCGGCGGCCGGGCGGGAAGAACTTCGCGCTGCGGGCGAATCCGCCGGCGGCGGTGTACGGGGCCGCGAACGCGGCGAACGGGGTGGCGCGGCCGGAGGCTCAGCCCAACGCGTGGGTGGCGGCGAGGGAGGACGCGCAGCCGCGGCTGACGCTGCGGTGGGCGGAGGCGCAGACGATCGGGCGGATCGAGCTGGTCTTCGACACGGACTTCGACCATCCGATGGAATCGGTGCTGTGGGGCCATCCGGAGCGGGCGATGCCGTTCTGCGTGCGGCGGTACCGGGTGACGGACGGGGACGGCAGAGTGCTGCGCGAGTGCGCGGAGAACCACCAGACGCGGAACAGCATCGTGCTGGCCGAGCCGGTGACGGCGCGGGAGCTGCACATCGAGGTGTTGGAGACGCACGGCGCGCCGGCGGCGATTTTCGAAGTGAGGTGCTACGCGAAATGAAAACACCGATGCTGATGGTGCTGGCCGGGATGGCGCTCAACGCGCAGGCGCCGGCCGGCTACAAGCTGCAATGGGGCGATGAATTCAACGGCCAGGCGGTGGACACGGCGAAGTGGAACTTCCGCAAGGACGTGAAGATGGAGAGCTCACAGCGGGCGGAGAACGTCTCGGTGGAGGGCGGCAACCTGGTGATCCACCTGCGCAAGGAAAGCGACCGGGGCAAGAACTACACGGGCGGCGGCGTCATCAGCAAGGAGCGGTTCCGCTACGGCTACTACGAAGCGCGGGTGAAGATGCACGGCGCGCCGGGGTGGCACCAGTCTGTGTGGGCGATGTTCGCGGGAGACGGATCGACGACGTATCCGCAGCAGATGCGCACGGAGATCGACGGGATGGAGTTCGATTCCGACGTTCCGTGGAAGGGGCACATGGGGCTGATCAAGTGGAAGGGGCCGGGGGCGAGCAGCTCGCTGACGTGCACGCCGGGGGTTTACCGCGGCGCGCTGGGCTTCGACGCTGCGGCGGGCTTTCACAACTACGGGTTTGAGTGGACGCCGAAGGAGGTTCGCTACTACCTGGATGGCGACCTGCGCTGCGTGCTTGCGTATCCGCCCGCGGACGGCGAGCACGACGCGATCAACTTCTGGCTGACGGCCATTGCTTACGAGAAGCTGTCGGGGCCGATCGACAACGGAAAACTGCCGGGCAAGATGCTGGTGGACCGGGCGGCGTTTTACGTGAGGGAAGAGAAGAAGTGACGCTGACGCGCCGCGCCTGCCTGGCCGGGAGCCTGCCGCTGATGCGGCGGGCGGCGGCACCCTCGCGTCCGAACATCCTGTGGATTATCGGCGACGATCTGGGCGTGGAGGTGGGCTGCTACGGGAACAAGCTGGTGGAGACGCCGAACATGGACCGGGTGGCGAACGGGGGAGTGCGGTTCACGACCTGCCACAGCACGGGGCCGGTGTGCTCCTCGAGCCGCTCCGGGTTCCAGACGGGGCTCTACCAGACGACGACGGGGACGGAGCACCACCGCAGCCACCGGAAGGACGGCTACCGTCTGCCCGCGCCGGCGAGGCTGCTGACAGACGTGCTGCGGGAGAGCGGGTACTTCACGTGCAATTTGACGCGGGCGGCGTCGGGGCTGCCGGTGACGGGCAAGACCGATTTCAACTTTGCGTCGGCGCGGGCGTTCGACGGCGCCGACTGGAGGCAGCGGGCGGCAGGGCAGCCGTTCTTCGCGCAGGCCTGCCTGCAGCCGCCGCACAAGGGGCCGGCGTTTCCGCTGGCGCGGAAGCGGAAGAGGCTAGTGGATCCGTCGAGGATCGAGCTGCCGCCATACTATCCGGACCACCCGGTGATCCGCGACGAATTCGCCAATTACCTGGACGCAGTGCAACTGGCCGACGATTACGTGGGCGCGGTTTTGCGGGCGCTGGAGCGGGACAACCTGCTGGATTCGACGGCCGTGTTCCTGTTCGGCGACAACGGGCGATGCCTGCCGCGAGGCAAGCAGTGGCTGTACGAGCCGGGCACGCACGTGCCGCTGATGATCCACTGGCCGGCGGCGTTCAGGGCCGGCTCCGTGAGAGAAGACCTGACCACGCTGCTGGACGTGGGCGCGACGACGCTGCGGCTGGCGGGGGCGAAGGCGGCTTCGCCGCTGCACGGGCGGTCGCTGCTGGCGGGCGAGTCGCGTGCGCCGGAGGCGATTTTCACGGCGCGGGACCGTTCGGGGGTGGCGGTGGACCGGATTCGCGCGGTGCGGACGAAGCGGTACCGGCTGATCCGCAACTTCATGCCGGAGCGGCCGTACACGCAGCACAACGCATACATCGAGACCGAGTACCCGACGCAGGCCGTGATGAAAGAGCTGCACGCGGCGGGGCGGCTGAATGCCGTGCAGTCGCAGTTCATGGCGCCGCGCAAGCCGGAGATCGAGCTGTACGACCTGAACGCCGATCCGCACGAAGCGCAGAACCTGGCAGGCAGCGCCGCGCACCGGAAGGTGCAACGGGACCTGCTGGGGCGGCTGGAGCGCTGGCAGCGGGAGACGGGAGACAAGGGCGCGGAAGCCGAGTCGCCGGACGAGCTGGCGCAGGCGCGGGTGGACGATGCCGCATATCTGAAGAGGGCCGGGAGGAACCGTGAATAAGAGATTGCTGTTTGCGTTGATGGTGGCGTGTCTGTCTGTGCCGGCGGCGGAGCCGGAGGTGCTGACCGCGGGGACGACGCGGCTGACGGTGGGCGGCGAGCCGCTGCGGATTGCGTTGGAACGCGATGGGACGGTAGTGGCCGCGGGGCACGCGGCGGGCGGGCTGCTGATGGGGGATCCGGAGAAGCTGGAGACGGTCTCCCTGGTTTCGTCGGGCTACAGCCGGCAGGGGCACCGGGTGCTGGCGGTGCGGACGGCGTCGGGCAAGGCGGCGACGGTGACGGTGGCGCTGACGCCGAACCAGGCGGACGTGACGGTGCGTCCGGCGGAGCCCATGGCGGTCCTGCTGCGGTTGGCGGGGATGAGCCCGGGGTTCGGGCTGGCGGACCACGCGGTGACGCACCGCGAGTCGTTCGACACGGACATCACAGGCTACCGGAACGACAGCTTTCTGTCGGGCCAGGGCATCACGCGGCTGGTTTCGAACTTCGCGATCTATCCGAAACAGAAGTTCGCTTTCCTGGTTTGGGAGCCGGGCGTGAAGATGGTGCGGAGCACGGCGGAGGAGTGCGCGCAGGGCTCGCGGCGGGTGGAGTCGGAGGTCCGCTTCTCGCTGATGACGGGCACGCCGGCGGAGATCTACCGGCAATTCCTGGAGTCGCGAAACCTGTTCGGCTACCCGGTGATGAAGCCGAAGTACGAGTTCTTCGGAGTAGGCTGGGAGGCCTTCGGCGCGCTGGCGTGGGATACGAACCACAAGACCGTGACGGAGAATGTGGACCAGTACCTGGCCGCAGGCTACCCGCTGAAGTGGATGGTGGTGGGCTCCGGGTTCTGGCCGCGCGAAGACAAGCGGTTCCACGAGACCACCAGTTTCGGGCTGTACGACAAGGGCCTGTACCCGGATCCGCGGGCGTTCATCGCGCACTTTCATGCGCGCGGGTTGAAGTACTTTCAGGGGCTGCGAACCACGTTCATTACGGACGGGCCGTTCAGCCGGGAAGGGCTGCGGCTCTCGGCGTTTGTCGAAGAGAACGGCCAGCCCAGGGTGATGCAGTTCGGCTGGCCCAAGAGCCCCATCTACTTTCTGGACTGGCGCAAGCCGCAGGCGGTGGCGTGGTTTACGGACCTGGCGCACAAGTGGACCGGGTACGGCGTGGACGGGTTCAAGGAAGACGTTTACGGGTTCGGCAAGTACGGGCTGGGTGACGACAAGCTGGATCCGTTGAACGCGGCGCTGATGCGGGAAGGCCTGTACATCATGGGCCGCAACGCGTACCTGGCGTCGCCGGCCGATCTGCACCGGATCAACGATTTCAACTACAACCAGAACCAGGACCGGGGGCCGGTGAACGCGCTGGCGGCGGCCTATGCGGGATTCCCGCTGGTGTACCCGGACATCGTGGGCGGGACGTTCGGGGAGGGGCACTTCGACCTGAAGGTGACGCCGCGGATGCGCACGTACATGAAGCGCAACGCGATGTGGGCGGCGCTGCACCCGTCGATGAGCATGGGGCAGGGGCCGTGGACCTTCGGGGATCCGGAAGTGGAGAGAGTGATGCTGGCGGCGGCGAAGCTGCACGACCGGCTGCAGCCTTACATCTACAGCCAGGCGGTGCGGTTCTACCTGGACGGCTACCCGTGGTCGATGACGCCGCTGCCGGTAGCGTTTCCCGGCGATGCGCAGGTGTACGGGCGGGAGAACGAGCGGGTGCGTGGCTACGAGTGGATGATCGGCGATGCGCTGCTGGCGGCGCCGCTGTACGGCAACGACTACGAGACGGTGCAGACGCGGGACGTGTACCTGCCCAAGGGCGAGTGGATGGAGTACGACACGGGCGCGCGGCACCAGGGTCCCGTGATGCTGAAGAACTACGCGCTGCCGGCGGACAGGACGCCGCTGTTCGTGGGCGGCTCGGGAGTGGTGGTGGAGAAAGACGGCGGGCGGCTGGCGGCGCGGGTGTATCCGCTGGTGAAGGAGGCGGAGGTCGAGTTTCATCATCCGGACGGGTTGAGCCGGAGCGTGATCCGGGTGAAGGTGGCGGACTGGAAGAAGGCGCAGGTGCGGACGGCGCCGGGCCGGGCGGTGGCGGCAGTGTGGCAGCGGCATGCGCTGCAGTTTGCGATTGCCGCCGGGGAGGACTATGAAGTCCGCTGAAGTCCTGCAGCCGCCGGGCACGGGCGAAAAGGGCGCGGGGCAGGGCCACTCTCATTTCCGCTGGGTGATCGTGGCGCTGCTGTTCGTTTCGACGGTGATCAACTACCTGGACCGGCAGAACCTGTCGATCCTGGCGCGGACGATCCAGGACGACCTGCGGATTTCGGACATCGAGTACAGCTACGTGGTGCAGGCGTTTCTGCTGGCCTACACGCTGACCTACATCTTCGCGGGGCGGCTGACGGACCGGCTGGGGACGCGGCTGTCGATGGCGTGCTTCGTCGTCTGGTGGTCGGTGGCGGACATGCTGACGTCGCTGAGCCGCGGGCTGATGTCGCTGGGCATGTTCCGGTTCCTGCTGGGCATCGGCGAGCCGGGCAACTACACGGCGGCGCCGAAGGCGGTGTCGGAGTGGTTTCCGCCGAAGGAGCGGGCGCTGGTGATCGGCATCTACACGGCGGGGGCCACGCTGGGGGCGACCATCGCGCCGCCGCTGATCGCTTACCTGGCCGCGCACTTTCACTGGCGGGCGGTGTTCCTGGCGACGGGCTCGCTGGGGCTGTTGTGGGTGATCCCGTGGCTGCTGATCTACCGCAAGCCGGAAGAGCATCCGCGGGTTTCGGCGGAGGAACTGGCCTACATCCGGTCCGGCGCGCAGCAGGCGGCGGAGCCGGTGGCGGCGCATCCGTGGCGGGAAGTGCTGCGGCGGAAGGAGACGTGGCTACTGATGACCGGCCGGCTGGTGACCGACCCGGTGTGGTATTTCTACCTGTTCTGGTTTCCGAAGTACCTGACCGATGCCAGGCACATGACGTTGGCGGAGGTGGGGCGGATTGCGTGGCTGGTGTACCTGGCGGCGGACATCGGGTGCATTTTCGGGGGCTGGCTGTCGGGGTGGTTCATCCGGCGGGGCGTGGCGCCGGCGACGTCGCGGCTGTACGTGATGGCGATTGCGGCCGTGCTGCTGCCGCTGAGCCCGCTGATCTATTCGGCGCCGACGCCGCTGATGGCGGTGATGATTGCGTCGGTGGCGGCATTCGCGCACCTGTCCTGGCAGATCTCGCTGAGCACGATCATCCTGGACGTGTTCCCGAAGCCGCTGCTGGGGACGGTGTTCGGCGTGGTGGCGGCGGGGTCCGGGTTGGGCGGGATGCTGTCGGCGAACCTGATCGGGCGGGCGATCACGTCGTGGTCGTACGCGCCGGTGTTCCTGGCGATGGGCTTCCTGCACCCGGCGGCGTTCGTGATGCTGCAACTGATGAAACCGAAGAAGACGCGGGCATGAGAGGGGCGGCGCTGCTCCTGAAGGAATAGCCGGAGGTGCACGGCGCGGTGCTGGCAGGCGAGGCGCGGGAGTGTGCGAGTGGGAGTTGGCGGCGGCGGCGCTGAGCGTGACGGCGTTCCGGGTGGAGAACGGCGGGAACGCACCGGGCACGGCGGTGGATCCGCGGCCAATGCTCGAAGGCAGAAGAGTGCGCCATCGGGGCGGTGGCGGATGGTGGCGGTGAACGTGAAAGACGCGCTGGTGTCGATCGACGCGATGCACCCGCTCACCCGGGCGGGAGATGATCGGGAAGTTCTTCCAGCCGTTCGAGGACCGCAACCCGGGGGAGAGCGGGAAGGGGCTGAACTTCCTCTGCTCCGATGAGCTATCGTTCGGTGTCAGGGGCTGGCTGTGGAACGGGGCCTTCGCCGGGGAGTTCCGGAAGCGGAAGGGATACGGCGTGACGCCGGAGCTGGCGTCGCTGTTCGAAGAGACGGGGCCGCGGGCGGTGAAGGTCCGGCTGGACTATTCGGACGTGATGGTGGCGCTGGAAGAGGAGAACTGCTTCGGGCCGATCTATGAATGGCACACGGCGCGGGGGATGCTGTACGGCTGCGACCACGGCGGGCGGTGGCGGGACGTGGCGGAGTTCGGCGACTACTTCCGGACGCAGCGGTGGATGAGCGGGCCGGGCAGTGACCAGCCGCGGTTGGGGTCGGACCTGGTGAAGAATTAGGGTGGCGAGCTCGATCGCGCACCTGTATGAGCGGCCGCGGACGTGGCTGGAAGGCTACTACGGCAGCGGGTGGGGCACGAGGCCGGCCGAGGCGGTGGACGCCACTTGGCGGAACTTCGCGCTGGGGCACAAGCTGCTGACGCTGAACGGGCTGTACGATTCGACGCGTGGCGGGTGGTGGGAGTGGGCGCCGCCGGACAATCACTTCCGGGGCGAGAACGGGTGGAACCGCTACAAGGCCGTGCTCGCCCGGCCGCAGGCAAGGCCGGTGAAGGTGGCGATCCGGGCGGAGCAGGAGCGAGGGTATACGCGGGGGCGGCGTTCACCGGGCCGGTGCAGTTCGATTGCGGGGCCGGGCGGCTGGAGGCGGGCGACTGGGCCCGGGTGGAGGGGCTGTCGTCGTATTCCGGCGGGGCCTGGTACCGGCGGGAGGTGACGCTGAGAGCGGAGCAGGCGGCCGGGCGGGTGTGGCTGGACCTGGGGCAGGTTTCGTCGCGAGCCGAGGCGCGGGTGAACGGCAAGGCGGCGGGCATCCGTCTGGCGCCGCCGTACCGGGTGGAAGTGTTGGTCTACAGCGCGCTGTCGCACCACTACCAGACGATTCCGACGCGATACCGGGGGCAGGGGCCGCCGGGGTTGATTGGACCCGTGCGACCGCTGACGGAGAAGGCCGCAGCGGCGGGTCAGAACCAGGCCCCACGAGCAAGTGGTTTTTCCTGCAAAATCTGGTTCCAAGGGATTGAATCCACCGTTCTCCCATGTTAATGTTTCTTCAGAAAATGGAGGGAGAATGGTTATCGGGGGCCGGCCAAACGGGGCTGGGAGGACGGAAGGAAAGCCGAAGCGCGACTGAACGCGCGCGGAGATTCCGCTCTGCCGCCCGAACCCCGATAGCACTCCATCCTGGCTTTCGGTCGTGGCGTGCCCGGTGCAGGCGGGGTGCGATCCGGGGACTCCATCATCGAACCCACTAGCGCCAGGGCGCCGCAGGCGCGCTGGCCGTGAGAGGAGTCGACATGAGGCCAGTCCTAGATTGGAACTCGCAAGCTTTCAAGGTGATTTGCGTGGGAATGCTCCTGCTGATGGCGGCGGCGCTGCCGGCGTGGACGCAGGAGATCAGCGCCAGCATCACGGGTGTGGTTTCAGACCCGTCCGGCGCAGTGATTGCGGGTGCGGCGGTGACGGCGACAGACCTGGACCGCGGCACAAACTACCCGACGACGACCAACGTCGCGGGTGTTTACCTCTACCCGCGCCTGCTGCCGGGCAGGTACGAGGTAAGGGTGGAGTCGAAGGGGTTCAAGACGATCACGCGGTCGGACATCTCGCTGGAGGTGAACCAGAGGGCGCGTGTGGATGTGGCGATGGAGGTGGGGTCCGTGACGGAGTCGGTGCAGGTGACGGGGGAGCCGCCGCTGCTGCAGACGGATACGACGATTGTGGGGACGACGGTGAGTTCGAACACGCTTTCGAATACGCCGCTTTTGAGCCGGAACTTCATCACCCTGACGCTGCTGGCGCCGGGGGTGACGACGACGAACCCGGCGGGCTTCAACAACGACCAGCGAACGACGGGCGGCGGGCGGCCGTACGTGAACGGCAACCGGAAGGAAGCAAACAACTTTCTGCTCGACGGCATCGACAACAACCAGGTGTCGGACAACCTGACGTCCTACCAGCCGAACCTGGACGCGATCGCGGAAGTGAAGATGATCACGAACAACGCGTCGGCGGAGTTCGGGAACTTCCAGGGCGGGATCATCAATGTGGCGATGAAGTCGGGGACGAACGAGTACCACGGCTCGCTGTTCGAGTTTTTCAAGAACGACAAGCTGAACGCGAACGCGTGGGCGAGGAACTGGACGAAGGGTGCGGACGGGAAATCGCTGCCGCGGCCCTACCTGCGATACAACTCCTTCGGCGGCACGGTTGGCGGGCCGCTGACCATTCCGGGCGTGGTGAACGGGAAGGACAAGCTGTTCTTCTTCGTGGACTACCAGGGCATGAGAAAGCCCACGCCCGCGACGATCAGCTCAATCACCGTGGCGCCGGCGGACTTCCGTGCAGGGGACTTCTCCAGGTTGCTGAACCCGGCTTCGGACCCCAATCTAGCGGGGCGGCAGCCGGTGCAGCTTTACAATCCATATGATCTGGGGCCGACGGGCGCCCGGCGGCCGTTCCCGAACAACCTGATTCCGGCCAGCCTGCAGAGTCCGGTGTCCAAGGCGCTGTACAGCGACACGGCGATGTACCCGCTGCCGACCACCAACGTCCTGCGGTTCAACCAGTTCAACGCCGGCTCAAGCAGACTGAACAACAACCAGGGGGACGTGAAGGTGGACTGGAAGATGAGCACGAAGGATGATTTCGGGGTGCGGTATTCGATGGGCACGCAGGAGAACCCCGGTTTCAACACGTTCCCGCTCTACTTCAATTCGTTCAACGACTCGCCGTTCAAGGCGGGCGTGCTGAACTGGACGCGCACTTTTTCGCCGAGCATCGTCAACGAGGCGCGAGCGGGCGTGAACCGGATCACGCTGTTCAACGGCGGCGCCAACAAGGAAGGCTATGAGGACCTGAACTCGAAGTACGGCATCGCGGGCGTGAATTCGCCTGGGCTGCTGAACATCCAGTTCTCGAACACGTTCACGAGCAACATCGGCAGCGCCAACATCGGGACGCAGCAGTTGTTTGCCAACACGACCTATCACTTTGCCGACAACCTGACGTGGATTCGCGGGCGGCACATGATGAAGATGGGCGGCCAGGCGCTGCGCCAGCAGATGAATACGTTCTATGCCGGGAACAACGGCAGGACGGGACTGATGAACTTCGCCGGCCGTTGGACGGCAGTGGACTCGTCGAAGTTTGCCTGGGCCGATGCGGACTTCTTCCTGGGCTTGCCCGAGTGGCTGGGGCGCGGACTGGACACCGGCACGTGGGGCCACCGGAAGACGATCTGGGGCGCGTATTTCCAGGACGACTGGCGCATCACCGACACGCTCACGCTGAATCTCGGGTTGCGCTGGGAGTATCACACGCCGCTGGTGGAGGTGAAGGACAGGCAGTCGAACTTTTCGCCGTTCACGGGCGCTCTGCTTCTAGCGGGACAGGGCGGTGCGAGCCGTGCCCTGTATGAGCCGTATAAGAAGGACTTCCAGCCGCGCATCGGTTTTGCGTGGACTCCCATCAAGGGCGGCAGGACGGTGCTGCGCGGCGCCTACACCATTAGTTCCTTCATGGAAGGCACCGGCACCAACTTGAGGCTGCCGATGAATCCACCGTTCAACGCGGAGTTCGAAGCGCGTTACGACAATCCCAACCTGAGCCTGCCGGGGTCAACCGCCGCGCAGGGCTTCAGTGTCCTGAGCAAGGCCGACCCTTACAACAAGAGCAACATCCGGTTGTGGGATCCGTTTGTGCGGCCGGCCAACACGCAGCAGTGGAACTTGACCGTGGAGCAGCAGTTCCCGATGCGGATGGTGGCGAGCGTCGGCTATGTGGGACAGAAGGGGCACCACCTGGTGGTTCCGATGCCTTACTTCCAGCGCCGGCTGCTGGCCGACGGTACGACGCAGGCCAGCCCATACCTGAGCGGGAATCCCACGCTGTCGCGGATCACGCAGATCTCCGGAACAGAGACCAACGGCAACCAGCAGTATCATGCCATGCAATCCACGCTGACCAAGCGGCTGTCCGGCGGACTGGAATTCCAGGCCAACTACACCTGGTCGAAGGGCATGAGCGACGCCATCGGCTACTACGGAGAGGGCGGCCAGGCAGGGTCGCAATCCGCCTACTGGCAGTACCTGTACGACCGCAAGGCGGAATGGGGCCCCACGTACTTTGACGCCCGGCACATGTTCACGTTCACCCACGTCTGGAGCGTCCCGTACGGCAAGGGACAGAAGTGGGGCGCGAACATCCACCCCGCGGCCAACGCAATCCTGGGCGGGTGGCAACTGGGCGGGATTATGACCCTGCGAACGGGCTTCCCGCTGACCATCACCGCGCCGGACAACTCCACCACGAACTCGCGCGGCTCCCGCGCCTCGGTGGCCGGGCAGGGCGGCAAGACGCTGGGCAATGTCGGTCCCGGATCCCGGTGGTTCGACATCTCCGCCTACCGCGTCAACACGGCTCGAACACTGGGCACTGCCGGAGTGGGGACAGAGCGAGGCCCTGGTTTCAAGACCTACGACGCCTCGTTCCAGAAGCAGTTCCCGATCGTGGAGCGCGTGAAGATCGAACTGCGGGGCGAGTTCATCAACCTGTTCAACACGCCGCAGTTCAACGGGCCGGTGCGCGGAGCCGCCGCCGCGAACTTTGCCGAGATCACGAGCGCGCAGTACGAGCGCACGGGCCAACTGGTCCTGCGCCTGACATTCTGACCCACCGGAGAGTGGTGCATATATATAAAGCGCTCGGAGGACAACCCTCGATGTGAGGGCAATGGGCGGCCCGGCAGGTTGACTGCGGGCCGCCCATTGGCTTGTTCTGGCGAACAGAAAGCGCAAATGCGCGATTCGGGAGACCCCTGCCGCCCCTTGTTCCCGGAGAAAACATTTGCTAAGGTTTCTTCATACAGGGGTTCACCCAAACTATGAATCTGCACAAGCTTGTTCTTTCAGGGATTCTCTGTGCCTGTTTGCTGTCGCTGGCCCTTCCGGGCCAGACCATCACCGGCGCAATTACCGGAACTGTCACGGACCCTTCTGGCGCGGTAGTGCCTAACGCGAAGGTGTCCGCCACGAACCAGGGAACGAACGTCTCCTACGACGCGCAATCGAACGAGTCGGGGATCTACAATCTGCTGTTCCTGCCGATCGGCGACTACACGGTTTCCGTATCCGCATCGGGTTTCAAGAAGTCGAGCCTGGGGCCTTTCAAGCTGGAAGGCAACCAGACGGCGCGTGTCGACATCAAGTTGGAAGTCGGCGACACGACGCAGGTGGTGGAAGTGAAAGACGTCGCTCCGATTCTGCAGACGGAAACGACGCAGACGGGCGACACCATCAACACGGGGCAACTGACGTCGCTGCCGCTGAAGGGGCGGAACTTCGTCTCGTTGACGCTGCTGGTGCCCGGATCGGTTTC
>DAHVTI010000242.1 GCA_027324255.1 Bryobacterales bacterium | reverse complement strand
TTCCGCCTGATCCTTGATGTGCCCCGGATAAAAGGCCACGCCCCGCCAGCGGATGTGCGGCAGCCGCGCCAGCGCCCCGGCCAGCGCCTCCAGTTCGCTCCCTGGCTGCACGCCCACGCGGTGCAGCCCCGCGTCCATCTCGGCCAGCACGCCGATCTCGACGCCCGCCGCCCGCGCCGCGTCCGAAATCGGCTGCGCCGCCGCCAGGCTGTCCACCGCCACCGTCACCCGTACCTTTTTCGCCAGCTCCGTCAGCCGCGCCACCTTGTGGGCGCCTACCACCGGATAGGCCACCAGCAGGTCTTCCGTCCCGCTCGCCAGCATCACCTCGGCTTCCGTGGTCTTGGCGACGCTCAGCCCCACGGCGCCCAGTTCCAACTGCCGCTTTCCCAGCGCCGGGATCTTGTGCGTCTTCGTGTGCGGCCGCATGCGCAAGCCGTGCTCGCGCGCGTAGTCCGCCGCGCGCTTCAGGTTGCGCTCCATGATGTCGAGGTCGATGAGAATGGCCGGGGTGTCGAGGTCGCTGAGGTGCATGAGTAGCTACTTCTTCTTCTTGGGAGCCACGAAGCGCACGCTGATGCGCGGCGGGGCCTTGCGGTAAATCAGTTCCAGGTCCTTCGGCCGGAGCTTTCCGTCAATCTGGAAATAGAGCAGCCCGCTGACCGGCTTTTCCAACTCCCCCTCCGGCAGGATCTTGGCCTTCAGGGCTTCCAACAGCGGATTCGTCTTCGCCGCGCGCTCTTCAATCGACGCCTGCGCCTCCGACGTGTCCGCCGTGGCCGAGCCCACGTTCGGCGATTGCCCCGGCATCGGCAGCCCCATCGGCGGCGCGCCCGTCGGTGATCCGCCCGGAATGCCCGGCACGCCCCACGGCACGCGCCGTTCTTCCGACATGCCCGTGCCCTGCGTGCCTCCGCGCGAGCTGATCACCATCACCGAAGTGCCTGCGATCTGCGACGGCTCCAGCGGCCGCGATTTCTGTCCGTCCCGGTCGCTCCGCAGCAGGAAGTCGTCGCGCATCAGGTTGATCTTTTCGCCCTGCGCCGGCGTGAAGGTGACTTTCACGACGACAATGCTCTCTCCGGGGTCCTGCCCGACCACCGCCTTCATCTGGTCTTTGTCGATGTAGGCCACGGCCTCGATCGCCGCCTTGCGGTCCGACCCCTGCCCCTTCAACTCCTGTTTCTCCGCCGGCTTCTGCGCCAGCAGAACCGCACCCGCCGCCAGCACGCTCAGTATCGTCTTCCGCATGTTCTGCCCCTCCTTCCACATTACACCTTGACACGCGGCCTGATTAGAGTTACAACTTGTAGCGGTACGATGCGTAACGTAAAACCCGCCCGCAAGGCCCTCAGCGAACTCGAGCACCTCGTCATGCAGTTCCTCTGGGCCAACGGACCCTCCAGCGCCGAGCACGTCCGCGAAGGCCTCGACGGCCGCCATCCCATGAAGGATGCCACCGCGCGCACCATCCTGCGCCGCCTGGAGGAGAAAGGCTACGCCTCCCATCGCGAGGAGGGGCGCACTTATATCTACTCCGGCCTCGAACAGCCGGAAAACGTGGCCATGCGCGCCATCCGCCAGATCGCGGACCGCTTCTGGGGCGGCTCCGTCCAGGCCCTGGTCGCCGGCATGGTCGAACAAGAGGTGATTGACCCGCGCGAGCTCCGCGAACTGGCGAAGAAGCTCGAGCGGCAGCAGGAGCGAAAGGGAAAGTCGAATGCTTGAACTCCTCCGCGCGTCTTCCGGAGCGCTCGGTTTCCTCCTTGAGGTGTCCGTGCGCGCCTTCGCGGTCGGTCTGCTGGCCGCGCCGGCCGCCTGGCTCCTCCGCAACCGAGGCCCGGAACTCCGCCACGCCCTCTGGGCGGCCGTGCTCGCTGCGATGCTCCTCTTGCCGGTCCTCACGCCGCTTCTCCCGCCCGTCTATCTCTCCGCCGGCATCGCGGCGCCGGAGATCCCTTCGCCTGCCATCATCCTCCCGCCCCGTGCATCCCAGCTTCCGTCTCATCCGCTTCCGGCCCCGCGGCCATCGCGAACCGTCGCGTGGCCGGTCCTGCTCCTGGCGGCGTATCTGATGGTGGCCGCAATACTGCTCCTCCGAGTGGCCGTGTCGGTGCGCCGCACGGGGAGGATCCTCGCCGCCGCCCGTCCGCTTCGCGACGAAGCGCTGTTGCAAGCCATGGCCGATCTCTCCCTCGCCGCCGGCCGCGGCTTCCCGCTGCCCCCTCTCTGCGAATCGGATGCCGTGCCAGTTCCCTTCGCCGCCGGCTGGCGCGAGCCCGCCATCGTCCTGCCCGCCAACTGGCGCGAGTGGGATCCCTTCCGCCAACGCGCCGTGCTCGCCCACGAACTGGCGCACCTCCGCCGCCTCGATTGGCCGCTCTCTGTTATGGCGGCCATGAACCGCGCCGTCTTCTTCTTCCATCCTCTCGCGTGGTTCATAGAGCGCCGCCTGGCCGCCCTTGCCGAAGAGTCCTGCGATGCCAGTGCGCTCGCTGTTTCCGGCGACCCCCGCTGCTACGCCGCCGTCCTCTTCGACTTTGCCGCCCAACTTCCAAACCGCGCCGTCCCCGCCACCGCCATGGCGAGATCCAGCAAGGTGGGCGTCCGCATCGAGCGCCTCATCTCCGCCAACCTCACCGTCCCCCGCCCCCTCGGCAAACTGACGTGGTGCGCCCTGGCCGCGCTCGCCCTCCCAGTCCTCTACGCCGCGGCTTCCCTCCAGCCCGGCCAGCAGCCTCTGCCGCCAGTCACCATCGAACGCCAGGCGGAAAGCCCATTCCCCCGCAACTCGATCCCCGGCGCAAACACCACGCCCCAGCAGGCCGCCGAACTCGAGCAGCGCCTCGCGCAGAATCCCCACGACCTCGACGCTCGCGCCCGCCTCATCGGCTATTACTTCAGCAACGGCTACATCCCACGCTGGCTCGACCACCTCACCTGGGCCATCGACAACCACCCCGAAGCCTCTCTCCACGAAACGTACTCTTCTCGCGTCGCCGCCGACCGCGCCATGGTCCAGGACGCAGGTGTCTGGCAGCGCCTGCAAGACCTCTGGCGCCGCAAGGCCATCGAGAATCCTTCCAACGTCGATGTCCTCCTCCACGCCGCTGAGTTCTTCCGGACGATTGACCGTCTGGAGTCCCGGCGCCTCTTTGAGGCAGCGCGCGTCGCCGCCCCTGAAGACCGTCGCGCGCTGGGAGCGCTGGTGGGAATCTGGATGATTGATCTCAGGCTCTTTACCCGCGACTTTCCGGAGCAGGACCGTCGGGCAGAAGAGGCACTGGATGAGTTTCTCAGGGGCAAAGACGCCGACCTCATCGGCAACGTCGGAATGCTGGTGCAGCCCAAGAACTTGGATTTTCTCGTGGATACCAACCCGCGCGCGCATGGCGGGAATGAAGAGTTTCAGCGCTGGAGGGTAGAGATGCAGCGCAGGCAACTGAATGCCTCCGAGCTTCTGCTCGCCCGCGCCGCCCAACTCGACCCCTCGAACCCCAAGTGGCCCGAAGCCCTCCAGAAGCTCCGTTCCCTCACCCAGCCCGCAGCCGCACCGGTGCCGCCCGAAACACCAAAGCGCATCAACGTGGGGGCAGGCGTGCAGGAGCGCATGCTCATCGAATCGCCCCCGCCCAAGTACCCACCCCTCGCCCGCCAGGCCCGCATCCAGGGCGACGTCAAATTCAGCATTGTCATCAACCCCGAAGGCGATGTGACGTTCGTCACGCTCGTCTCCGGCCACCCGCTGCTCGTCCAGGCCGCCGTGGACGCCGTCAAGCAATATCGCTACCGGCCCACACTCCTCAACGGCCAGCCCGTCGAAGTCGCTACCCAGGTCACCGTGCCGTTCCGCCTACCCGATTGACAGCGCCGTCCCCGCCGCACGGGCCGACGACCACGCCCACTGGAAGTTGTATCCGCCCAGCCATCCCGTTACGTCCACAACCTCCCCGATGAAGAAGAGGCCCGGCACCCGTCGGGCCTCCATCGTCGTTGACGAAAGCTCGCCTGTCGAAACCCCGCCGCCCGTCACCTCCGCCTTCTCAAACCCCTCCGTCCCTGAAGGCTTCACCCGCCACGCGTGCAGCCGCGCGTCCATCTTCTTCACGCTCGGCACCGGCTGCGTGAACCCCTCCCACTCCATCCACGCCTCCGCCAGCCTCTGCGGCAGCTTGATCGACAGCCGCTTCCGAGCCTCGTGCGGCGCCGTCTCCGCGAACTCCACACCCGGCAGCAAGTCCACCACCACCTCCGCCCCCGGCCGCCAGTACGACGAAATTTGCAGGATCGCAGGCCCCGAAAGCCCCTTGTGCGTAAACAACATCTTCTCCCGG